>CAZOLK010000068.1:0-22443 GCA_964580325.1 uncultured Verrucomicrobiota bacterium | reverse complement strand
CCCGTTTCCGGCCGACCTGCCGGTCCTGCCCTGGATCAAAGCCGGCGACACATCCTGGCAGCGCCGGCCGCCGCTGTTCAGCATCACGGGCGAAAAAACGATCCGGCCGCCAGGGGCTGGGCCGCGATCAGCGACCAGGCCCTGCTGCTGCGCTTTGAAATCGATGACGACCGCCATGTCAATAACAACGGCAACGCCAATATGTGGATGGGCGATTGCATTCAGATGGCGGTTGATGCCCTGGGCAACGGCAACGACCAAGCCGCCAAACCGATCAACGTCAGACAGGAGATGAAAAAGAAGTTCGGCGCCAACTACGTGACTGCAGAAGACATTGCCGCAATCAAAATGAAGGAGCAGACCTTGGGCGCTGACGAGAACGCGACCGACGCGGACGAACTCGACGTGGACGGGATGATGGACGACCTGCTCAGCGACGACGGTTTCGTGGTCAAAGCGGCTGATCGCACCCCCGGCATCAAGGCTGTGATCGAGCGCCGCAAGGAAATGGCCGAGTATGAGGAACTGCTGCGGAAACGCTACCACAAAGTCGCCAACGAGGTGCGCATGGCCCCGGATGACGCGGATTTCTGTTTTGCCCTGATCAAGGGAACCGCACCCATGGCCTGGTCCTATTACCACGGCCAGGGCGTAACCGGACGCCGACCTGCTGTCCAGCTCACGGTACAGCGCGATGAATCGCGGAAATTGACCACCTACGACGCGGCCATTCCCTGGAGCGAGTTCAACGTGCAGCCGGGACTCTCCTCGCGCATCAAGCTCTCGGTCCAGATCAACGACAGCGATCCGGGCCAGGACCAGAAACGGATCTACTGGGGTCGCGGCGTTGGCGGCAAATTCAGGACCGGCTTATTTAAAACCTGCGCCATCGGCCCTTGCTCTATCCCGCTCTGCTCGCTGCTGCCCACCCACACCGCATTGGACAACGCCGGCGACGCGGCTGAAATCCGGCTTGCGCTTTCCGCGGGCCGCGCCTACAAAGTGCATGCCGTACTGGGCGACATGAAGCGAACCTTTAAAATCCCAACCACACACACACAGGGCCTGCAGCGGTTCAACGTCCGCGCCGCGCCCGGCGCATTGCCGACCGGTTCGCTGCCGTTCAGCGTGGATGTTTTTGCCGGCGCGAAGAAATTGAACCATGCATCCCTGGACGTACACGCCGCTTATCCGACCCAGTGGTATGCGTTTCAGGCCGCGAGCGATACGGGTGAAAGCGTGATCGGCATGCAGGACTGGCTCGATGCGCCGGCCGGCAAGCACGGCTATCTCCAGGTCAAGAACGACCGCCTCGTATTTGATGATGGCACGCCGATCAAAATCTGGGGCGTCAACAACGGCAGCGCCGGCTGTGCACCCGATCTGGCCACGGGCCGGGCTCGAGCCGCGTTCTACGCCAAGTACGGCGTCAACTGCGTGCGCCTGCACAAGTTCACCAATCCATTGGCGACCAAAGAGCGCTCCACCGCGTTGCGCGCAGATGCCTGGGCTCAACTGGACGCCTATTGCGCGGAACTGAAAAAGCGCGGCATCTATTACGGCTGGTCGCACATCTGGGGCTTGCGCCTCAAACCGGGCGACAAAGATAAGGTCTTGAGTTATAAAGACGCCACCACCTGGAACGAAGACTCCGAAGGCTCGCTTGCCGGCTCCACCTATGGCCTGGTCAACATTGCTCCGGACCTGCAGGCGCTCAACATCGAACTGACCAGCAACATGCTGGAGCACCGCAATCCGCATACCGGACTGACTTATGCCGAGGACCCGGCCCTGGCCTATATCGAGTTTCAGAACGAAGACGATATTTTCTTCCCCTCCACCTCGGGCGCGCTGCGCTACGCGCCGGCGTACCGCGACCAATTCGCCCGCGCCTTCTGCGACTGGCTGCGCAAAAAATACCCGACCCAACAGGACCTGGCGCGCGCCTGGGGCAGGATCGAGTTCAGCAAACGTACGCCGACCAAGGTGCATCTGCTCGATCATGACGGCCGGCGCACGGGAAAGACCGTTGCGCTGGAACAGAACGGATTCACGCTCAACGGCGCGGAGCACCGCACACCCTATTACGAGCTGGTGTTTTAGGATGAAGCTCTGGGCCCTGAGCGATCTGCATCTGCCCGGCGGCATGGACAAACCCATGGACGTGTTCGGCCCAGCCTGGAAAGACCACGCCGCGAACATGGCCCATAACTGGGACGCACTGGTAGGGCCGGACGACACGGTACTGGTGCCGGGCGACATTTCCTGGGCCATGCACCTGGCCGATGCAACGCAGGACCTGGCCTGGCTCGGTGCGCGCACGGGTAAACACAAAATCCTGGTGCGCGGCAACCACGATTACTGGTGGTCCTCACTGAAGAAACTGGAGCAGACACTAGCGGTCGGCTGCGCGGTGATCCAGAACAACGCAATCCAAGTACCACCATTCGTCATGGCCGGAACACGCGGCTGGGAACTGCCCACACCGGAACAGGAGCAAGCGGAACGCAAACAATGCGAAAAACTCTACCGCCGTGAAGCGGAACGCCTGCGGCTGTCGCTGGAACAGGCGCGGCAGACCGGAGGCCGGCTGATCGTGATGATGCACTTCCCGCCTGCGTACGCGGAACGCCAGGACACCTTGTTCACCGAGTTGATCGACGCGACGCAAGCGGAAACCGTGGTCTACGGGCATCTGCACAGCCAAGGCATTGCAACCGGTTTTCAAGGCATGCGCCAGGGCACGCACTACCTGCTGGCCAGCGCCGACGCCGTGGACTTCGCACCCGTGCTGGTGGCGGAATGAAGAGGGTACAGGGCAAAGCACTGATTCAACCGCACGATGCCATGTTTGACGGTCCGCGCGCCCATGTGACCCACCCAAGTGCTGCGCTACAGCAAAGCGTCGTCAAGCTCAAGTTAGTAGGGCTGTCGCTTCCACAGTATACCGCCTCCGCGGCGCGAGTTCGGGCGGTGATCGTGGTGCATGCCGTCAGACAGAAACATGGGTAAATCCGCTGTTGCGCATACGCCTGCAAGCGTATGTTGACGTCTTCGGTGACGCACCGGACCGCCATGGCGAGCGCGCCGGAAATCTCGAGCCACGTCGTGGCCGGCACCATCGCACGGAATCCGTTTCCGGTGAATTTCCGCGCTGAAGTGGTTTACATTCTTAAACGCATGCTTTATATTTACATGAGTTAATGCGAAGGTGAAACCATGAACTTTTTGAAACTGCATGTTGGCTGGACCATGGTGAGTTTACTGTTGGTCCGGCAGATGACCGCGGCTGTCGAGCCAGTCAATCCTGATTTGATTCCCGAGGCGCGCAAGCTGCTGAACTACTTCGACGCTACGCGCGGCAAAGCGGTCGTTGCCGGGATTTCCAGCTACAACGGCGGCCCGGGCACGATCCTCGACATTTGCGGGTACGAGCCAGCCCTGTTCGGCTTTGACGCTTCCGGCAGCCACCCCGAGGCTCCCGAGCAGAACGATGCACTTGTTCGCGCGACCATGAACCGGGTGCTGTGGTGGTGGCGCGAGCGCGGCGGCATCGTGGCCATGCAGTATCACTGGGTTCTGTTGAGCGAAAAAGAGGTTACGATTAAGCAGCCGGAGGATACTGCAGCCGATATCCATATAGATGTGGGTCGCATGGGACTGGAAACCTCCAGCGAGCAACCGGGCGGCGGCGAGATCATAATGACGAAACAGGAAACTTCTTTTTTCGGCAGCAAACATGACATGGACGTCGGTAAAGCGGTCCAGCCCGGCACGCCGGAAAACCAGCGGATCATGGCTGACCTGAAACGAACCGCCGACCTGCTGTCGATCCTGGCCAGCAACCGCGTGCCCGTGCTCTGGCGGCCGCTGCACGAGATCGATGGCGGCTGGTTCTGGTGGACCGACCTGGAGCATCCTGAACACACGGCCGAGTTGTGGCGCCTGATCTACACCTATTTTGTCAAGGAGCGCAAGCTGAACAACCTGATCTGGGTCTGGAACCTGGCCCACGGCAGCCATTATTTCAAGGACAAAGACCTCACCCCTGAGCAGAAGATCGCTTATCGCAAACGCTATTATCCCGGCGACGCCTACGTGGACATCGCGAGCATCGACACCTATGGCTGGGGCACGAAAGGAATTGTCGGCGGCGGCTCGTATGACCTCGCCTATGAGCTGGTCGAAACCATTGCGCCGGGCAAGATGATCGCCATGGCCGAGAATGCGGGTCTGCCCAATCCCGAAACCCTGTCCACCAACCCTGTGCCGTGGATTTACGCCATGGCCTGGTTCGGCACAGGCGTACGCAATCCGCCCTGGTGGGTCAAGCGCACCTATCCCCACGCGCACATGTTGACCCTGGACGAATTGCCTGACCTGACGGGGTGCAACGCCGCACCCACGATCCGCATCACGAGCCCGGTGGAGGGCGCCGGCCTGGAAGGTGCCAAACTGACGATCGAGGGCGTGGCCCGAGACCGGGACAAGAACCTGGACAAGGTCGAACTGCGCCTGATCCGCGGGCCGTGGAAAAACTGGTATCTCTACAGCGAATCCTCCATAGCCGAGGCCTTGTCCACATCCAAACTGGTGGGCAAGACGCGCGCCGGTCCGGATGGACGCTGGCGTTGCACGGTTACAGATCTCAAGCCCGGCCCCGTCACGATCGTCGCGGTCGCCTTTGACAAAGCGGGGTTGCGCGCGCGTTCCAACGTATGCCGTTTGCTGGTCAACATGAAGGACCTGGCCCGGGGCAAACCCATGGAAGTCTCCGCAAAGTCGCTGCACCCGGAATGGGCGGTGGACGGCGATCCGTTCACCATGTGGGAACTGGAACGGCCGCGACGCCGCGCGGCCCAGCACATCACGGTGGACCTAGGCAAGGTATATCGCATCGACCGGCTGATGATCCACTGGTGGAAAGCGTATCCCCGCGATTACGAAGTGCGTTTTTCCAAAGACGGCAAGGCCTGGGAGACGGTCAAGGAAGTGCGTCGCCGCAATGTCACAAACGGCGACTCGGACATGGTCAAACTCGACCTGACCAAACGCGGCCGCTACGTGCGCATCCACTGCATCAGTCCGGGCACCTTCTGGGGCGGCTACGCCATTTTTGACCTGTGCGTCTTCGAAGCGCCGCACCAAAGCGAAGCCGAAGAAATGGCCGACGTGCTGGAGTATGAGATGCAGAAGGAACTGGATAATAATCTGGGGTTCTGATACAGAATATGTTAGACAAGACTTGGCGGCTCGATACAAAGTGCCCGTGCCATGTGCTGGATCACGACACCACCAAGCTCGCCGTCCGTAATGCGAGTGAACGGAAATGAAACGAGCACCCGCCTTCTTGTCGATCCTTTCCTTTCGTTCTCGAATCAACATTTCACTTGCGGAGAGCGCCATTCACACGGTTCCAACATAACCCTCCCGCTCCAGATGCAGGATCACGGTCTGGGCTGCTTCGTCTGGCGTTATGTCCGTGGTATCGATCACCAGGTCAGCGTCGGTCGGATCTTCGTAGGGATCGGAAACGCCCGTGAATTCCTTGATCACACCGGCGCGCGCCTTGGCGTACAAGCCTTTGCGGTCTCGCTGTTCGCAAACCAACAGCGGGGTGGATACGTGCACCAGCACAAAACCGCCCAAGGGCTGGATCATCTCGCGCACCTCTTTGCGCACGGACTCGTATGGCGCGATAGGTGCGCAGATGGCGATGCCGCCGTTTTTGGTGATCTCGGAGGCCACGAATCCGATACGGCGAATATTGATATCGCGGTGTTCCTTGGAAAAGCCCAGCTCCGACGACAGGTTTTTGCGCACGATATCACCGTCCAGCAGGGTCACCGGTCGGCCGCCCATCTCGAGCAGCTTGACCAGCAGCGCGTTGGCGATCGTCGATTTTCCCGAGCCTGAGAGCCCGGTAAAAAACACGGTAAAACCCTGTTTATGACGCGGAGGATGGGTCCGGCGCAGTTCTTGCGCCACTTCGGCAAAGGTGAACCACTCCGGAATCTCGCGTCCCTGGGCCAGCCGTTCACGCAATTCCGTGCCGGAGATGCTCAAAACACGGCTGTTGGCCGGCGCCTCGTCCATGGACATATAGGCACCCTGCTCTTCGACATATGTCATCATCTTAAACGGGACCATGGCGACGCCAAGCTCCGCGGTATGCTTGTTCAGCAATTTCTGGGCATCGTAAGGGCCGTAAAAAAGCTGGTCCGACGAGTTCTTGCCCGGGCCGGCATGATCGCGCCCGACAATAAAGTGGGTACACCCGTGGTTTTTGCGGATGATTGCATGCCACAAAGCTTCGCGCGGTCCGGCCAGGCGCATCGCCAACGGAAGCAGGGAGAGCATGACGGTGTGGTGGGGATAGTGCTGGAGCAGGGCCTGGTAACAGCGCACACGCGTATAGTGGTCAACATCGCCGAGTTTGGTCAGCCCGACCACCGGGTGAATCAGCAGACTGGCCTGCGCGTTCTTGGCCGCACGCAAGGTCAGTTCATGATGGGCGCGATGCATAGGGTTGCGCGTCTGGAACGCGACCACGCGCCGCCAACCCAGGCGCGCAAACGCTGCGCGAACCTCGCCAGGCGTGTGGCGCAACGGACGGAAGTCGTAATGGATCGGCAATTGCAACCCTTCCAGATGACCGCTGAGGTAGACCGGGTTGGTCTTTTCAAGTATGTAGGACACGCCCGGATGCTCCGCGTTGACGCTGCCGTACACCTGCTCGGATTCGACATGCCGGTCGGGCTGCCAGATTTCATCCACCCGCAACACGGCCAACATCACCCCTTCGGGACAGCGCAGCGCAATCTGTTGCCCTGTGGAAAGGTCCTCGGCAAATTTTTCAGTGACATCGAATATGATCGGAATAGGCCAAATCGTGCCGTCCGCCAGCCGCATGAATGCACAGACCGAGGTGTAGTCGGCCTGGCCCATGAATCCGCGCAGCGGCGAGAAACCGCCGTCGAGCAGCAGTTCCAGGTCGCAGAGTTGCCGCGGCGTCAGGTCCCACGACGGCCAGTCGCGCGAAGCTTGCTGCAATTCGATTTTGCGGTCTTCATCGACCATCAGGTCGACCAGTTCTCCGCCATGGGGTTGGATTAAATGACTTGCCATAGTGCTCTCCTTTTGCGGGTCACGTCAAAAAATGGATAAAATAAAGGAACTTGGTTCTTTCATGGTGTTATATCAACGCCGTCGTCAGGGCCCTTAGCATGTTATAAGTTGAGCAACTCGGCCAATTCTTTTTTCAGGTCGCGGTTCAGGATGGTCTGCATGCGCTGCTGCTGGCTTTGCAGGATTTCGTTGCGCAGTGCTTTGTCGGACAGGACGAGGTGCATCAGGTAGGCCAGTTGCGGGGCGTCCAGGTCTTCGTACAATACGCCGGCGCCGTCCAGGGCTTCCGGTGTGCCGCCCGCGTCTCGGCACAGGACCGGCACGTTTTTGTACATGGCCTCGATCAACGGCAGGCAGTAGCCTTCGTGTTCGCTGGTGGTCATGAACAGGTCGGCCATGTGGTAGTAATTGACCAGGTAATCCTCGGCCGCGAAACCTTCGAAACAGACGTTGGCCAGGTCCAGGTCGCCCACCAGCAGTTTCAGCATAGCGTAGTAGCGCGGACACGACCGCGGCGAACCGATGATCAGCAAGCGACAGTATTTATTGATCGAGCGGAAGTACCAGCCAAATGCCTGGATCAGATTTTCAAGCCGTTTGTTCGGTGCGATGCGGCCGACGTAGAGAATGTTCTTGAGCGGCATGCGCTGGAAATGGTGCAGGAAATCGGGTTTCAACGGTTCGTCCAGACAGCCGGGCGTGAAGGGCAGAGCAAATACGCGCACATTCTCGACGCCGCGCTCCTCCAGTTCATCGGCGTTGAAGCGCGAAACGGCCCACACCGCGTCAGCGGTCTGCGCTTCCTGCACCAGGCTTTCGCGCGCCGCGTTCAATTGGCCCACCACGTCGTCGTCAAATCCCTCGAAAAAATGGGCTGGCGTGATGTTGTGGTAGACCAGCACTTTGCGCGCGGCCACGGTTTTGAACAAGGCCGTGGCTGGCGAGGAAATGCCGTAATGGTGCATGCAGATGTCTTCAACGCCACCCGCATAGGCATTCAGCGGTAGGCAGTTTTCGCGAAAGCCTGGTGAAACGCAAGCCGGGTCAGCATATACATCGGAGCTGTAATTCATCGCACGGAAAACGTCGCGTAAAAACAACACGACACGCGAAATGGCGTCGCCCTCGGAAAACCCGGCCACCATCTGGTCAATACGTCGCACCCCGCTCATGTGTCTTCCTCCTGCTGCCGGTCGCCTGCTTGTGCTGCGCGAAGCGCTGTCACTTCCGTGCGCAGCGCCTGCACGTCCGCTTCGAGCCGAGTGATTTCGCGCACCACAAATGCGTGTTCGAACTCGGTTTGGTTGATGATCATGTTGGTGATGATGTTCTGGCGCAGAGCGACTCGGTCAAACAGGTAGCGCAAGATTTTGTGCATCCCTTTTTTGACCCCAGCCATGACCAATCCGATCGGACCTGGCCGGCGCGGGATATAAAAAGGATGCGTGTCAATGCCGTCTCGATAGCGCATCAATCGGGCGTAATCTTCCAGGAACTCGCGTTCGTTGCGGTTCTGCAAAAGGTGCTCTGCGCTGATGCCCGACGGTACGGGCACGCGGCCCTGGTTGGCGATCACCGTGGCGTGCGCCTGCTCGCGTACAACAGCGCCGAGATCATGGGTGCGGTCTTTGCCGGCAACGATAATCTTCATGGTTCCCTCGTCAGTCGGATGGTGCGCAGGGTCATGCCGCCGCCAACATGGAAATAATGCAGGTTGAACTTGAGCGGCAGGTTGTGGGGGCTGGCGAACGCCTTGCGCGGCGGTTGGCCGGCTACAACCGGCCAACGTGCCAGAATCACGCCTTCGGAAAGTTCGGCGCTGAATTCGCCCAATACAATGCCATCCGCTGCATCGGTGGCATAATCCAAGTCAACGGTATAGTGCCCTGGAGTGTAGGGCAGGCGCGGGTCTTGCAGCAGGTTGCGCAGGGCAAAGCCCACGAAAAAGGGGCTGACCTTTTCGGGGTAGGCGTCCTCGTCCCCGCTCAGGTTGAGCCATAGAAAGGGGATCGTGAGCACCGGCACGCTGAGCAGCGCGCTGAGCGGGTCTTTCAAGCCGTACCTGTTTAACAGCAGCCAGGCAAAAAGGTAGCCCAGCCAGACCGAGATAAAGCAGGCCAGGTTCCAGCCAAAGGCATGACCCTGCAACGGGCTGCCCAGGGCATAAAACAGGCTGAACGGGAAGTAATAAGTCGATGGTGTGCGAAAATGCTCATCTGGTTCACCACTGTTGAATTCATACAGGTCGTGAAAAAGCGGAGTTTTGCCGGCCAGTTGGTCGCGGAACAGCCAGAAGTGGTACATCAACTGCAGGTGATCCCCTGGTCGCATGCGTGTGACCATATCGCGAGCCAGCCGGACCGGCAGGAATTTACCGGCGCCAAACGAGACGCCGTCAAACAGGTAGCGCGGCAACGGCCAGGAAAAAATGGCCCCAACCACTGCGGCAATTACAAGTGACATCACGATTTTTTTTGCTATGTTCATAAAAAACAAGATCCATGTATCCAGAAACCTGCGTCGCGCAGGTGGACAATACGTTATAGTATGAAGACAGGTTGGAGCCAAGCATTATGACGGATGAAATTAACGCCGCGTTTCTGGAAACCGCGGACATCGAGACTTCGAGCGCCGATTATGCCGGCCGCTTTGCCGGCAAGGCCGGGCAGTGGCTGCTGGATGTGCAATGGCGATGCATGCGTCCATTCCTGGACGGTCAGTCCGTGGAAACCGTGCTGGACATCGGCGGTGGACACGGGCAACTGGCGGTTCCGCTGGCGCGCGAGGGGTATCGCGTGACCGTGCTGGGCAGCGCTCTTAGCTGTCGTAAACTGCTGGAACCGGATGTCGACACAGGCGACCGGCTCTCTTTTACCGCGGGCAATGTGATCGAGCTGCCGTTCGAGGACCGCTCGTTTGATGCCGTGATCTCTTTCCGGCTGTTGCCCCACTGCGAACGCTGGCCAAGCCTGATCGAAGAATGTTGTCGGGTGGCGCGTAAAGTAATCGTGGTCGACTACCCCACCTGGCAAAGCGTCAATTGCCTGATCCCGTGGCTGTTCAACGCCAAGAAAAAGGTGGAGAAAAACACGCGCGGCTACACCCTATTCCACCATTGCCAGATTCTGAACGCATTCAAAAGCCACGGTTTCAGCCGCTGGCATCGGCGCAACCAATATTTCTGGCCCATGGTCCTGCACCGCATGCTCAAAGCGCCCATGGTCTCCGAAGGTCTGGAATGGCTGCCGGCGAAACTCGGCTGCACCTGGTTCTGGGGCTCACCCACAGTGTTGTGTCTGGAGAGAGATTGAGGGAACGTGCTGGGAGGGAGCAGGGTGCTGCGAGGGAGCGGGCTTGTCGATCACTTCTCAACCCCGATACCGTGATTTTTTTTCATCTTTTCACTTGAACGGCATAACTATCGGTGCTAAATATTATAGTCTTGAAAGGGGCGGGATAGCTCAGTCGGTAGAGCAGAGGACTCATAAGCCTCGGGTCATCGGTTCAAGTCCGATTCCCGCCACCATCTTTTCCCCAGGATTTCATAGTTTAGGCGATCCGGTTCCCAGCGATGACCGAGCGGATCGACTCATGATTTGGATGAACCGCATGACCAATGACCAATTTTTGCGCACACCCTTAGAGAGACCATAGTACCATTAACCGCGGCGTGGACATTTCCATGACGTGCCTGGGTTTGATCGGCGTGTTGGCACCCAGCATGCCTAACAGGCCGGTTGGACGTTCATACTCGATGATCTTGATATCGCTTTCGTTGAGCAGCTCAGCCGTTTTTTTGCGCACATCCTCCCAATAACCGACTTGGTCGATCAGCTTGTTGTCGAGCGCTTGTTTGGCGGTGACGATGCGGCCGTCGGCCAGGGGCTTGAGCGTTTCTTTGTCCAATTTGCGCCCCTGCTGGACCAGGTCCAGGAAATAGACATAGGCTTCGTCTACCAGTTCCTGCATGATGGCACGCTGCTCTTCGTTTTCCGGTTCAAACGGATTGAGCAGGTCCTTGTTCTCACTCTGGCTCGAAATCACGGATGCGTCCTTGATGCCCATTTTCTGCGCCAGTTCATGCCAGTTGAACGTGGCCACGATCACGCCGATGGAACCCACCAGGGATGTGGGCTGGGCAATGATCCAGTCGCCGGCCATGGCTGCCAGGTAGCCGCCAGATGCAGCCAGGTCCTTGACATAGACCACGATTTTACGGTCCTGGCGCGATTCCTTGAACTTGATCAGGCTGTGGTATATCTCGTCGCTGGCGGTGAGGCCGCCGCCCGGCGAGTTGATTTCCAAAATCACGGCGCTCACGTCCTCGTCGTTGGCTGCTGCGCGCAGTTGGCGCTGGATACCGGCCACCATGTTGTAAGGCGTGATCAGAAAACCGCCGCCCGTCTCGCGGCTAATCAATCCCTCGAGAGATATGGTCACAGCCTTGACCTCGCCCCGACCATAAGTCCAGCGCTCCTTGAATTCGGGGTATTCTTCCTGGGCGTCCTTGCCTGACGCAAAGTCGCCGCCTGACAACATTACGACAAAACCCAATCCGAAATTGAGCATGACGCTGAATGAAAGAAAAACGAGCAGGATCACGACGGCGATCCATAGTCCAAGGCTTCTTTGTTTGCGCGGTTTGCGTTCCAGTGTCTCCATGTCAATCGTCCTTTCTGTCAGTGTTTGTTTTGGATGGGTTTATTTGTTCAAAGTGAGACCCACAGTGCGGTTTTCAGGGATCGTATCCTGGTTGCGCATGCACCACAGCAGCAACTGCTCTTTCAGTTCCTGCTCGATTTCGCGATATTCAGGCCGGCCGTAGAGATTGCTGATTTCACCAGGATCTTCGCGCATGTCGTACAGTTCGCCTTCACCGTTGGTATAGACACACAGTTTCCAGCGGTCAGTGCGCAGACATTTGCCGCGACCGAGCCAGGCTTCACGGAATGCGCACCAGGCAAACGAGGTGCCTTTATCCACCAGGTTGCCTGCGTCGTCGTACAGGTCGGCCAGGTGCGGCGGTTCGCCCTGTTCGCCGCTTTCGATCACGATGCAGGGTTTGTCCAGGCAGGCGTGGCCTTGCAGCAAAGGGGCCAGGCTCTGACCCTGTACGCCATGGGGCACGGGTACGCCAGCCAGGTCCAGCAGCGTGGGCATCAGATCGACCAGTTCCACCAGCCGGTCGCTGGAGCCCGGCTCGATGCGTCCCGGCTGGCTGATGATAAAGGGCACGCGGCAAATGCTGTCGTAGAAAAAGTTATGCTTCTGGATGATGCCGTGATCACCCATGGCATCGCCGTGGTCAGCGGTAAACACGATCAGCGTGTTTTCCAGGCGACCTTCGGCTTCGAGTGCATCGAACAGGCGTGCCAGGTTATCGTCGATCTGGTTGATCATTCCGTAATGGATCGCACGCAAGGCCTTGAAATGGTCAACGTCGCGTTCGTGGTTGTGGTCCAGCAGATGGGCAATGCGCTGGCGTTCCGGTTTATTCTCCAGGTTGTCCGCGATGGGCGCCGGCATCTGCTCCGGATCGTACATGCTGGCATAGGGCTCAGACACCTGGTAGGGCGTGTGCGGGTCGGGAATCGAGAACCAGAGAAAGTAGGGTTTGTCCTGACAGGCCATGGCATGCACGTAGTCGCAGGCTGCGCTGGTCAGCGTATAGGTCACCGATTTTTCCGCTGGATACGGGTTTTTGCCAAAATGATGCTGCTGGCCCCAGCAATTTTCTCGAGCCCATTGGACAGAAGCTCTTAGCTCCGCGTCGCTATCCATACCGTCCACGCCGATGTGATCGCCGTGGACCAGGTGATCGAACGCACGGAGGATTTCGTTGGGGGCGGGTGTTGGGTGGCGAGCGGCAGGGTGTGGGGCGTCGGCTTGCATCCCTTGCTCCTTTCCTTGAACATTGGATATTCCGTGTTGGATATTGGAACTTGATTCCGTGCTGAAGGCCGGCTGTTCGGGGTAATAATTGGCATGCCGGCCATCCATAAAACAATGGTTTTTGCCGATCAGGGCCGTGGTATAGCCGGCGCGACGCAGGCATAGAGGGATCGAGATCTCTTCGGGATTGAGCAGCATGTGGTTGGCGTGGTTGCGCAGCGTGCTGGTGTAGCGACCGGTCATCATGCTGCAACGCGACGGCGCGCAAGCCGGGTAATTGCAATAGGCGCGGTGAAAGAGCATGCCACGCTGGGCGAACCGCTCCAGCGTGGGTGTTTTGACCACCGGGTTGCCGTATAGGCCCAGCGATATGGCGGTCAACTGGTCCGCTTCGATCAGGATGATGTCGGGTTTCTTCATTTCGGTCACAGCCATGGAATGTCCTCGCCCCGATCTCCGGTGATTTTAGCGTTCAGGGTCCTGGTCAATGCGACGGCTGCCTGGCGGACCGGGTGTTCGGGATTCTCCAGGGCCTTGTCGTAGGTGAAGGTGGCGCAGTCATCGGTCCACAAAAAAGTTTTATCCCACACGTCTTCGCTTGTGTGCACAGCCGCGTCGGCACGGCGTCCGCGGGCAGTTCTTGCTTCTGAAGCCAGACAGACGTCTGGCGCAGCCTGAACGACCGCGATCCATTCCGCTTGGGTGATGGGGTTTTCAATCCGCTCGATATGAATTTCCCTGGCCATCTTGATTTTCCTCTCCTTAAATAACACGGCGTTTTCTTTTTCATGCTTTCGCACGCAAGGCAGCGCCCACCTCTTCCAGCCAGGTCGTATCGGGCAGTTCATAGGGCCGGAAGATTTCAAAGCAGGCTTCCTGCTGGTTGTAAAGGATCGCACGATATAGCCCCAAGCGCGAGGCTTCCGGGCTGTCGATCAATGCGGCAGAGTCGTTGGCGCTCATCTGGAACAGGACGCGGATGGCGAATTCGTTCATGGTTTTACGGTTGAAAAAAGAGGTGGCGTTGTCGGCCGTGTCGCAGGAGACGATCAGATGGAAACCCTGGTCAGCGCCGTTGCGCAAGATCTCGTTCAGCAGTTTGCCTGGATTGAGCTTGGCGTCGTCGTCATCGTCCAGGCCCAACATGAAATCGTCCTCGTAGCGCAGTTGCTTGTAGCGTTGCAATTGATGGATAAAAATAAACGTGGCCGGCTCTCGATCCGCGGTTCCGCTTTCGGCGCGCTGCTCGATCTCCTGGTTCAGTTGTTGGAAACGTTCCGCCATGGTGCGCGCGTTGAGCAATTCCACGCTATGGGGCAAGACATTGACCACGCCTTCCAGGAAGATGCGCTGCCGTGTTTGGGCCGGCGTGTTGTCCAGCACGATGAAACGCGCTTCACCGGGAGCGCGCTGAGCCGCCAGCGAGACCAGGCCGATGCCCAGCAGGCTGAGCATGGCTTCCTCGTTCTGACCGACGCACAACGTGTTGCAGCCGCTCTGGCGATGGAATACGATTTCGGTCGGACCCTTGATCGAGTTGGAGGCGCCCAGCCAGATCCGCTCCGGTTCGCCAAGGACGCCATTGCCGGCAGCCAGGGTTTTGCGCAACAGCGGGTTTTCGCGCACGAGGGCCGGCGCGTTGCCTTCGAACACGATCGGGTCCGGATCGTCGCGCCCGCGTCTGTCGGACAGCGCACGTACGTGCGTCAGGCAGGCGTCGCGTTCGCGGTCGCCGAACCAGGCCACTTGGAACGGGCTGTTGCCTTCCAACCGGCCGGCCGCGTCGTTGTAGAGCGCTTCGCCAGGACGTGACAGCAGGCGCGGCGCCGCGTTATCGTCGTCCATGATCAAGTAGGCATCGGCCTCGTTGCACTGCAGCGCGATGCGCACTGCCATCTGGCCCAGGGTGCTGCGCGAAAGCGTATAGGCGCCGCCCAGGGTCTGAGAGCCAAGGATCACGTGAATGCCGAAGGCACGGCCCTGACGCACCAGCCGGTCAAGCAGCAGCGCCGCTTTCTGGGCCACCTGGTCGTCCTCGACAAAAAACTCCTGGAACTCGTCGATCAGCAGCATGATCCGCGGCATGGGCCGCACGTCGCCAGTGGCTTTGAAACCGGCCAGATCCTGGACCCCGGTTTTGCGGAACAGGTCGCCGCGCTGCTGCAGGATCACGTCGACCCGCTGCAGCACGCTGAGCCCAAAATCGCGGTCGCTCTCGATGGCCACTACACGCACATGGGGCACGCGCTGCCTGGCGTAACATTTGAATTCAACGCCTTTTTTAAAGTCGATCAGATAGAATTCGGCCTGGTCCGGGCTGTAGCGCAAAGCTGTGTTGGCAATGAGCACGTGAAAAAGCGTGGATTTTCCGGAACCGGTTTTACCGGCCACCAGGACGTGCTGACGCATGCCCTGGCCCAGTTCGAAATACTGCAAGCGCGTGGCGCCGGCACGACCGACAGGCAGGCGCAAGGCGTTTTCCGTGGTTTCGGTCCAGACCTCTTCGTGGCTTGGCGCGATATAGGAAAACGGCACCTCAACCCGGTTGGCGTCGATGCTGGCAATACCCACTTTTTGCAGAAACGTGCTGACGCACTCGGCATCGGGTGCGGGATCCATTACCAGGCGCGTGCCTGTGGATGGGATGTTGTCAAAGACGAACGTTTCGCCATTAAACAACAGGTGAACGCCGTGGCGGCATAATTCGGCGGCGTCGCAATCGGAGGGCAGCGCCCGGCGGCAATCCCAGTGCATCAGCGCATAGACGCCGCAGGTAGCGCCGCTGGTCAGGATGCTGAGCAACCGTTTGGCCGCTGTCTCGCTGAATCCGGCCGGGAAGTCGGCAATGACCACAAAATGGTATTTTTCGGCCATGTCGCCGGCCTGCCGGTTATATTCGCTCAAGTTGGCGTATTCGTTGCGCAGGTACATCTGGAATATCTTTTCCATGTGCTCGTTGACATCGGCCAGGCGCTGTTCGATCTGGCGAGGATCGGTCCAGATACGGCTGTTGATCAAGGTCTCCTCGTAATCGGCCAGGTGCATGATGCCAGCAAAATTCTGGCCCAGGCCCACGGGATCGATGATGGTCAGGTTGAGCCGACCCGGCGGTGCCGTGCCCAACAGCCGCAGCACACTGGTATTGAGCAAGGTGATGGCCTCGTCGCGGCCGTTGAGTTTGGTTTCCAGCAACAGGGTCATGGCTTGTGGAAAGGTGAGGGAGACCGGCAGCGTCTGGGTTTCCGGCCAGGGCCAGGGTAGCGGCAGCGGTTCGGTTTCGATCTGGGCGAATTCGGTCAGATTTACGTGTAAGGAGCCGATTTTGATGCCTGACGGCATATTGACGGGCGGCGACCAATCCTGCCAAAAGGCGTGGTCCCAGGGCGGAAAAGCCTGGTTCACCGTTTCCCGGGCAGTGGTTATGCGCGCGAAGCAGGGTGCGACCGCTGCCTGGAACTGGGCGGCCATCCGATGCAGGTCCAGGCGATAGGCTTTGGCCCGTTGTTTCACAATGGCCTCGTAGTTTTGCTCGACCTGTTCTTTTTCCGCATCGATCATATCCTGTAGTTCCGCGATCCGGTTTTTGCGTTCCAAAGCAAGGCGTTTGATTTTGAGCTGGGTCAGGCGTTCGTTGCGCTTGAGCATGCGCGCCTCTTTTTCGCGAAATGCCCTGGCGCAGGCTTGACGCCGTGCGCCGGCTTCGCGCGAGCCGTTCTTCCAGTTGTCCTTGGTTTCCTGCTGGGCCTGCTCATGCAAGACCTGGATGGTTTCGCGTTCGGTTTCGTGCCATGTCTTTGTCGTGGTCAGGCACTGGTTGTAACTTTGCCGCGCTTTTTCCAGTTTGACGGCAAGATCGTCGCGGAGCGGTCTGGTCCTGCGTGCGCTGAGGGTGTAGATCAGGGTGAGCAGCAGGCAGGGAACCAAGGCCAGGCAAGCCGGCAGGATAAACGCCATTTGCCCAAGCTGGTAATGCAGACCCAGCGGCACCAGGCCCCCGCACAGCGCCAGGATCAGGATCACGTTGAGCGAGAAGGGAAAAACCCGAAAATAGCGGGCCCACCAATGCTTGCGCAGTGCTTCGACCGTCTCCTCGGTGTTGTGCAGGTAGGTATCCAGCGCATCCAGTTTGGTTTGTACGTCGCCGGCTGTTTCTATTTCGTCCAGGTTCAGTTCCGCCGCAACCATATTGGAGCCAGAGCCGTACCCGGACGAGACTTCATGGACAAGCTGGTTCAACCGGTCCAACTCCTTGCGTTGTTCGCCCAGCCTTCGGCGCATCAATTTAAAGGTCTCGTCAGCCTGCTGCAGACGCAGGGGATACTCGGCCTCTTCCTTTTTGATCTGGTTATCGAGCAGGAACACCCGCTGTTCTTCCTCGCGCTCGATGCGGTCCAGGGCTTCTTTCTTGCAGCGCTGGGCGATATTCGCGATTCTGGCGTGGCGGCGCTCGCCTTTGACCGTGACCAGGCGCTCCTGTTCTTCCAACGAGGACTCGATCACCGCGCTTTTTACAGCCAGGGCGTCATCCACCAGTTCGCAATCGGTCTGGATGGAAGCTTTTTCCTTGCGGTTGAGCAGGTGCATATTGCGCGCCAGGTTGCGCACGTCTTCAACGAATGTGCGCATGGATCGTTTGAGTTCGTCCAGCAGCAGCGCGATGTTATCGATGTTCAGATCCTTATTCACAGTTGCGCCTAATTAGGGTTAAGCGTTTGTTCAATTTCTGCATGGCGTTCATCGTGGTGTTCACGGTGGCGAACAGGTCATGCAGGTAACGGTCTTCAAAATGGTCTGCCTGGCTGTCATGCCAGTAAGTCCGGGTATGTTCCCAGTCACGTTCGAGTTTCTTGGTCAACATGACCAGTTTGGTTTCATTGCCGACGTTCATGGTGTTTCTCCGCAGGGAATGGCGAGTGGGTGGCGAGTGTCCATGCCGCAATCCGCAATCCGCAATCCGCAATCCGCAATCCGCAATCCGCAATCAGGTGTGTTGTCGCCCTTATTCCTTTCCTGGGATATTGGATATTCCGCGTTAGATTTTGGATATTGTTTGTCGGGTGTCGCTTGGTGGGTATCCTCTGGAACGCTCCTACCGCCGGCTTCGATATCGCTGTCGCGGATGGGTTCAACGCGTTCCGCAATGGATTGCATCCCGCTGGATTGGGCATAGCTTTGCAGGGTGTCAATGGTTTTGTTCAAAAAGGCGATGGCCTTGGGCATGTCCGCTTCAAGCAGGTAGATGAACGTGTCCATGGGCTTGGCCATGGGTTCCACCAGGCTGTCGTACTGGCGGCCGAGCTTTTTGAGATAGGCCAGCTTGTTTTCGGCTTCGAGCATGAGGCGCCGGGCTTTTTCCAGATCCTTGCGCGCTTCGTGGCCGGAACTGGTCTCGTTCAAGTCCGCGCTGAATTTGAAAGCCTGCGCATCTTCCAAAGCTCTGCGGCGTTTGCGCAATTCGGTTTCCCAGAACGTGCGCCGATCATGCTGCAGCCATTGGCGCATGCCGCTCACATTATGACGCGCATCTTCAACCGTGCGGCGCGCTTCACTCACGTAGACGATCAATTGGTTGCGAAACGTTTTCAGCACTTCGATCGAGGTGACTTCGGCTTGTTTCATTGTTGATTCAGGTAATCCTCGATACGTTGGGCTTTGCGCATGAGATAGGGCGTATGTTTTTGGGTGCTGGCAATAAATTTTTTCAACACTTTAATGGTTTGAGCGAATTCCTCGGCAAACTTGTCGTGCTCTTGGTCCTGCCAGGTATCGCCCAGGGCCGAGAAACGGGCCTGCAGCGCCATAAGCCTATTTTGCGTCTCCTCGTTGAAGCGTTTCAACTCCGCCGCAAAGCGCCGGACTTCAGTCGGGTCCATTACCGCTTTTGCCATACCCTCTCCTTCGTTATCTTCTGTTAACCTTAGTCAAAGGTTACAAAAAGGAGCGGGCGGTGTCAAGGGCTGTGAAAATGAATGCGCAACAACGGAAGCATTCCCGATGCAGGTTCGGATATGCGTCATTCCTCGCTACCCACGCTCAGTTCCACAATTCGCAGCCGACTGGCTGGACTGGTGGTTATTTCCGTCAGCACCCGCATAGACCAGCCCGGGTCCAGTTCCTGGCCCGGCTTCGGCGTTACGTCATTCCATTGCAGGTCCTGGATGGCCAGCACGCGGCATCTCTTGCGTACGACATCGTTGAAAAGCAGCGCATGCAGGCCCTTTGCCGCCTTGAAATCGAGCGCGCCGTGCTCCAGCACCGTGTATTGACCCGGCCGGTTCACCAGCACCATGATCGGCACAGTCTTGTCCTGTTTTGCCAGGAACGCGTGGGCAAACCTTGTTTTGCGCACTTCCAGCAGCGAACGGGTAAAGGTCGCCCGGCTTGCTTGCGGATGGTATTGCAGCAACAAGCCCACTGCCGCTCCCAGCAGCCATGGCGATGCCGTGCGCGGACGTAGCGCTTTGACCGTGACCAGGATCAGCGACATCCAGAGCGCGTAAAAAATGAAATAGCGCGCATTGGCCGGATGCGATATCCGACCGAAATAGTGGCCCAGGTAGAGCGCACCATGCACGAGCAGGCAAACCGCGATCAGGACAATGTAGCGCGCCCGATCATCCAAAGGCCGCTGCCCCCGTTTTTTCCATTGCACGATCCAGCAGATCAACACGATCCAGGCTGCCAGGTTCAGCGCCGCGGCAAACGGCGGGGCCGATGAAAACAGGAGCGTGGTCTTGATGAAATCCCAGCCGTTGGTCGCGAAGTTGCGCAGGCTGTACAAGACCGCGCCAGGCGGCAGTTCGTGCCGGTCCCAGGTCAACGCGCGCTGCCAAATTGCGGCGCTGAGCAGCAGCGGCGTCCAGGCGATCAGCGACAGGTGCGGGCGCCAGACCTTGGGCGGCAGTTTGCCCAATCCCTTCAGCAGCAGCATGATAAGGGGCAGAAAAACCATCGATTCGTAACGCGCGTAGGTGAAGACGACCAAGCACATCCAGAGCCAGCCAAAACCGGCGGGCCTGGGTTGGCGCAGGTACAGCCAGAGGTTGATGGCCAAGAACAGAAAAAAAACATGGGTCAACAGATCGAACCCGGCACTAGTGGCGTATAGTCCGATCACCGGTTGGGACAGCACCAGCACCACGGCTGCCGCAGCGGTCCAGGCATCGAAAATATGACATACCGCCAGGTGGACCAGGGCGAGCAGCGCCAGCAGGATCAATCCGTTCAAGATAAAAGGGTTGATGGGACGATAGCCCATGACCGCGTGCAGCGCATGGGTCAGCCAGGGGAAGAGCAGGGGCCGCTTGGGCACCTGAAATTGAAACGGCGAAGGCCGCCCGTCCACAATCCGGTTCATGATCACATTCTTGACCGTTTTTTCACGAAACATGGATTGCGACACGCTCAGCAGATTGGTTTCGTCACTCAAGGTCTTGAATTCCACAGGCACGGAAATAAATGTTGCCAGCACTCCAACCAGCGCGATCAACAATGCGGTCCGCACCTGCCAGGTCGGCGGCGGCGTAAAAGCGTCCGAGCGAAAAAAACGGATGCCATGATAGATCCAGCAGCCGACTGTCAGCAACAGTACGTAATAGGCGCCCATTAAAAAAAAACGGGTCAACCAGGTGCGCCGCAGACACGGCAAGAGTAGTGCGACCGTGCTTGCGATCAGCGCCAACAGCGGGGGAAAAGCGGTTTTTGCTTCAAATTTCATGATCGGTCAGCATAGCCAAAAATACGGTGCGGACCAAACCTTTTCGGCGGCGACTTGACTTTCTGCTGTGCGCGGCTATGTTTAATCAGTAATATGTTTGATGAAAGAGCATGGAAATGGATAATGAGCTGATTTTGCTATGCCACAATATCGAAGCCAGATATAGAGCCACATCTGCTTGTTTCTGCCTGGATCACGACAAACTGCATCTATCCGTCACGGCCGAATTACTCAACCCGGACAATGACGAGGTATCTCCGCGCGAACTCAAGATCGCGGCTATGAACTACCCTTATGAAGGACTAGGTAAAGAGATGCGCATCCGCGAACGCCACGAACGCTGGGACGAGGACGACGACGTGCCCCACGCCTACGTTGACTCAAATTGCCATCATGTAGCGGTCGATGCTCATCTCACCGTAAAAACACAGGAGAAGAATGGTCTGGTCATAGAATTCAAGGTCATCACCGACGATATCCGCTGCAAGGGTGAAAACGCCGAACATTCCACCATTGAGGGCTGTTGTACGTTTGCACCGGTTCTGTTAACCGAACTTTGGCGGCCTGAAAACAGCGCAGCCTGAATTTGGATTGCGGTTTTCGGACCGAAGATCCGCATTATCCCGAGCATCCCGACCTGGTCGAGGAGCGTACCGCTTGGGGAACCGCGAATAAACGCCAACGGACGCGCATGAATATAAAGGCATTCGTAACCGTTCACGAGGGGCGACGGCTTTTAACCAACACTCGTTCTGATCGCCAGGGTAGAGGCCTGAAAGCATCACTTCCGATGCTACGCCCGCCGGGAGGTCGCGGTTCATCCTCTGGCAGCGGCTTAGCGTCCGAACTGCTTCATCGTGTTCAGCAGGTTCGACATGCTGTCGACCTGCGCGGGCAGATGTTCGGTTCGCAGGGGCAGGGCGGTGTGGGCGACAGCGTATTGGGCCAGGTCCATGGCGTCCTCGTACAGAAGGGCGTCTCGCAGGCTCAACTCCGCCTCGGGGCCTGCCTTGGCTTGCAGAGTGACGCGGAAGCGGATGGACGTGGTGTGCTCCTTGACCCGGTACACGCCGGCAGTCCCTCGTCGGGTGGTCGTGTGGGCATGGGTGGTGACTTCGACGGCGCAGTAGTCCACAACGGGCCTGCGGCGGCAGGTCAGCACTTGTCCCAGCAGCACGGTCTGACAGAGCAAGTCGCCGGACTCCTTGTCCAGCACCACGCGATAGTGGCAGTTCGCCAGCACGCCGACACCCAGAAAGAATGTTGCCGGTCCGATGGCGACCCAGAGCGGAACGTCCACGCCGCGGGCCTTGGCAATCCACACCGCGAAAAGTGCTATCACGCCCAACGACAACATGATGCCCGTCTGCACGGCCGCTTCGGTCGCGCTGCTGGCGCGGACGCAGAAATTCCGCCGACGGGCTTCGGCTGTCATGGCCGAGTGTCGTCGTGCTGCCGCCCCGGCGTAGTCCCGCCGTGTTGGGGGCGTCCACTGATAGGAACTTAGTTTTTTCATATTGGCGAAGCTACCAACGCACAGAAATAAAAGCAAACTGAAAATTTATCCCCTTCTTTTTACCTTATAATAATAATAAAATAATCTGAAGGGCAAATTATTTTTACGATTTTTTCTGATTATAACGGATTTGGTGGAGAAGTTCTGTACCGCGAAACCAGTGAAGCTGAGACGAGTAGGTTCTGTAGCC
>CAZOLK010000067.1:1609-22603 GCA_964580325.1 uncultured Verrucomicrobiota bacterium | reverse complement strand
TGCGGATGGCGCAGCGCAGCAGCATCAGGCCGCGATCCGCTTCCTGACTGCAATTGGCCAGGGTGGTCGCAATGGTTTTTTCCAAGTTGGCGACCTGGTTCGGGTAACGGCCACGAAACGCGCCATCCACCAGCAGGCGCGTTCGCTTGTGCGGCAGCAGCGAGATAAGTAAGGAAAGCTTCAGCATGTAATCGCCGGCATCATCCAAAGGGATCGCGAGCGTGCGCGTATGGCCCGGGGCGTTGTCATCGGCCTGTCGCAACGCTCCAGGCGCCGAACACCAGACCAGGAACACATGATCCGGCAACCGCGTGCGCAATGCGTCAAGTCGCACGGGATCCGGGTCAGCGGCCTGGACCAGCAAATCGCATTGGATTTCGGATTGCGGATGGAGGTTTTCCGATTCGGTATTGGGGGCAGGGGCGTCCAACAGGCGGATCACGCTATGGTAATAGGTTTGCAGGTGTTGGGGGATGTCGTCCATGGCTTGTATCGTCGTCAGGCTCCGGCGCTTGTTTTTTCGCGCAGCAGCGTTTCCAGGCGCGCGCTGCAATCGTGTACGTAGCGTTGCGCGGAAAAATACTGTTCGGCCCGGCGGCGCAATGTTGCGCCGTCCTGGCGTGCGCGTGCCGGGTCGGCGACCCAGGCGGCCAGGCGTTGGGCATAGGCACGCGGGTCAGGAGAGGGCAGGGCCAGGTCGCGGCCCACGATCTCGGCGCCTGCGCATTCGGCATGGGCCGCGCTCCAGCGCATAGCCGCCACGGGCAGACCGCAGGCCATGGCTTCCATGACACTGGTCGAGCCGCCTACGGGAAACTCGTTGGCAAAAATATCCAGCGTTTTTAATGCCGCGGCCGGCTGGGTCTGACTGCCGCCAAGGACCAGTCGTTCAGCCAATCCGCGTTGGGCGAAAAAGGCGCGATGTTCCGGCAGGTCATCCGCGCCCAGGGCCAGGAACCAGGTCCGCGGATACTGTTCCATCACGCCGGCTACGGCATCCATGTAGGCTGGGGTCATGCGCGTGGCCAGGTGGTTGCTCAACGTGCCGATCACCACGGCATTTTCGGGCAGACCGAAATGGGCGCGGGAAAGGGCCGGCTGCGCGCGGATTTCGTCATGGTCCACGCCCAGCCGCAGCACTTCGCGCCGACCGAAGCGCTCGGACCAGACGTCCTGTTCGCGCTCCAGGTTGGCCGGGTTATCGAAAAACGTGACGTCCAACCCGGGCATGAACAGCGACGTACCGATATGCACGGCCGCTTTGATGGGGATCGGAGCCCAGTGCACAGCCAGCCAGTCGATGGGGCAGGCCAGTCCACTGATCAGCAACGTCATGTTGCAGCGGTCGTGCACCAGTTGTTCGGCCAGGTCGCGGGCCGAGGCTGGAAACGTTTTATCGCGCGCCATGATATGCACCGGCACATCGCGCTGTTCCAGCTCGCGCAGCGTCGCGGCCCCGCGCTCGGGTGTGGCATCGCCGATGCAGCCGAAGCTGAACAGCGGTTTAGCGCGCGGCGACAGGTTTTCGGATACGTAGACCTTGAGCCGGAAGCGCGAGCGGTCGAGGTAGCGGGCAAAATGCAGTACGGTGCGGGTGTACGCCACGATGTGGTCGACTAGGTTGGGCACGACCAGGGCCAGCAAATACGGCGGTTTAAGCGCAGCGCGAACAGGGGCGAAGTTTGGTGCATGTGGACGCGCGGCCGCGGTCGCGTAGCTCTGCGCCGTCTCGCACAGTCTGGCTGGATCGCGGATCAAGGCGAAATCGCCCATGGTATCCAAAACCAGCGCGGCGGAAGCAGCTTCCAGGCCCAGGTCGTCGAACCCCATGGCGATCGCGTCATGGGCCATGGCCAGGCAGGTGTTGGCCGCGATTTGCATGCGGCCCATTTTGCGGCAGAGCCAGATTATGTTGACGATGGCCACCAGGGGCATGCAACCGAACCGGCGCCGCGCGTCCAGGAGGATCTTCAGCGCGCCTTCGAGGTCGCGTTGGCGGTAGCGGTCAGCGGCGCACAAGAGTAGACCGACCGCACGCGCGTTTTCGTCGCGGTCCATCAGCAGGGCGCGGCCTTTGCGAAAAAGATCTTCGTGTCCCCAGTCTTGCAGCAACTGGTCAAGTCTTGAAAGGCGCGCCATAGGAAAGGATTCGCTTGCCGGTTTAACCGCTGGATGGCATGCTGATCTGACCGGCCAGCCAGGATATGTTGCTCTTCATTTTCTGCATAGCCTCTTCCATGGCCGCGAATTCGAACCACAGGCGCTCTTCGTAATTGGCCAGGTAGTCGTCCCAGGTAGCTATGCGTTTGTCATATTCATCGACCTTTTCGGTCAACTGCTGGGAGTGCATGGCGATATCGCCGGTAAGCGAAGTGCTGACGCTGTTGGCATAGGTGTAGAAATCGGTGGCTACGCCGTTGATGTAACCTTCGTCCTCGTCGTAGATGCCACGGAACAACTGCTCCACTTCGTCGAAATGCTCCTCGATCATATAATCCAGCCGGTTTTCGTCAGTCACGCTGAGGCTGTTCCCTTCGCCGCTGGTCCAGACGCCGATATCGCTCAGGCTGGAGCAAATGCCCTGGGCATTGTTGTAGGTATAGGCTGCATTGGATTCGTTCAGCGCGGGATACTTGGATTCGGTCGCTTCCTTGCGCAGGTTCCGCAGCAGGCCAGTGGCCAGCGAATCGTTGTACAGCTCGCCGAGTTCCTTCACGCTGGCACCGATGGTGCTTTCGCCGCCCAGTTTGATGGAAGTGAAGAAACTGACCACTTCCACTGTATTGTTGTATTTTTCGATAAAATCGAGGATCGCGTTTTTGGGTGTCTCCTCATCGCGGTTGATGGTCAGGGTGATGGTGGAGGGCGTGGTTTCGTCATGCAGCGACAGGGAGATGTTGTCGATGACATCGGTCAGGTTGGTGTTGCTCTGGCGGTTCACGGTTACGCCGTTGACGTTGAATTCCGCATGATCGCCGGCCACGCTTTGCGTCAGGTTCAAGCCGCCGATGGCGTCGCCGGTGACATTGGCGAGCGCCATGCTGTGATCGTCGCCCGTGTCTTTGCGACTGATGACCAGTCGGTTGTCGATGATGCTGGCCACGACTTTCTGGCCTTCGGGCATGCTGTCGGCCGTGGTGTTGATCTTGCCCTGCAACGTGCGCAGCGTCTCGGATGCGTCGATATTGATGAGTTCGCCTTCGATGGTAAAGACATCGCCATGGGTAAGGACGCCGGCCGCGACCAGGTCGGTGTTGGCATCGTCGCCGGGCGTGCCGGTCATGGTTGCAACGTTGTCCGAGGTATAGGTCTGGGCCGTGGCCAGGGAAATGACCTCGATGATATATTTGTCGTCCAGCGCACCGCTGCTGGCCGTGGCGGTCACGGCGGATTCGTTGGAGGACACGGCATTCATCGTATTCCATGTTTCCCAACTGCGCAGCGTATCGAGCGAGGTGGTCAATTCATTGACATAATTACTGATCTCGGCCCAGGCGGAGATGTCGATTTCCACCTCTTCCTTATCTTCTTCCAACATGGTTTTCTGGTAGCTTTTTGCCTTCACCATCTTTTCGATGATGCCTTCAATGTCCATGTCGGAGCCCAAACCGGCAATATGTATGTTAGCCATTGCTCACCTCGAAATGCATTGTTGCACAATAAAACATATTCTTCCGTTTAGCAACCTGGATGCCATTGGATTTCGGATTTCGATCCTCGGCGAAAAAAACTTTGTCACGATTTCCGTCACGATTTCCGTCACGATTTCCGTCACGATCTTCGTCGAAATGAAGTTGACGAGGATCGCGACGAAGATGGGGAGCGATAAATCAAAAAAGGGGAGATGGCAAGCCATCTCCCCCCCCCCGACGTCATGGACGTAGTTGTGATTAACCGATCAGTTGGACTACGCTGCCCGGCAGAGCATTGGCTTGAGCCAACATCGCGGTGCCAATCTGGGTTAGGATCTGGTATTTGGAGAATTGGGTGGATTCCCAGGCCACATCCACGTCGCGAATTCGACTCTCAGTTGCGCGAACGTTCTCTTCGTAATTGCGCAGACCGCCCAGGGTCTGCTCCATGCGATTCATTTCAGCGCCGATATTGGCGCGCACGGTGCTGATGTAGTCGATGCCGATGTTCATCTTGTCCACCGCGCCCTGGGCGATCGATTGGGTCGAAATGCTCAGGTGGGCTCCGCAGATCAGGCTGGCCCAGGTTACGTCGGTGTGGTCGGACGACAGCAGCGTCATATTGACCGAGCCATAAGTGAAGCTCTTGAAACGACCGATGACCGCGCTGAAGTTGGTGGCTGTCAGGTTGAGCGGCTCTTCGTTGAAGACCATATCGCTGTCAGGACCGACTTGCAGACGAACATTTCCGAATCCCGGTTGGACGCCATCGCCATCGACGTTGGATGAGGTCGGCACGCCGCTGAACCCGCGGAACAGGTAGAGGCTGTTGAATTTGGCAGCGGCCGTGGCGCCGCTGGTGATGCGTTGGATCTCCTTCTGCATCTGACCGAATTCTTTCTGCAGGTTGTTGCGATCGACCTGGCTCTTGGTGCCGTCATTGGCCATAATGGACAATTCCGCCATACGTCCCATTATGTCGTGGATCTTCTGCAGCCACGAATCGGCGGTCTGCAGGTAATTGATCTTGTTTTCAACATTATTGGCGGCTGCGGCGGTGTTGCGATACTGCGAGCGCAGGCGTTCGCTGATGGCGAGACCGGCCGGATCGTCTCCAGCCTGGTTGATTTTGAGGCCTGATGCCATCTTGGACATCGAATTTCTCAGGTTAGTGGTGTTGAACGTGTAGTTTTTCCACACCGAGAATGCTGACGCATTGTTATATACTTGCATGTTAATTCCTCCGTGAATTACGCTTTATTTACACAACCATCCATGTTGTGTCGCCGACCTGTTTCAACTGGGCCTCGCAAGCGCCGTACATTCCCGCGGGGCCAAATTTCTATCGTCTAGGCGTTGCTCCTTTCAGGGTTGTTTCAGTTCAGGTTTGTACGCTCAACGATCTAGTGATGTTATCGGCGATCATTCACGGGGAGTTAAACCAGCAGAGTTCAATGGCCGGACAGCGGAAAAAGTTGCCGGGAAAACCAGGGTCAAATAAAGTCAGACAAGTCAGACAAGTCAGACAAGTCAGACAAGTCAGACAAGTCCGACCTGTCCGACCTGTCCGACATGTCCGATCTTTCCTATCTCCTGACTGCCGCAAGCTCGCGAATGAGCAGGCGATAATCCTCGCGCAGCCGCAGCCCGTTCAGTTGGAGTTTGTCGATCATAGTCAGGGCGGTGTCTGCATCGAGTAGTTGTACGCCCACTTTTAAAGCTGCCATGGCTTCATCGTCACGGTTTAGTTGGGTCAGCACTTTGGTCAGCATCATGTGCAGCGGCGCGGCATGGGGAAGGTGCGGAATGGTTTGCTGCAGTATGACGCGCGCCTTGTCCCATTGCTCCAGCCGGATCAATGCATGGGCGTACATCTGGATGGCGTTCAGGTCGTGGGGGCGCAGGTCCAGGTAGCGCCTGAAAAACTCCGCGCTCTGTTCCCAGGCTTCGCGGCGCATGTGTAAACGGGCCAGGTTATAGAGCGCCGCCGGGTAATCGGGTTGCGCCGCAAGCGCTTTGTTCAGGTAGCGTAAGCCCTGTTCGTCGTCATCGCGAAGCAAGGCCAGCACGCCCAAATTCAGCAGCAGCGCCGGGGCATTGGTCTGTTCCCTCAACGCTTGTTCAAAACCGGTCTGGGCCGCGGGATACTGGTCCAGTTGCAGTTGGCACAAACCGATCCGGGTTTGCACATCGTGCAGGTTCGGGTACAGCACTAATGCCTGGCTGTAATGTTCGAGCGCCAGTTCCCACAAGCCATTGCGGTATGCCTTTTCCGCGCTGACCAGCAGGTAGGCGGCCTGTTTGATGCCGGCGATATTCAGCGGCGCCGGTCCGTTCGTCAAAGGCGGCATTTCGTCCGCAGCTTGCGCAAGCAGAAAATCTTCTTCATAATCGGCGCCGGTCATCGATAGGGAGCGCAGCAGCGGTTTTCGATCGCGTTCCTGCCGATCCGCACGCATCAGCGCCACGGTGTGGCGATGGTAGAGATAGACCACCCCGGCCAGCAGCAACGCAAAACCCAGCGCCATCAGCCAGAAAAGCCGGTTCTGGCGCAAAGAATGGGCAAAGGGATCCTCAGAAACCGCTGTTCGGACCGGCGGCGATTCGTAAACATCATCATCCATGTCTGAATCAATTTCGTCCCTGTTCATCAAGGCCCCATCATTTCCACAAATCTCCCGGTTGAAATATCGACCGGGATCCGCTATTCTACTATAAGATATTTTAAACGGGAGCGGTCATGCTCCAGTCAAAGCTGATGTTTATACTGCATCCGATTGATGGAAAGCAAGGTTTTTTGCATCTTGATCCAATGATGAGGCCATGACGCATGACGCTCGACGCACAATGCGTGGACGCCGAAAGCAGTTCCTGGATAAAAAAAGAATGAAAGGTTGAGAAAATGTCAAAGATGATGAAGCGCGGGTTTGGCTGGTTTATAATCGGCCTGGTACTTACGACCAATTTGTTTATCGGCGCGCGGCTCTATTCCGGAGAAGTTGACACGCTCCCCAAAGAAGCGGAGGATGCTTTTGACAGCATCGAGGTTTTCACCAAGGTTATGGAACAGATCCGGCGGCATTATGTCGATAACGATAAAATCGGTTACAAGGAACTGGTTCAGGGTGCGTTACGGGGCATGCTGCAGACGCTGGATCCCCACAGCCAGTTCATGGCGCCCGACGCTTATACGGATATGCGCGACGACACAGAAGGACACTTTGGCGGCCTCGGCATTGTGATTTCCGTGCGCGACGGCGTATTGACCATTGTTGCGCCCATGGAAGGCACACCCGGTTTCGAAGCCGGTTTACAAGCCGGCGACAGAATTATCGAGATCGACGGTGAGTCCACCGAAAGCCTGCACCTGGGCGACGCCGTCAAGCAGTTGCGCGGCGAACCGTCAACTTCGGTCATGCTCAAAATTGCGCGCGCCGATACCAACGAAATCAAGGAAATCGAAGTGGTGCGGGCGATCATCAATGTGTCCAGCGTCAAGGATGCCCGCATCCTGCGCGACGGCATCGGCTATGTGCGAATCATTTCGTTCAACGAGCCGACCGCCAACGATCTGCGCGCTAAAATAGAACAGTTGCTCAAGCAGGATCTCAAAGGTTTGATCCTCGATTTGCGTAACAATCCCGGTGGGCTGTTGCGTTCCGCCGTGGAAGTCAGCGAACTTTTTCTGGAAAAAGAAGATGTCGTGGTCTATACTCAGGGCCGCGGCTCGCACAACAAACGGACCTATCGGGCACGTCAGCACGATACCTATCGCTCGTTTCCTATGGTCGTGCTGGTCAATGGCGGCAGTGCCAGCGCCTCGGAAATCGTGGCCGGCGCGCTCAAGGATAACAAGCGTGCCTTGCTGATCGGCGAGAAAACATTCGGCAAAGGTTCGGTCCAGAGCGTGCTGCCTCTGGACGACGGATCCGCTATTCGGCTGACCACGGCCAAGTACTTGACCCCCAACAAGATCGTGATTCATGAACGCGGTATCGAACCCGATATTGCCGTGGCCATGGACCGCGATGATTGGCGCCGGTTGCTGATGCTGCGCTCCCAGCCGACCCATGCCAAGAAGGACCGGGACGATGTGGAATGGGCTGCCCAGGCGGATATCCAGTTGAACCGCGCCGTGGATGTTTTACGCGGCATCCTGCTTTATGAAAAAGAGAAGATGGCGCGTCGTCATGCTGATGCTGGGCATTGAAACCTCCTGCGACGAAACCGCTGCCGCTGTCGTGCGCGATGGACGGCTGGTTCTGGCCAATGCGGTCTACAGCCAGGTCGCGGATCACGAACCATTTGGCGGCGTAGTTCCTGAAATCGCTTCGCGCAAGCATGTAGACATACTGCCCGGTATAGTGCGCACGGCCATGAACGCATCCGGCACGGATTGGGACACCCTGGATGGCGTGGCTGTGACCTATGGCCCGGGTCTGGCCACCTCGCTGCTGATCGGCGTGATTTTCGCCAAAGCCCTGGCGCGCCGCTTGAACCGGCCCCTGATCGGCGTCAATCATCTTGAAGCGCACCTCTACTCGCTTTTTCTCGATTCCGCGGGTTCCAGCAATGAGCCTGCTGTCAAGCCGGATGCGGTTTGCCCTATGCTGACCTTGACGGTTTCCGGAGGCCATAGCTCGCTGATCTGGATCACGGGTTCCCGCAAATACCATATCCTTGGCCAGACCATCGACGACGCCGCGGGTGAAGCACTGGATAAAGGCGCCAACCTGCTCAAGCTCGGATACCCAGGCGGTCCGGCCATCGAGCGCACGGCGTGCGGCGGCGATCCGGCGCGCATACGGTTCCCACGCGGCCTGGAGCAGGGCGACGATAATACCTGGACCGACGGTTTGAATTGGGAATACTGCTTCAGTTTCAGCGGTTTGAAAACCGCTTTGCTCTATTACCTGAAGAAACACCCGGACGCGCTCGATGATCCGGAAATGCGCCGCGATCTGGCCTGCTCCTACCAGGAAGCCGTAGTCGACGCTTTGTGCGGACGGGTGCGGCGCGTGCTGCGTGATCGTCAACCGCGCACGCTGGGTTGCGTGGGCGGCGTATCGCGCAACCAGGTGTTACGTGATCGACTCAGGGCTATGGCAGCAGAACACAGCCTGCCCCTGCTGCTGGCTGACCCGGCTTTTTGCACCGATAACGCTGCCATGATCGCGGGCCTGGCAGCCATGCTGCCTCGCGATCAAACGGGGCCATGCCTGGATGTCCAGCCCAACTTGAGCGTGGCGTACAGGTAGCGAGGTGGTCCAGGTAGCGATGAGGTGTGTAATTTTATGCCCGGCATAACGTTGAACGCCATGCCGATGCCGGATGTGCTAGGGTGGGCAGGATGTAATGAGAGCAGCTTAAGAAAGGGACGATTATGCAGAGTTCGTATGAAATCATCAAAGCGGCCATTCGTTTCGAGAAGCCGGAACGTTTGCCCGTGCAGTTCGGTTCGCTCGGGATCAACGACAACGCCTTTATATGGCGGCCCATGAACAAGAACGAAGGCGCAGGCGCGCAGCTTGGCATGTTCGAACTGGTCGCGCCCAAGGCCGATGCCTGGGGCTGCGTCTGGGACCAGACCGAAATGAAAAACATGGGTCAGGTGGTGGGCCATCCATTCAGTGACGGCATTCCCGATGACCTGGAGAAAACGTCTCATCCCAACTATGACGACGACCGTTATTATGAAGGGGTTGAAGAGGATCTGGCCGCAGCCGAGGCGGACGGGAAATATATCCAGGCAGGGCTGTTCATGGTCTTGTTCGAGCGCGTCCATTCCATGATGGGTTTTGAAAATGCCATGGTCGGCCTGGCCGATTCCGATATCCAGCCGGATGTGCGCCGGCTCATGGAATTCATCACCCGGATTCATCTCGCCTATATCGACAACCTGGACCGTCGCTTTCCCGGTCGGATCCACGCCATCTGCATGACCGACGATTTCGGCACCCAATCTGCGGCCTATGTCAGCGGCCAATTCTGGATCGATTTCTTCCTGCCCTATTACAAGCGTCTCTTTGACCGCATGCACGAGGCGGGCTATGATGTCTGGGTGCACAGTTGCGGCAAAGTCAACGAGATTATCGAGGGCTACATCCAGGCCGGTGCCCAGGTCGTCAACCTGCAGCAGCCGCGCGCACTGGGTATCGAAGAGGTCGGTCGGCAGTACAGCGGTCGGATTACGTTCGAATCGCTCTGCGACATCCAGTCCACCCTGCCCACCGGCGATAGCGCCAGGGTCGCCGCCGACGCCGAGAAATTGATGACCTGCTGGGCCAGTCCCGAAGGCGGCTTTATTTTTTCAGACTACGGTGACGGCGAAGCCATTGGCGTGCCCAAAGCGATGAAAGCTATTATGTACAATGAGTTTTCCAGGTGGAGCGAAAAAGTTTATGGTCAACCCCTGCCGGAAATCGCAGGAGATTGTCGATAGAATCGATGGAATCGATTTAAATCTATCTTATAGATCGCGAATAAATTTTGGCAAAATAATATTTCTTCACCTTAACGCAAAATAAATGAACATCTGATTTGCTTTTCGGGTCTGATCTGTTAAAGTGTGAGTAAGTCGATTAACTTTAACACCTAATTGGAAGGAGTACGACGATGAAGACCTTGCGCTGGTTGATGACGGCGTTGATCGCTGTTGGTTTGGTATACCTGGTGTCCCTGCCCAGCATTGGGCAGCAGTTCGACGGTGAAAAGGAGGGTAGGGCAGCCTGTTGCGCTGACCAAGCCGGTTGCGACGCTGCTAGGGCAGCCTGTGGTGCTGACCAAGCTGCCTGCTGCAAAGTAGGTGAAAAAGCTGCTTGCAGGCTAAATTTTGCTGCAAAGCTGGAAAACAAGGCGCCTGCGGAAAAGAAGGTGGATGCAGCGCAAAATGCAAGGCTGCCAACAAAGGCGCTTGCACCAAGTAAGCCGCTGTCGCTGAGTTACGGAAATATCAATGCCAAAGCCCTGCAGATTCTGATCGCGGCAAAAGACGTTACAATCCTCGATGCACGCTCCGGCAAATACGACGACGGTCGCCGCATCCCTGGCGCCAAGGCGCTCAACGCCAATAGCAGCGAAGAGGAAATAGGCAAGATGCTTCCCGAAAAGAAGGCCATGATCGTGACCTATTGCTCCAATATCAAATGTCCGGCCAGCAAGATGCTGCTCGAACGCTTGAATAATCTGGGTTACGATAACGTGCTCAAATTGCCCGAAGGTCTGGCTGGCTGGGAAGAGGCTGGTTTTGAGATCACGCCCGCTGAATAATCATTGACGGTTAAAACCGATAGGTAACAAGGTCCCCTGAAACGGGGGCCTTTTTACTGGCAACCTTATGAGGTGTTCTGATGAACGTGTTGCTGGCAACGCGCAATAAGCATAAAGTTGTGGAAATCAAAGCGATCCTTGACATCGTCGGCCTTGAACTATTGACCGCGGACGATGTTGCGAACCTGTCTGAGGTGGAGGAAGACGGCGATACGTTTGAATCCAATGCGTGCAAGAAAGCAATCGCTTATGCTGCTGCATCCGGCATGTGGGCCATGGCTGACGATTCAGGGCTGGAAGTGGACGCATTGGACGGCGCGCCAGGCGTATATTCCGCCCGTTACGCTGGCGAACAGGGCAATGACCAGGCCAACAACGCCAAGCTGTTACGGGAACTCGACCAGGTGACGGATCGCCGAGCCCGCTTCCGTTGTGCTATTGCACTCGCCGACCCTGACGGGCATGCTCGAACCGTGGATGGCCGTTGTGAAGGACGCATCGGCACGGTGCCGCACGGTCAAAACGGCTTTGGTTACGATCCGCTTTTCGTGCCGGACGGTTATGAGCAAACCTTTGCTGAGTTGGACGAAGCGACCAAGAACCGCATCTCGCATCGCGCCGTGGCCCTCAAAAAAGCCCATCAAGCTTGGGAAAAGTTATTGTCTTCCTGACTGGTTCCGCTATGATTACCGCAAATTGTGCTTATGAATTGATGAAAAGGAGCAAACGATGAAGATTCGAGCGAGTTGGTTGGCATGGGTATTGGCAATATGCACGTGGGCGGCATGTATTGCCGAGTCGTATCGGGCCGGCGGTGGTCTGCAGTACAGCCTCAATACCGGCGATATGAAGAACGGGTTCGGGGTCTATATCAACGGCGATTACGATTATAACGATTGGCTCATGTTCCGCGGCAACATCGGCTACCTGGGCGGTAAATTCGAAGACAGCGACTTGCCGAACAGCGATTATACCCGAATTAACCTCGAAGCGGCGATTCTGTTCAAGAAGGAGTTGAAGGATTACATTCCCGAATACACGCCGTACATTGGTTTCGGCGGTGGGTATTACTTCAACGACCTGGAAAATGATTTGCAGATCGACGATAAACTGGGTGTTTTCATCAGCGGCGGAACCCTGATCCCGATCCACGACAATTACACGATTGACGCCAACCTGCGCTATCTCTGGCTGCGTCCGGACGGTCCTGAATTCGTTAAAATCGAAATGGACGCTCTGGAATTACACGTCGGCTTCAACTGGCGTTTCTGAGGGCCGCAGGTCCTGCCTCCAAGCTGAGCTTTCCTGCAAGTAAGTAAAGCTGATAGCTGATCACTGGTCAGGGGCGTCCCGCGTCCAAGCTTCAAGCATGGATTCCGGGAGCATGGGCAGATGGCGCAAACGCACGTCTGCGGCCTGTTCGAGCGCATTGGCAATGGCTGGGGCCAGGCCGTTCATGGGCATTTCGCCCACGCCCTTTGCTCCAGGCGCTGCGTGAGGGTAGGGGTATTCCAGAAAGTGCACGTCAATCAGGGGGATATCCATAGACGTGGGCATAGTATACGTTTGCATCCGGTTCGCGTCATAGAGCCCGTCACGGATCCGGATCCGTTCCATGATCGCGTAACCCAGTGCCTGGGTCAATCCGCCTTCAATCTGGCCCTGGGCCAGCATTGGATTGATGACGCGACCGATGTCAAAGCAGGCGGTCACGCGCTCGATGCGGAAAGCCAGGGTGGTCGGATCCACTGTGACTTCGACCACGTTGCAGCCCCAGGCATAGGAAGGATAGGCATCGCCGCGGAACGTTTTTTGGTCCCATGTATGGCCCTTGGGCAGGCGAAAACGGCGTGTCACCCGCAGGGCGCCGTGTTCGTGCAGGTAAGCGTCGGCAACCTCGTCAAAAGAACGTGCGACCTCTGCATCGGCATCTGACGCTTGGAAGCATCCCTTGGTCAGGCTGGTCGAGACGCTGTTGAAAAAGCGGGTAGCGGCAAACTGTTCCAATTGTTGTTTCAACGCCTGGGCCGTATCGTGGATCGTAGCGCCGACCACCATGGCTGTACGCGACGCCACGGTCGGCCCGCTGTTCGGTACGCGCCCGGTGTCCGGCAAAGGGAAGCGGATCCGGGCCAGGTCAACGCCCAGACCGTCAGCCGTGATTTGCGACAGGATGGTCAGTGTGCCCTGGCCCATTTCCGTGGAGCTGACCAGAATCGTGATGACCGGTCGTCCAGTGTCGTCGTGTTCCAGTTCCAGCGCGGTTTCGGCCTGGAGCCGCTGTTCGCCGTCGCCAGTGAACCCGGAGCCGTGGCCAAAAAAGGCCAGGCCGATGCCGTACCAGGGGTCTGTGCCTTTGCCGTGGCTGCAGCGCGCAAGTTTTTCAATGTATGCGGAGCGTGCCAGTGCGTCGCGGAACACGGCGACCGGCTCCATGTCGCTGGTGATGATATGGCCGGTGGCCGTGGCATCGCCCTGGTTGAGAATATTGCGCTCGCGCAGCGTGACAGGGGGCAGGCCCAGGGCCGCGGCGCATTCGTCCAGGTGCGATTCCAGCCCCCAGACCACCTGGGGCGCGCCAAATCCGCGAAAGGCGCCGCAGGGGAAGGTGTGGCTGCGGCAGGCCAGCCCGCGCACGCGCACATGCTCGCAACGGTAACCCAGCGTGGCTGTCAAAATGGCGCGGTAGAGCACCACCGGGCTGAGCGTCGTGTAGGCGCCGGCATCGAGCAGCACTTCTACGTCCAGCGCGGTCAACACGCCGTTCGTGCGCCAGCCGGTGCGGTAGCGTACCCAGGCCGGATGGCGCTTGGTGGTGTAAAGCATGTCTTCGTGCCGGTCAAATACGATCTTGACCGGACGCCCGGCCTTGAGCGCCAGCAGCGCGCAGTAGCCGGCCAGTTGCGTGGGAAAATCCTCCTTGCCCCCGAACGCTCCGCCCACCACGGCCTGGCGCACACGGATCTTTTCCGGCGGCAAGGCCAGCGTACGGCACAGTTCGGGCTGGATGTAGTACGGACATTGCATGCTGCCCCGAATCAAGATCGAATCATCGGCTTGCGGTTCGGCAATCATGCCCTGGGGCTCGAGATAACCCTGCTCCTGGTGACCGGTCCAATACACACGCTCGAACGTGTGATCGGCTTGAGCAAAACCCTGGTTGATGTCTCCCTTTTTAATATCCTGTCGCGCAAGGACTTCCAGCGATGGATCTCGGCTGAGGTAGCGCTTGACCAGATCTTGGATTGTGTAGAGCGCGGGCAATTCGTCGATTTCAATGGCAAAACCGGTTGCTGCTTGCCGGGCTTGGACAGGATCGGCGGACGCGACCAGGGCAAGCGGTTCGCCACGGTAACGGATCAGGTCATGGGCCAGGAACGGCATGTCTTCGACCATCATATCCACCACGTTATCGCCGGGAATATCGTCCGGCGTCACCACGGTCACGCCGGACCAATCCAGGTCTGTGTTTGGCGCCAGCTTTCGCAGCCGGCCATGGGCTGCCGGCGAGCGCACCAGGGCGCCGTGCAAAACGCCGGGTACGTCGATGTCATCCGTATAGCGTGCACTGCCGCTGGTTTTGTCCGCGCCATCCACTCGCGCGACTGGATGTCCGATATAGGTGTATGTCATAAAACGATTATGTCGTCGGACAGCCCGGCGTCAAGGCTCGAGTGTGTTGGAGCGTAGCCGCTATCGTTAACCAATATGCCAATAGCAGGCGGGCGACGGATTACGATAATTTGATGTTCCCTCCCCCCCCCTCCCTTCTGAATCTTGACATTTCCACGTTACGCACCACAATGGGCGGGTTATTTATAATAATAAATAAGCAACAACAGCAGGAAGGAGCATGGTTGTGATAGAAAGACAGCAGCGAATAAGCGGATGGTTGGTTCTGGTTCTGGCCGTATGCACGGTGCGCGGCGATGAGGTTTCTTCGGTCGAAGCAGCGCAGCGCATTTTGCGCGCTACCGGCGTAAAAGGCGGCTTGATCGTTCACGCCGGTTGCGGCAACGGCGCTTTGACCGTCGCGTTGCGTGCACATGAGCGATACCAGGTCCAGGGGCTGGAGCGGGACCCGGAAAAGGTCAGGGACGCTCGCGCCAGGATCGAAAAGCTCGGGCTGTACGGCCCGGTCTCGATCAGCCACTGGAACGGCGTGCACCTGCCTTACATTGATGAATTCGTCAATCTACTCGTGATTTCCGATCCTGAGGTGCAACTGAAAGAGGAGGAGATCCTGCGCGTGCTGACGCCGTTGGGTTACGCCTTTATCCATGAGCGGAACGGGGAGTGGCGCATGCTTGTCAATCCGCGTTCACCGCGCTATGACGATTGGACCCATTTTTTGCATGGGCCGGGCAACAACGCTGTCTCGAGCGATACGGCCATCCAACCGCTCAAACGGCTGCAGTGGATCGATGCGCCGCGTTATTCGCGGCACCACGACCACATGTCGTCGGCTAGCGCCATGGTTACGTGCAATGGACGCGTCTTCGACATCTTCGATCACGCTTCGGCACTCACGATCCACTTGCCGCCCGCATGGAAACTGACCGCGCGCGACGCGTTCAACGGTATGATTCTCTGGCAGCGCCCAATCGAGCCTTGGCACGATACGTTGTGGCCTTTGAAGAGCGGACCGATCCAGTTGCCGCGCCGCCTGGTCGCCATGGGTGGAAAGGTGTACGTGACCCTGGGTCTGGGCAAACCTGTCAGCGCGCTGGACGCCGCGACCGGTGAATCCCTTCATACTTTTGCTCACACGGAAGGCGCGGAGGAAATCCTGGTTGTCAACGACAAATTGTTCTGCGTGGTCAACCGCCAGGATCCGGCCTGGGGCGTGCATGGTGGTGAGCAGCTCTATCAGCCGGGCGAGCGCGTGCTGATGATGTTCCAGACCGACTCCGGCGATAAAGTGTGGGAAACAAGCTGGCCCTGGATCGTGCCGGGCACGCTGGCCGCCGACAATGCACGCGCATGTTTTTTTGACGGACGGCAGGTGGTTTGCCTGAACGCCGATGAAGGTGCGGAACGCTGGCGTTCCGCTGAGCTGGGCAATAACAAGCCTGTGCCCACTTATTTTGCGCCCAGCCTGGTGCTGTACCGGGACGTTATCCTATTCGCCGGCGGTGAAATCGATCCGAAGCCCTATATTGTCGATCACGGCACGACCTTGACCGGTCTGGACGCGGAAACCGGCGAGACCCTGTGGCAGAAGCCGCACCCACCTTCGGGCTATCGTTCGCCGGAAGATGTGTTGGTCATCAACGGCCAGGTTTGGTTCGGCGATATCATGCACGCAGCCCAATACAAGTCCAAAAAAGGCACGGTCACGGTGTCTGATCCACGCACAGGAAGAGAGCTTACGACCTTTGAGCCCAACGTGAAAACCCATTGGTTTCACCACCGTTGCTACAGTGCACGCGCTACGCCGCTTTTCCTGCTGACGTCGCGCAACGGTATTGAATTCATCGATGTGATCTCCAAGACCTATACGATTCATCACTGGACCCGCGGCGCCTGTCTCTACGGTTTCATGCCGGCCAACGGCATGATCTATACCCCGCCACATCCCTGTGCCTGTTACCTTGAAGCTAAAACCTTCGGCTACAACGCCATGGCGCCGGCAAGCACGGCTATGAACCAGCTTATCCGAACCGGACAGGAGCGCAAGGCAAAGGGGCCGGCTTTCGCATCGACCCCCCCTGTGCCGTTGTTGCCCCGCGACCGGCCGGAATGGCCCACCTTTCGTGGCAATCCGGAGCGCAGCGGTTATGCCCGTACCGCGGTTTCGGCCTATGCAAAACCTTGCTGGAGTCGCGCTACGGGCGGGCGCGTGAGCGCGCCGGTCATTGCCGAAGGCCGTGTTTTCCTGGCCCAGCCGGATACGCATCGCATCTTGGTCTATTCCGCGGATTTCGGCGAGCCGCTGTGGTCCTTCACCGCGGATGCACGCATCGATTCGCCACCCACGGTGTGGCGCGACCGCGTTTTCTTCGGCTCAGCCGATGGCCGGGTGTATGCGCTCAAGGTTGAGGATGGAAGCCTCTGCTGGTCATTCCTGGCCGCGCCTATCGACATGCGACTGAGTGCGTTCGGCCAGGTCGAATCCGTTTGGCCCGTGCATGGCAGCGTGCTGGTGCGCGAATTCGCTTCACACGACGAGATCTGGTGCGTAGCCGGTCGCTCCATGTTTTTCGACCAGGGATTACGTCTGGTGCGGCTCGATCCTGTCACCGGCCGTCTGATCGGCGAGACCTTGATGGACGATACCATGCCCGGCCCGTCGGTAGACAGTTTGCAGACCAGGCTGCAGGGCTTGAATATGCCTGTTGCGCTGCCCGACATCCTTTCCTTTGACGGCCGTCATGTCTATATGCGCTCTCAGCGCTTTGACGCTCAGGGTCAGCGTCTGGACCTGGAAAACCCGACCGCCCCGGCGCATAATCAAAAAGGCGAGTATGCCCACTTATTCTGCCCGACCGGGTTTCTGGACGACAGCGAATGGCACCGCTCTTACTGGATATTCGGTCGTGTCTGGAAATCGGGCGCTGGCGGATATTTCCAGTCCGGCCGGTTCGCCGCTGCCGGCCGTCCGCTCGTGTTTGACGCCAACACGGTCTACGGATTCGGCCGTCAGCAGCGCTATTATCGCTGGACCACCCCTTTGGAATACGAGCTGTTCGCTGCGGACCGGCAACCCAAGATCGTCAAAAACAAGGTCAAACGCAAAAAGGGATTCAGCGGAACCCAGCCGGTCTCCGAGCATTTTGCCCGCAAATGGACACTGAACATTCCGCTGTTTGTCCGCAGCATGGTTTTGACCGAAGACGGGCAGGGCGGGCAACGGCTGTTTGTGGCAGGTATACCAGACCTGGTCGATGAAGCGGAAGCCGTCAAAACCCAAAATGAACCGGCCACCCGGCAGTTGTTCCAACGCCAAGCCGATGCTCTGCAAGGCAAAGAAGGCGCCATGCTCTGGGTCGTGGATGCGGCCGAAGGCAGGAAACTCGGCGAACAGAAGCTGGAAGCAGTCCCCGAGTTCGACGGCCTGGCCGCGGCCCGGAAACGCCTTTACCTGACCACTAGGGATGGCTGTATAACCTGTTTCGAATGAGACGGGGGAGATTCGGTCGAAAGAATCGATGGAATCGAACGAATCGAATTCGTCGATTCTTTCGATTCCATCAAAAAAGACCAGCGACCAATATCTTTACTCCCCGTGCTCCGCTCTCCGTTCGCCGCCACTGTCCGGCAGCCGGATCACCAGAATTCCCATCACAAAAAGGTGCAGCAACGTCTCGTAGGCCTGCCGCGCCTTTTTCTGGTCGGTAATATCCAGGAATGCATGCAGATAAGCCGGCCGGTTGTTATAGGTGACCAGGCGGGTATAGGCTTCGAACCAGCGCTCTTCGCCGTTTTTGTGTGTAAAAGGGTATTCGAAAATCTCCGGCCTGCTCTCGCCGCGGAAATGTACGTGCATCGCGGCCCGGTCAGCCTGCGTTGTCTCGAACCGGATGGTCTGGGAAATGCGGTCAGGCGTGAAATGCGCCAACTCCTCCTGCGTATACCCGGTCAGGTCCGCGGCACGCCGATTGGCAAACGCCATGCGCCCGTCCTGAATAATGAAAATGCCCTGGAGCGAATCCTGGGCCAACACCTGGCCGGCCATCTCAGCCTGCTCGTAAACTTTTCCCTTGTCCTCCAGTTCTTCAATGCGCTGCCGCAACATGGCGTTTTCATACATCAATTCCAGTCTGTTTTTTCGCACGGCCTGTCTTTCGAATTTATGCATTAAGAGATGTAGGATTAGGAAGTATACAAGAGTTTTGTTCCATAGAGCAATACCTTTTTTCATGAGCTTGCTCTGAAAAAACTTTGCTTTTTCGTTTGACTTTATGTCGGATCGCGATTATTTAACAGCAAATTCTGACCGCATTTTGATTTGTCAGTGCGAAGAGTATTAAAGATATAAAAATGTCGTTATCGAACGGGAAGTATGTTGTGCCGCATCGCGTGTTGAATATAGAAGACGCATCAGAATACTTGCACCTGCCTTTGGACAGGATGCAGGACCTGATCCGTTATAATGAAATCCCGCACGAACGGAAGGGACAAAGAGTTCGTTTCGTACGCAAGGATATAGATGCCTGGGCCTCGCGTCATATCATCACCCTGGAGCCTGAACATCTGGCAACCTATCACCGCACATCATCGGCCAAGGTTCACGATCTGTCGGCAAGGCATGCGATCATTCCTGAACTGATGAAGGTGAGCTTTATTGACGCCGCTCTGGAGGCCAAAACACGCGCTTCGGTGTTGCGCTCCATGATCCGCCAGGCTGCCCAGACCGATAAACTCATATATGATGACGATCTGAAAGATATGGTCGAGGAACGCGAAAAAATGGCCTCAACCGCGCTCAATGGCGGTATTGCCATGATGCATCCCACTCACCATGATCCTTACATGTTTGAGGATTCGTTCATTGTCTTTTCGCGCGCCTGCCAGCAAGTGCCGTTTGGGGCGCCTGACGGAAAAACCACGGACCTCTTTTTCCTGATCTGCTGTCAGGATGACCGTATCCACCTGCATGCCTTGGCCCGGCTCTGTATGATGAGTCGTCAGACCGATCTACACGAAAAGCTGCGTCAGGCTGCTGACAGCGCCGAAATCTACGAAGCCATTGTCACGGCCGAAGAGCAAGTGATCAAAGCGCTGTAGATTCCTCGATTTTCCTAATAGTGAGGACGTCCCGCCCCTGAAATTAACGAAGGATTGGCAATAGCTGAGACTCCCCAAAAATTGCGCTATCGCATATCCGCAATACGCTTGTAGAGTTCTTGCAACTCTTTCTGCAATGCCGCGCATTTTTCAATCAACGTGCGCAGTTCCTTTTTCAGCGATTCGATCTGCCTGTTTTTTTCCATGACCGCGGCGGAATAATTGATGCGATGCGCCAGCAGATGCTGCAATTCCATCATGCGCAGCGAGATTTTCTTGATCTCCGGATCTTTTTGACGGACCTCGATCCGCAGTTTCTCCAGCGCTTTTTTTTCCTCGGCAAGTTTCAGGCGCAAGTCGCGGCATTCCTGCATGCGGGTGCGCAGGTCTTGCTCGTTTTTCTGGATCTGATCCGCTCCGACTCCTTCGCGCAGGTTTTCGAAAAGAACATCCTCAGTATTTTTGTCTTCCAGAGATTTGAGTTTCCGGTCCAATTCGCGCTGCACTTGCAGCATCCTGGCGCGGCGATCTTTCATGGCCGGTAATCGGTCTGTTTTCTCTGCAAATTGCTCGCGCAGCTTGTCAATTTCCTTTTGCATGTCGACAAACTCAGGCGTTTTCGCCGCCACTTCGGTTTTGGCGCGCGCCAACTCCTGACGCAAGTCCGATAGATCGAAAGGAATGGTCTTCTGGCGCGCGATCACAAGATTCAGTTCGTTACTCACTGCCGCGGCCCGTTCCATTAACTGCTCCAGGGATGCGGAATCTTGTTCCGCAACGGGACGATCATCGGGCGCTGCGGTTACTACAAAAGGCACCGTCAGGATGGCGACAAAAACAACACAGCTTTTCGTGGTCATGTTTATTCTCCTGTAAGTTCTCCATCGGTTAGATGATCTGGGTGTTCATTATGTTCAACCGTTTCCGTTCATGAAGATAAACATGATCGTGCCGCAGATGATCAGCGCCACGCCGCCCAGCATGGTCACGAACGAGAGCAGCAGCTTGGTTTGATCCGCTTCTTTCTTGCGGGTGGCCCAGCGGATAACCAGGCTGGCGCCGGAAACCGCCAGCAGTCCCACGGTGATCAGCGAGATCGCCAGCCCCACGCTGAAAGCGATCAGGCAGAGCAACCCCAAGCCGGGCGCATTGATCTGCCAGGCAAACAGCATCAGCAGAATCGCGGCTGGACAGGGAACCAGCCCGCCGCCGATGCCGATGGATACCAAACCAAAAGGCGTAATCGTGTTTAAGTCGTTTGCCAGTTTGGCCGGCGCATGGCTGTGCCGGAAAAAGCCCCAATGACTGTGCTCGTGCCCATGGTCATGCTCGTGCCCATGGTCATGCTCGTGCCCATGGTCAT
>CAZOLK010000067.1:0-1509 GCA_964580325.1 uncultured Verrucomicrobiota bacterium | reverse complement strand
CTCGTGCCCATGGTCATGCTCGTGCCCATGGTCATGCTCGTGCCCATGGTCATGCGTATGGTCATGGTCGTGGTGCTGCGGACGTTCCGCGAGCAGGCGCTGCAGGTGAAGATAGGCGCGCACGATCTGGATTATGCCGATCAGTGTGATGATGCTCGCGCTCACGGCTTTGAGCCAGACCGGGATGCGGAAGTGTTCCCACCAATAATAGGCCAGCAGGCCCAGCATCAGGATGATCGCCGTGTGGGTGATGGCCACGATTAGACCAATGATGACCGCATGGCTGTGCCGGCCATGGGCACCGACCAGGAAGGTGGCCACGATCGTCTTGCCGTGACCGGGTGTGAAGGCATGGTATGCACCCCACAAAAAGGAAAGCCCAAGTGCAAAAAACCAGGACCATCGGTTGCCGGAACTGAGCAGGTTTTCTATCTGCTTCTTCAAGCGTGCGTCACGATTCATTTCTATCTTTTTCGCTGCTGTGGCAGCGACCGGCGCCGTTGGCTCAAGGGGTTTATCCCGACGGCCGACACGTATTTTGCCGTAATAAACCATGGGCGGCAGACCGTCTTTCAGTTCCTCGGTGATGTCAGGCAGTCGCGGTTGTTCCTGGTCCGTGGGCAGGTCGGTCAGCAGGATGTCCATGTCCGGCGCCGGTTGGCCGGTCACCAGGACACAGGTTCCGTTCTTCAAGCGGTAGCTGTTAGTGACCATCAGGTTCACGGTTGCATCTCGATCGTCCTGACCAAAAGGGTAGGGGGCGAACAGGCGGAACTGCAGCCTGAGCGTATGCTGTCCGCCGATGATCGAAATCATGCGCACTGACGTATTGGTCGTGGCGTAAGGCTGGAACGGCAGGCGATCGTTTTTGTCCGGAATGGACCCATAAAGTTCGTCGAGCTTGTAAACGCCGAATTCACGGATGAACGTGGGCAGATGCGTCTCGATAAAGTAGTCCAGCTCAGCCTGTTCGAACGTTCCGTTGTGGTTCCGGTCCAGGCTGATCGCAATGGCGGCTGTGGGCAGTTCGCCGTAATGAATGTCAACATCCAATTCCAACGCGTTGCTGTGAGGAACCAGGCGGATATGCTGATCCGTGCCGGCCTTGCCCATCAAATGGGCATGACTCTTGCCACGGCAACCGAGAAACAGGACGCAGGTTAGCATGAAAATAATGTATATGCGCATCATTATTACTCTAAATCATGTCGCCCAAAACGTGACAGATAAATGGTTGCGTTAGGTTTTGACCTCTCGGGACACGCCCGCATCTTCGAACGAGGCCATCTCGTTGAACACAGCCACGGCGGCTCGCAAAAGTGGAACCAGCAACGCGGCGCCGGAACCTTCGCCCAGTCGCATGCCCAGGTCGAGTAACGGTCTGGCCTGCAAATCGGCCAGGGCCAGGCGATGCCCCTGTTCGGCTGAGCAATGGGCAAAGAACAGGGCGGGCCGGATCGATGGGTCCATGCGTACGGCGGTCAGCACCGCAACCGTAGAGATAAAGCC
>CAZOLK010000066.1:0-22654 GCA_964580325.1 uncultured Verrucomicrobiota bacterium | reverse complement strand
TGACCGTGCCGCCCGATAACAGGCAACCGTCAAAGATCGAAGCATGATTGGCCGCATCGTTGATCAGCACGTCGCCCGGACCGCACAAGGCCGATATCGTACCAACGTTCATGGCGTACCCGGATGGAAACAGGACCGCATCCGCGACGCCGTAGAAACGAGCGATGCGTTCCTCCAGACCGCGATGCAAATCCGTGACGCCGCCGTAAAGCGACACTGCGCCCATGCCGTAACCATATTTTTCACAAGCTTCGTTGCTTGCCCGGACCACGTCGGGATGGGTGGTCAACGACAGGTAGGAATTGGAGCCCAGCATCACCACTCGATGACAGTCGCCGTTTTTTTCGCGTACGTAAGTTCGCGGTCGCGGCGCATCTAGCAACTGCAATCCCAGCCCCTGCAAACAACTCGGCGGATGATGCGTGACATAATCGTCAAGCCGCGTCACCTTGGCCATGATATCCTCGACCCCGTTGCACGAGGTGAAATCTTCGAAATGTCGTTCGTCGCTATTCATGATGAGCGCCCCACTTCCTCTTTTTTGTGTTCCGTTTTTCTTACAGGGTTTGTGTCCCGTGCTTTATCAACCGCAATCGAATAGCAGCGCGTCGCTGCATCCATGTCGCAATACACCGCGCACAGGTTGCAGGAGCGACAGGCGGCGCGTTGCGTGGTTTTTTCAAAAAGCTTGCGCGGCAGGTCGGGCTCGCAGAGCAACGGGCGACACAGCGCCACAGCATCGATCTGACCTTTGCGCAAGCTATTTTCCATGGCGTCGCGCGAACGAAAGCCGCCCACGCAGATTACCGGCAGCCGTGTACGCTGCTTGATATAAGCTGCCGTGTTCAGGTTATAGCCTTCGGTCAAGGGCTGTAAACGCCGTCGCAGCCACGGCGCCACCAACCGTTTCCATAGCGGACGCCAGGTGCGGGGCAGGCGGTAACGTGGATTGACCTCCAACACGGCGTCCAGTGGGCAATCGCCGCGAAAGATGTTCAGCGCATGTTCCATGGAGCCGTAACTGATCTCCAGCGCGTCCACGCCCAGCGTTTCCAGGACCTTGGCCGTGCGTACGGTATGGGCCGGATCGATGCCACGCAGCCCGTCTTCGGCCCCGCTCAACTTGACCCAGACTGGAAAATCGTGGCCACAGCGTTTCTGTACGGCTTGCACGACAGCTTCGAGCAGCGCCGTTGGTTCGCCCCAGCGGTCGCGGCGTCTGTTGGTGCACGGTGAAAGAAACTGGTGCAGCAGGTAGCCGTGCGCCGCGTGAAGCTGTACGCCATCGAAGCCGGCTGCGCGGGCTCGTTCCGCGGCTGCGCCAAAGGCCTGCACACAGGCCGCGATGCGGGCGTCGTCCATGGGTCGCACCGCTTGCTTGAAATAGGGGCAGGCCTTGTCGCTGGCGCCCCACGCTACACCGCCGGTGGTGGACGCCAGGGTCTGGCGACCGGCATGGGCCAGTTGGGCCAACAGGCGGACCTCCTTATCCGTCTGTTTGACCATTCGCACAATCCGGCGCCAGGCCGCGATCTTGTCATCTGCGTCCAACCCGGCCTGACGCGGTTGCATAGCCCGACCGCGCCAGTCAATGTAGATAAAGCCTGTCACCACGGCGGCGCAACCGTCGTGCGCCAGTTTGCCGTACATGGTGGCCAGCCTGTCGCCGGGCATGCCAGCGCTGTCCGCGCAACCCTCGTAAGTGGCTGAACGAATCAACCGGTTGCGCAACGTCAACCGCGCCGTGCTCCACGACTGAAAAAGGATACTGCTCCAGTTCATGGGAAATACATCGAGCACAATCTGTGCCAGCTTTCCCATCCAAGAGTGTAAGCGCTATTTTAAGGCTCAAATAGTCAGAAAAAAAAGCCCGTGCTGGTCCATGTTTTTGCGGGCTGTGTACAAGAAACGTCAGAGACTGATCATGTTATGCCCGAGCAGTCAGAATGGATGGGTTAGTCTTAGTGCTTATTTGGCCACGACAATGGTTTTGTGCTGATCGCCGGCGCTTATAATATGAATAGCTGCGCCACCGACTTTGACTTCGCTGCCGTTGCGCAAGGTGTGATTTTGTGACATCCCGCCGTCGATCTCCGCGCTGAACATACCGCCATACTGATCGGTCATTTCAACCTTTACACTGGATGACGATTTGTTTTCCAGCATCACATGAACGGCCTGCGTCTCCTTTTTTGATCCGGCGCCCTGCGCAGGTTGGGCAGGTTTTGCGCTTGCGGTCGCGGCCGGTTTTGCGGTTGCGGCTGCTTTCTGCGGGGCAGGGGCGGGCGGCATCGCGGGCGTACTGGAAGCCATGGATTGCGTATTTGGCGCGACAGCCGGAGCAGAGGTGGCTGGCTGCGCCGGCGTCGGTTCCGCGCTAAAGGCCTGGAGCACATGAACCGCCTGATCCAGGTAGAAACCGCTGTTGTCGGAAACAGACGAACAAGACGTCAACCAAGCGCACAATGTCACAACCAGGCATGTCAGCACCACGCGAGACAAAGCCTTTTTCAATATTCTCTTCATTACATTCTCCTTATAATGAATGACTTTCATAAAACATCAACATTCGCGAACGTACGAATAAAAGCAAGAAAAAAGGTTGGGTCTTCCGGCAAATGAATGGGGAGCAGCTAAAATAAAAAAAGGCGCGACATACCGGCATACAGCTTTATCCCGCGCCATATTGACGCTTCCAGGCGACTTCGTTGCGAATGTTTCGAGGGATACCGTATCGGGTGGATTGGAAAAGAACCACTGCATTGACGCGCTCAAGATCAACTTCTCGAATACATGGACGGTCTGGGATGCCTGGAAGGTTGGCTGGTCGTGTTCGATCAGCGTTTGGATCGACCATGGGATCAGAAATTGACTTGACATGGGAGGTGCAAAGGCCAAAACCATTCATTTGGTTGGTCGTTAGCTAGTCCAAGTAGCGCAGGGAGCGGATAAATGCGCGACCGGTGTAGGCGTCGCGGTAGACCACGGCGACGGCTCTTTTTTCCGCCAGTACGCGCAGGCTGACCGGGTGGACGACCTGGGCGGCCAGCACGATAGTGAAGAGGTTCTGGCGAAAGGTCAGCATGTCGATGATGTTGCGGTAGACGCCTTCTTTCAGGATGTCGTGACCCGGTGCATTGGTCGGGACGCAGCCGCGGAACAGCGCGGCCAGGGTTTCGTCGCGGAACAGGTCGCGCAGGTTGGTGTAGCGCCAGTTCGGAATCTCGGCAATCAGCGCTTCCACGCCGGTCGGGTCCAGGTCAAAGCTGTTGGTGGCCGCGCCGGCCGCATAGTCGATGGTCATGTTGTGAAACAGGGTTTTGAGCGTGTTGCTCTGTTGCGTACCGATGCAGATCAGGCCGTGGCAGGGCGTGTTGGTCGGCCGCACGGTCATCCAGTCCGGCAGGGCCGCGCCACGCGTGTAGTGCATCAGGTCCAGGTTATGCCATGTTGGTGCATTGCTGCAGGCATAGGCGATGTTGCCCAGTTCACCGATGGTCTGCATCAGGTCGTCGCGATGAAACATGGGTAGCCCCTGGCAGGTGTTGGAAACCCAGGCCCGACAGCAGACATTGCTGGCGCCCATGGTATGCGCATCCGCATCGTAGCGCTGCCACTGGTTGCTTTCGTGGTTTAGCCGCGGATCGTCAATAGAGAGCGACAGCGTTTCGCGAATACGCCTGGCCCGTGCACCCATGGCTTGGTCCACGATCGTATCATTTTTGACCACGCGCGCCAGCACCCAGACTTCGTTGGTCCGGCCCTGTGAGTTGGTGCTGCCGATGGCCAGGTAGATGGCCGGGTTGGTTGGTTCGTGGAAGATGATGTAAGCATCGGCCGGCGAGAAAAAGATGTTGTATTCGTAAGTGCCGCCGAATTCCATGACATCGGTGACCTTCTGCTGGAAGGACCAGTCACGCATCATGTTGGTCAGGATATCGCCGCCCGGGTCATTGGAGAACACGCCGACCTGCAAGGTGTAGTTGTCCGCAGGTTGTGCCCGGCCCGGAGTGAACGGGTACCAAAGCTCCACGCCCACTTGATAGACCGGCTGGGTCGATACGCCGGCGTCGTTGAGCAGCAATTCGTTGATCAGCGGTATGGCCTCGACGCCCCCGCGTTCGAGATAGGGCGTATTGGTGAAGGTTTGTGGAATCGCGTTGTCGTCGAGGTAGTTGATCAGGTTCCAGGCGACCTGGTCCGGATGTTCGAGGCCGGCGCGGGTTAGCAGATTGGTCAGCGGTTCCCAGTAATTGGTGCGGAAGTCGATGTCGTTTCGGTAGGCGTCGGGGGTGATTTGATTAAAACAGGTGTAATTGGTGATGTCCAGGATGCGGAACCTGGGATACAAATCGATTTCGCGCCGGCCCAGGTCCAAGTCGTTGGTGAAATAGACGTCGCGACCGACGTCGTAGGAATAGACGAACAGGCTCTCGGCCGTGCTCACGCCCGGGTTGAGCGCGGTCATTTCGGCAATACTCTCGTAGGCGCCGTGGCGTTTGCGGGCTGTAAAGAAATTGCTCATGCCGCCGGTTATTTCGGGCAGCAGCGAGATGTCCAGTTCGCGTACAGACGTGCTGTTGGAACGCGGCCAGCCGCCTGCGATATTGGCGTCGATCAGCCCGGAGCAGTTGACCGCCAGGAAAGCGATGCGGCCGTTGGTGGTGCGCACTTCGCCGGTGACGCCGGATATTGCCACGATATAGATCCATTCCGCGGTCACGGCAGCCGCGTCGGGCCAGAGTTCCAGCGGCACGCTGAGCCGGGCGTTGTTGGTGAACAAGTAGACGAGGTCGTCATCATGGATCCCGTTGGAGGGCAGGGCTTCGATCACATTGGTGGGCGGCAGGTGACGCCAGTCGGGATAGCAGTAGTTGGTCATGGTGCGGTCAATGGCTTCCATGGCCTGCACCAGCGCGGTATCGAGATAATGACGGGCGCGGACCTGGTCGAGGTAGTTCCAGGCGCTCAACCGCTCCACGCGCATGACCACGGCAAACGTCACACCGAGCAAGGTCAGCGTGGCCATCAGGCCCAGGACCAGGATCAGGGCCTGGGCGGTTCGGGTATTTCGGATTTTGGATTTTGGATTTCGGATTGAAGGAGCGTCTGACATGTCGGGCAGGTCGGACGGTTTGGTTAAATTGGGTCGCTTGCTGGTGATCATGGTTACCGTCCTCTGAAGTTGCGGCTGAAGCGCTGGTTGAAGTGGACGCGGGTGGTGAAGCGACGGGTGTGTTGTTCCACGTAGTTGGTGATATTCAGGCCGCGTTCAACCATGTCGGCGCTGCGCTGCGCATGGCGTTCGGGCAGCAGTTCCAGGTAGACGTCCAGGAAGACAGGCAGTTGGTGCTCGTTGCTCATGGAGTTGTACGCCAGGGTTAAGCCGCCGGTGGTCATGCCCAGTAACCGGAATGCAGCCACCTGTTCGGCGACCACGGCGCAGAAATTGGAACGGCGTACGATTACATCCGGCTCCAGGAACCAGCTCGGGTTGTCGTAGCAGTGGTCGGGTGAGAAGGCGTCCGGGTTGGTAATGCAAACATAGCCGCGCACCAGTTCGTGACGCAGGTACCTGTTGGTCAGGGTGCGCACCCAGTAGCCGATCTGTACGGCGCAGCGGTTGGAATTATTCAAGTCTGTGGGGATGGCGACAAACATCAATTCATGGTTGCCAACGCCGTAGGTGGTGTTGGTTTCGCGGTCAAAATCGAAGTAGAATGCCATATTGGTGTCGGTCACGGTCGTGCGCAGGTCGTGCGCGATCAGGTCTATGGCCGCACGGCCCAGGGTGCTGCTTTTGGCGCTGTCCGTACCCAGGAACCAGACGCGGTCGACTTCGCTGTAGATCATGCCGATGAAGATCAAGATGCCCATCAGGATCGTGATGACGGCCAGCATCTCGATAAAGGTGAAACCGGCGCTGGCGCGGCATGGCCATATTGAGCGTATGCCGGTCATAACCCGCCCCAGTCCATGTATTGCGCGTAAAAGCTGTGCCCGGCTTCGTCGTTGGTTGAACCGTAAAAGCCCTCCCAGACCTTGAGGGTGACGTTAACCCGATTGGAGCCCGGGGTGGACATGAGCGAATTGGTCAATTCCACGAGCAGCAGGTAGCGCAGCACATGATGTACCCGGTCCGTATTGCGGTTGGCATGCAGGGCGTAATTGGTGTAGGCGTTGATGTGAAGGCCGTTGGCGTCGATGGTCATAAACGTGTTCGAGGAAGGGCAGACCCAGTGTGGCGCCGCGGTTACGGTGATATTGGTGACGCCCTGACGCAGTTCCAGCCAGAACCTTTCCCAGTCGTTGGAGACGCCGGTTTCGGACAGCTCGATGGACTTGGCCCGCAATCCATGAAGTACGTTATCGGCGAAAAAGGCGATCTGGGTGTCGGCCAGTGCTTGCTGGCTTTGTTGCAGGCCGGTGTTGAACAGCGCGTAGAGCGCCAGCACGCCGATGGAGAATACAAACATAGCCAGCGCGATTTCAATCAGCGTGAAACCGTTTGAACCGGTGCCGTGGCGTTGGTGGGCAGGGCAGGGGCGCATTGTCAGGTCAGGGCTCCTCCCCGTTCAGGACTTTGATATAGCCGGTGGTGCGATAGACCATGAGCGTGACGCTCTGTGGTTTGGGCCGGTCGCTTTCACGGATCACGATGCGGCGTGTCATGGCATTGGGCGGCCAGTTGGTGGACGTGTCATTGCAGCGTCCATCGGTCAGAAACTCGATCTGTTCAGGTGTTGCGTTGGTGAAACGGAAGCCTCGTGGCAGCAGGTTGGTCTGGCCGACCAGGACTTCGCGTTCGCGGATCAGGTAGACATTGCTGACATAAGCGAAGGTGGTTGGTTCGCGGCGGGTGATGGCGCGTTGACGTGCTTGGTTCAGTCCGCCGCGAACACGCGTCACGCTGCCGCGCAAACCGCTGGCGCGGCCCCACTCGTTCATATTGCCAATGGCCAGGCCCAGCATGATCAGCATGATGGTCATGACCATGATCAGTTCGACCAGGGTGAAGCTGCCGAGAGAGTGGCGGGTGTCAGGTGTCGGGTAGCGCGTGGCGGGTGGCCAGTCTGCCTTCTGCCTTCCTTGGACATTGGATATTCCGTGTTGGATATTGGATATTGGCTGTCGGGCGTCGGGTCGTAAAGTCCGGCAAGTCCGACCTCCCCATTCAATTCCGTGTCGACTCATGGCGCCCATGATTTCACCAGGCTTTCGTAGGATTCGGGATCATGGCCCAGCGAGAGTGCGGCCGCACTCTCGTTGGTCACGTAAAATTCAAACGTCAATTCTTCCCAGACCGCGGTAAGACACACAATACCGTCGCCGTTGGCGTCGAACGCCAGGTAATAGGGCTGGGACCAGGGATCCAGCAGACAGCCGTGCGCATCGAGCAGGTCGGGGTCGATATCCAAGAAGTGCAGATTGCGCGCGTTGTTGGTCAGGGCCGAGATAACCAGGGCCAGGTTGCTGGGGCCATAGGTGATGTCCACGTTCCCCTGGTCCTGGGCCGGCCAGCGATGGTAATGGGTGCGGTATTCTTTGCTCGCACGCACGAGTTCCGAGGCGTGCAGGAAGGCTTCCTTGTTCTTGCGGTCGCGCTTGATCGTTTTAACCACCGGGGTCAGCAGCATCATGATCATGATCAGCACGGCCATGACCAGCAGCAACTCCAGCAGCGAGAAGGCCGTGGAATTGCGCGCGTGCCGTAAGCATCGCGGATCAATCGTTGCCCCAACTCCTGTATAGCTCATTATCGTGTATCGTCCAGACAATAACCGACCGGTGCACCGTGGTGGAATCGGGCGCCAGGATCATGTTGTCGTAATCCAGGTCGAATTGAACATAGTAGTAGTTGTTGGTGTTGATGTAGCCCTTGTTCCAGGGATTCACCGGGTTGGTCAGCGGATCGTACGCATTGAATTCCATAAACGCGTAGTGCCGCGGGTTCCAGTTGTTGTTGGTAGAATCGAGCACGCCTTCGATCGCACGCGACAGGTCATCGACCAGCGCCACCTGGCCGCTGGCGACATTGGCGGGCCAGGTTTTGTATTCCTTGAGATAGTTTTTCCAGGCCGTTTCGATCATCTTCACCTCGCCGCGCGCCCGGGTTTTCTTTACATGCTTGTTTACCAGCGACACCGTCGGCAGCAGCAGCGCCAGTGCGATGCCGATAATCCACATGACGCAGAGCAATTCCATTAACGAAAAAGCGTGAAGATGTTTGTTTTTTTCAGGCTTCGTCATTTCGTCATCTTCCGGTTTCAATATTGTCGGCGTCAGCGCGGGCGTTGCCGTTGGTGCCGTCAGCGCCCAGGGAGAACAGGAAGTAGGCGTCTGGTGTGTTGGTGTCGGTGATGAGTCGATAGGGGCGGCCCCAGGGATCGTCATAGGAAAAATCCGGCGGCAGCCAGCGTCCGAGCGCGTTTTGTTCCAGGTTGGTCGGATACGTGTCGTAGGTCCGGACATAATGTGCCAACGCGATATGCAGCTTTGCGATGTCCGCCCGAGCCCGTGCTTCGTAGGACGCGCGGCGGGCATAGCCGCCCAGGCCGTTGATCAGCGCGATGATGATGCCGATGATGATCAGCACCATCAGCACTTCGATCAGCGAAAAACCCGAGCTTGCTTTGGCGGCGTCATCGGCGGATCTTGTCAACCTTGTGATCCCAGCGGTCATGGCGCGTTTTTTTCCTCCTGGAGTTTAGAAAAAGGCGTGGATTCTGGTGTCGGCGATTCGGCTTTACGCGCAACGCGCAGCACCTCGTCGACCGAGGTGACGCCGGCTAGCGTTTTGAGCCAGCCATCTTCGCGCAGGGTGACCATGCCGTTGCGCCGCGCAGCGTGTTTGATTTCGTTGGATGGTTTCTGGTGCACGATCAGGTTGCGCAGGGTTTCGTCCAGCACCATGACTTCAATGATGGCGCTGCGGCCTTTGTAGCCTGTGAAATTGCAGGCGGGGCAGCCGCGGCCGTGCACCAGTTCGGCTCCAGCCATTTTGCCGGGATACAAGTTCTCGATCTCTTCGGCCACCAGGTCGTTTGGCTCGTACGGTTCGCGGCAGGCGCGGCAGACGCGTCTGACCAGACGTTGGGCAATGGCGCCTTCGAGACAGGACGAGATCAGGTAAGGTTCGGTGCCCATGTCAGCGAGACGGGTTACCGCACTCGGCGCATCGTTGGTGTGCAGCGTACTGAACACCAGGTGGCCGGTCAGCGAAGCGCGCACCGCAATGTCCGCAGTTTCGCCGTCACGGATTTCGCCGATCAGAATCACATCCGGGTCATGGCGCAGAATCGAACGCAGAATCGAGGCGAACGTCAGGCCGATCTTGGCATGGGTTTGGATCTGGCTGATGCCGAACATCTGGTATTCGATTGGGTCTTCGACCGTGATGATCTTGATGCCGGCGGAGTTGATCATGGCCAGCAGCGCGTAGAGCGTGGTGGTTTTGCCGCTGCCAGTAGGACCGGTCAGCAGGATCACGCCGTGGGGCAGTTCCATCAGCTTGTTGATTTTGGGCAACTGGCTGGCGGATAGGCCCAGGTTTTCCAGGTTGACGAATGACGATTCGCGGTTGAGGATACGCATGTTCACGGTTTCACCATAGCAAGTGGGCAGCACGGATACGCGCAGATCGAATTCCTCGCCGCGGCACTTGACCTTGATGCGGCCGTCATGGGGTTTGCGCCGTTCGGAGATGTCCATATCGGCCATGATTTTGATTGCCGAAGGCACGGCCCGGCGCAGACGTTCCACGCCTTTGGGCAGGGGTATGTTCTGCAGCAGGCCGTCCACCCGGTAGCGCAGTCGCAGGGTCTCCTCGAACGGCTCCAGGTGGATGTCAGTGGCGTCCATCTTGATGGCTTCGGAAATGAGCAGGTTGACGAAGCGCAACATGCCGGCATCGGCCTGGTTGGCGACCGAGATATCGGTGGCGGAAACCACTTCGGAGGCTTCGTCCTCATCCAGTTCGTCGACGATCTCGTTGATGGTGTCGGCGCCCAGGCCGTAAAAATGGGTTAGCGAACGGCTGATGTCCAGCGAAGTGGCCAGGCGCAGACGCACGGCCATGTCAAGCAGCATGCGCAAGCTGTCCACCGTGGTCTGCTCCGGTACGTAGGATGCGGCCAGGGTGATCAAGCCCGGTTCCAGCGCGACCGGCATGGTCTGATAACGCAACGCAACCTTGGGTGCGACGGTTTTGACCGCTTGGTTCTGGATCTGGACATCGGCCATGCGCAGGAATGGGATATGGCTCAACTCGGCCAGGACTTGAAGCAGCAGATCCTGTTCCACCAGTGATTCGCGCACCAGCAACACGTCCAGCGTTTCGCCGGTAAGCGCTTTGCGTGCGTTCATATCGTTGAGCTGTTCGCCCGTAATTTGCCCCATATCCACCAGGCGATGGCCTAGTTCCTGCATCAGTGATTCGGTAAAATAACGCACATCACGAACTTCAGTTGCAGATGTCATGTGATTTCGGATCTCCGGATTTCGGATTGCGGAATTCGGATTGCGCAACTCGGATTACTGTGTAATTCAGATTTTGCACTTTTGCACCCTGCATCCTGCATTCTGCATCCTCTTTTGTCTCATTGTTCAAACGCCTGTTTTCTACCAATACGCAATTCTACGGAACTGCCGTCCTGTGCGGTCAGGAAAGCGCGGGTCGACTCGATGCTGGCGATGCGCATGCCGAACAGGGAATCGCCTTCGTCGTAAAATACACTGCGTTTGCGCATGGAATCGTGGATCAGGGCGCACATTTTGCCGTCCGTACGCTTGAGCTTACCGTAGAAGGTGATGGTGATTTTAGGTTTGTCCTGTTGTTTGGGCGCGGCTTTTTGCTGCGTCGTGCGCGTACGTTTGGGTTTGCCCGTGTTCCTGGCGCCGGCGCCCGCGTCGCCGTGCCGTTTCATGAGCAACTGGTTCAGGTCCCAGACAAACTGTTTGTCGCGGAACTTGTGCCGCGGATAAGCCGATGGTCTGAACGGCGAGCCTGGTACGCTATATGGGTCCATGCCCAGTTGCCGGTCAATGTATTCGACCAGGTCCAGCCGGGCATCCGGTTCTTCCGGCTTGCCTTCCGGCGCCTTTCTGGACATAGGCTTGATTGGATGCAGTTCCTGGTAGGCCAGCCAGCCGGCGGCCAGCAGCAGGGCGATAAAATTGATGAACAATACCGCACGGGCATTGGCGTGCATCAGCCATTTCCACAGCACTTCCATCTCACTCGTCTCCAAATATGAGCGAACTCATGACCGCGTTGACCCGCAACGGGTCCTCTACAGTGGCGCCCGCATTGATCCGCAACCGGCGGAATACGAACACCTGGTCCTCTTCCATGACCGATCTGAATAAAACATACAAATTGGATAGGGTAATGTCAAATTCCAGCTCGATCGGGTATTCAGTGTAATAGACGTGGTTGGTGTTGCCAGGTTGATGGTGGCGGATGTGTCTCAGCGGTTCGATTTCGATCAGCCGATCGATCTTTTTATCCAGGGTCAGGTCAGCCAGTTTTTCCACGGTGCGCAGCTTGCGCATCAGGATAAAGGCGTTGTTGCGTTTCAACACCTGGTCGGCCATGCCCAGGTCCGTGGGGATCAGGTCAATGCCGAGTTTCTCCGATTTTTCGGCCAGGCGCCGCCGTTCGTTGAGCAATTCGACCTTGTAATCGATCTTTCCCACGGATGCGCGCAACACGTGTTCCTCATCCGTAAAGGAACCGAGCCGGTTGGTCACCACGGACCACTGCCGCTTCATCCTGGCTTTTACGGCGCGGTGATTTTGCAGCACTTGGAAAAGGTAGTTGGTGTCCACCGCTTTCTTATAACGGGCGGCCAGGGATTCACGGATGCCCCGGTTTTTTTTGATGTCTTTTTGCAGCCGGCCCAAGGCCAGGATCCAAGCCGCGACCAGAATGCCGATCACGACCAGGATGATTGCGGCGACCTGCTGGCGTTCGGATATTTTAAGGTTGGTTGGCATGGTTTTTCATATCCAGATCCAGGCTGATGACGAAATGATGTTGATTGGATGGCACCGGCAGGTTGCGGAACATGGTGCGGTCCACCTTGGCGTCGTCCCAGAGCAGGTCTGCGTCGGCCACGAAAGGCGCCTGTTTCAAGCGCATGATAAAATCCTTGACCGAGGAGTAGTTGGCTGCCTGGGTGTAGCCTTCAATGATGATTTTATAGAAATTGTGGTTGCGTAACGGCGGCGCTCGCGAAACCGATTCGGGTCTGCGGTGCGTACGCAAGTTGAGCTGGACCGAGCGGGTGGATTCCAGCGGAGGCATATAATAAGAATCGATGTCGCAGACCATCGCGACCCAGTCGTTGGTGGCCAGTGTGTCGGCGATGTTATCGATCACCCGGCGCATTTTCGGGCCAGCATCCAGTAGTTCCTTGAGCGGTTCGTCGCGGTTTTTCAACTCTTCGATGTCCTTTTTGACCTTGACGATCTGTTTGTCCAGACTTTCCAGGGTTTTGTAATAGGCGCGTTCCTGATCGACGCGCGCCTTGAGTCTGCGCAGCGCACGAAAGCCGCTGAAGATGAGCACGGCCAGCGCCAGGATCGCGGTTATCCCGGCCGCGATCCAGTATGGCTTTTGTGAACGGAACACAAGGTCGTCGCGCATGCGCGAGGGTAGGAAACTGACCTTGACCGGCGCCGGGCCGGTCAACACGGTGACAGCCAGACCCACGGGCACGGCGAACGTGGCCGATTTTTCCGCGTTCTTGCGTCCGGGCATTGCGCGCAGGTTTTCCACGGACCGCCCCAGGGCTTTGGCCGCGTATTCGGCAAACCCCGGCAATTCCGCGCCGCCGCCAACCATGACCAGGCGCTGTGGATCCATTTTTTCGGCTGGGTATACATTGCTGTACACCGAAAGGCAGGAACGCACGTCGGCCAGCCAGATGTCCGCCGCGCCGCTGAATACTTTTGCGGTCTCGGAGTTCTGCTGCAGTGAGCCGCGGGTCAGCTTGATGTGCTCGGCCTGGGAAAACGTATGCCCCGAATTTTTGGCCAGCGCATCGGTGAACATCTGGCCGCCGCACGGAAAGCTGCGCACGAAAATCAGGCCGTTGCTCACGCCCACGGCAATGTCCGTTCCCGAGAAGCCCACGTTGACGAACATGAACGGTTTACGGTGTGTGGGCAGCAGCGTTTCCATGATGTTATACACAGCCACCGGCGCAGGCACGATGTCGATCACGTTGACGCCCATGCGCATCACCATTTGCAGGATTTCGTTAATCGATTGCACGCGCGCCAGTGAAAGCATCAGGCGGCGGTCCTTGTTGTCCACGGTGAACGGCGTGAAATCGTAATTCATGGCCTCGGAACTCAGTTCCATGAACTTACGCACTTCCATGGCCGCGATCTGTTTGTCCGTGCGCGGGTCGTCCTTGAGCAGCGCGAACGGCTGAAACACGCAGCGTTGCCCTTGCAGGCCAATGACGCAGGGGGTGCGACCGATGCCGAGCTTGGCCAGCCAAGGCCCGATCACGCCGTCCAGGTTGGTGTCGTCCAGGGGCAGGCGCAACATTTCCGTGCGCAGCACAGACGGCTTGTTCGCGCGCATGCGGACCCACGCCGCTTTGACCGAGTAGCGTCCGATGTCCAATCCTATGACAATGCCGGAAGCCATGGCCTAGTCCTCTACAATCAGGTCGCGAATGTCTTGGCGCTCCACTAGTTCGTCCTTGTTGCTGAACTCGGTGAGAGGGATCATGTACTCGCCTGTGTCCGCGACAATGGTTGCCGTCACAAAGATCAGCAGGTTCTTGTTCACTTTCTGTAGTTTTTCGTGTTTGAACAAGCGACCGATCAACGGGATGGAAGACAGGAACGGCACGCCTTCTTCGTCGCGCTGGTCCTGGGCTGCCATCAACCCGCCCATGACCACGGTCTCGCCGCTGTTGACCTTGACCTGGGTTTCCATTTCGCTGACTTTGAAGATCGGGATTTTGACCAGAGACGTGACATTGGTGCGGTTGGCCACGCTGTTGTTGCCGCTGCTGCTGTTGTTGGCACTGGTTTCGTAGTATTCCCAGTTGACGAATTCCTTGATCCACGGCGCAATGTAGAGCATGATCGTTGCCATGTCCGCGCCCACGCTGGGCCGTACGATCAGCTTGATGCCCAGTTCTTCCTTCTGGGGCGTGCCCACCGGCACGAGCGTGTTGACGTAAACGGTGCGATTGTCGCCTTCGGACTGGGGCGTGGATTCCACGTCGTATTCCTCGTAGTAACGGAAATCTTCGCCAATCCGGATGGTGGCCTCTTTGTTGTTCAGGGTGGTGATCCGCGGCATGGACAAGGTTTTGGATTTGCCCGAGGTTTCCAGGGCGTGCACCACGGCCTGGAACTGGGGATCGGTCAGGATGCCGCGGTAGGTGAAGTTGAGGCCGGTCGCACTGGGAAAAGCACTGAAGCGGATGTCGGCGTTACGCGCGATTTCCGTTTCGGTTATGCCTTTCGGATAGCCGGGCACTTTTTTGCGTGTCACGACCCAGGGACTGTCCAGCACCCAGTCGATGCCCAGTTCATGCAGGTGCTGAATATCCGTGGCAATGAAGTGCGCTTCGATCAGCACCTGCGGCGGGACCACATCCAACGATTCGATGATCTCCTCGACCAGGGTCAGGTTCTCGCGCGTGTTTTTGACCAGCAGGATATGGGTTTTGGCATCGTACATGATATCGGCGCCCTGGCTTGCCGGCACGAAACGTGTGATCGCCTCGACAATCACCGGCGCGTTGGCGCCGCCCTCCAGTTCTTCGCGCGATATGCCCTTGCGCAGGCGATAGATGCGTGTCTGCAACGGCAGCGGGTCCTGGCCCGAAGGGATGCGCGTGGCCCAGATGAGGTTTTCGCCCACCGCAAAGTTGACGCCCAGGTTGCGTGAGACATACTCCAGGATCTCCATCAGCGGCACATCGTCGGCGTGCAAGGTCATGGCGCCGGCGTCAGGCATGCTGTCGGCGATGATATTGATGTTTTCCGCCTCGCCCACGGCTAGGATGAAATCGTTCAAGCCCACTTCTTCCAGGTGAACGCTGATCTTGGTCCGCAGCATTTCTTCCATGCGGGTCAACGGCGTGTGTACGGCCTCGGTTTCGCCGACGACGAAGCGGCGCAAACCGTAGCTATCGGGCACGCTCTTGCGTTGATCCACGTCCACATCCATTTGCTTGAAGGCGTGCTCGGCGCGCAGGGCGGCATCCTCTTCGCGCAAATCGCTCAGTTTTTGCAGCACCTTGTTCTGCATCTCGGCCAGGCCGGGCATCTCCGGGTTCAACCGGTGCAGGTCAACGCACTCCAGCAGTGCGCGCGTATACTCCTCTTGACGAAAGAGCAACTCGGCCCGCGCCAGCGAAGGCTCGATTTTGTCCTCCGTGCGCAGCAAAGGCTGGGATTGTGTTGTTTTGCAACCGCACGTCAAACCTGCCAGGAACAGCGCGGTCAGCGCCGCCATCCCCCATTGGCAAAGCTGTTGAAAAGCCGACCCAAACCGGCTCCGCACCTGATCGTTATACTTCATATTATTCGGTGTTCTATCTTGAAATTTCTATCCTGGAAGTTCGCGCCAGCCATATTGTGGGGCGGGCGATCAATCAACCCGCTCTTCCCATTTAAGAGGCGCTATGAATACATTGCCCGCGTAACCCACATTTAAAGTGATGCCTTCTTCCATGACCACCCCGTTGGTTTTGGAAGCTTCGGTGAAACTTCTGTCGTGGTGGTGAAAGCAGCGGATGATGGGCAGGCGCGAATCGCTGAAAGATCCTCCTCTATTTCCGTATTTGAGTTGGCCCTGCTTCATTTCATTCCAGGAATAGCGTCCATCCCCGTTTTCGTCGACTACGTGCCACTCGGAGATGAGCCACGCATTTTGCCATGAACATTCCGCGGCGCAAAATTCATAGAGATAGCTGCACATATGGATGTCCACGTTGCGCCCGAAATTGGTGCTGTGTTTTGAAATATTCCACTGATTGCCCGCATCGTTGTCGTCGGTTTCATCAAACTGGTCACCGATACCCGGGTTTCCGGGCGGTTTGGATCCATAGCCTCCCTGGGACTTGTCGCCTTTGCAGACATATAGCTCCCTGGTGTCGATATACATGGGATACAGGTTGGAGAGCCAGTTGGGGTTGCGGTCCTTGTGATCGGAACGGTAAACGATCAGGGCTGTTGCGAACTGGCGCAGGTTGTTTTTGCAACTGACCTGGCAGGCTTTCTCGCGGTACTTGCCAATGGACGAGATCAGGATCATCAGCAGTACGCCGAGAATTCCCATCACCGCCATCATTTCCACCAGTGTAAAGGCTCTTTTACATCGCATCATTCTCACCTGTCGTTATAACCAGCGTTCTTACAGCACTTAAACTTAATCATACCAGACAGCAAAAAGCAACTCGTTTACAGTATTGAACTACCATACTCTACTGCTAAACCGGTCAAGTGCAAACTTTATTTACACGAATTTACGGCGTTCAAAATACGCATGCAGGCATTCAAATCAAGCGGAAGACGCCATTTTGGGAGGGCGTAAACTTACACGTTCGGAGTTGGCATGAAAATGCATAAGTGTCGCAATGACCGGATTGAGATAAGCGTTCCTAATGCCCCCACGGCGGATCTCCATAAAATATGATTGTCTTGCATCCTCATTATGGCTATGGTTCGCACTAACCATATTTAAAAGAAAGTGGATTGACTTCATGTCCAGTACGTTTGGGACTTTGTTCAGAGTGACAACTTTTGGCGAGTCGCATGGCCGCGGCGTGGGTGCGGTCATTGACGGTTGTCCGCCAGGTCTGGCCTTGACCGAAGCTGATGTTCAGCACCAGTTGGACCGCCGGCGGCCTGGTCAGAGCGCGATTTCCACGCCACGCAATGAGCAGGATGCAATAACCATTTACGCGGGTTGGGAAAACGGGCGCACGCTGGGTACGCCGCTGGTCATGGTCGTGATGAACCGCGATCAGCGGCCCGGCGATTACCGCGAAATGCACGCAACACCCCGACCGTCTCATGCCGACTACACCTATCAGGCCAAGTACGGATCGCGTGCGTCCAGCGGCGGCGGTCGGGCCAGCGCGCGTGAAACCATCGGTCGCGTCGCGGCCGGCGCCGTGGCCGAAGTGTGGCTGCGCGCCGCTTTCGGCATCGAGATCGTGGCCTGGGTCAGTGCGGTCGGTGACGTGGCCCTGCCCGATAGCGCCCGAGCCGATGCCGCCCCTGTTCCCGATCCAGCCGTTGCGCCCTATACCCGCGCCCAGGTCGATGCTACACCTGTGCGCTGCCCTGATCCTGACGCGGCGGCCGAGATGATTCGCTTGATCGAGTCGGTCAAGGATCGGCGCGATTCTATCGGCGGCCTGGTTACCTGCGTCTGCCGCAATGTACCGGCCGGTTGGGGCGATCCCGTGTTCGATAAACTCGAAGCGAGCTTGGCCCGTGCCATGCTTTCCATACCGGCCGCACGCGGTTTCGATTTTGGCTCTGGCTTTGCCGCCGCGCGCATGCGCGGGTCAAAGCACAACGACGTGTTCATTCCTCGCGAACAGGGTTTGGGTACCTGCACCAACCACAGCGGCGGCATCCAGGGCGGCATAGCCAATGGCGAAACCATCTATTTTCGCGTGCCGTTCAAACCGCCGGCCACGATCGGCCTGCCGCAGAACACGGTCGACTTCCAGGGCAGTGAAACCGTGCTGGAAGGCAAAGGGCGCCACGACCCCTGCGTGGTCCCGCGCGCCGTGCCCGTGGTTGAAGCCATGGCCGCATTGGTGCTGGCTGACGCCGCATTGCGTCAGCAGGCGCTGGCACAGTCACGCTTGACCATAATCTGCTCATGAATCCGTACTCAACCGCTATCGGCGTGCTGGACGTAAACGACCTGGAGATCTCTTTTGGTACGCCCGACGCGGCCTGGGCTGTAGTGCGCGATGTTTCTTTTTATGTGCGTCCAGGCGAGTGCGTGGCGTTGGTGGGCGAAAGCGGGTGTGGCAAAACCTTGACCGCCCTGTCCCTAGCCCGGCTGGTTCCGCGTCCCGGCTGGATTTCCGCTGGACATGTACGTTTGAAAGATCGTGAGGTGACGGCCATGGCTGAGCATGAGCTGAACACCTTGCGTGGTTCCGGGATCGCCTATATTTTTCAGGAGCCGGCCGCCAGCCTCAACCCGGTCATGCGCATCGGCCGTCAGGTCGAAGAAGTGTTGCGACTGAATCGATTCGAGGGCCGGCGCGACGCGGAAGTGCGCCGCCTGCTGGCCCTGGTGGGTTTGACCGGAGATTGCTGGCGCGCCTTTCCGCACCAGTTGAGCGGCGGCCAGCAGCAGCGCGCCATGATTGCCATGGCCCTGGCCTCCAACCCGGAATTGCTGGTTGCCGATGAACCCACCACGGCGTTGGATGTCAGTATCCAGGCTCAGATCCTCGACTTGCTCGATGCCCTGCGCCGCGAACTGCGTATGGCTGTTTTGCTGATCACCCATCATCTGGGTTTGCTGGCCGGTTTTGCGGATCGCATCCTGGTCATGTATGCCGGTACGCTGGTCGAGACCGGACCGACACACGACTTGTTGACCGCGCCCATGCATCCGTATACACGCGGATTGCTCGATGCCATACTTGGACTCGAAGGTTTATCCGGCCGGATCGACGGGATCCCGGGCGCGGTGCCCAATCCGCGTGCGCTGCCTTCTGGTTGTCTTTTTCACCCACGCTGCGCACGCTGCCGGGCGCCTTGTCCATCCGTCATGCCGGCGCTCAAAACCTGGCCGCCGGTTTTGCCGGATCCTGATCCGCCAACCCCGAACCCGGACAGCCCGAACGCCGAACGCCGGGTTCGCTGTCACTATCCTTATAGTATAGACGACCTGGACGAGGGCGAGAATCATGATGCTTGAAGCCGCCGATCTGCACGTGCACTACTGTCGCGGGGGCCAGGTGCTTTGCGCGCTGCGCGGCGTTGACCTGACCATTCGTCCTGGCGAGAGTGTTGGGCTGGTCGGTGAAAGCGGTTGCGGCAAATCCACGTTGGCGCGGACCCTGTTGCGGTTGGAACAGCCGGATCAAGGCACGATCCGCTTCGAGAACGAAGATGTGTTATCGCTGCGCGGACCTCGCCTCAAACGTTTTCGTGCGCGCGCCCAGATGGTGTTCCAGGATCCGCTCGGTTCGCTCAATCCGCGCACGCCGGTGGGTCACGCCCTGGGTGAAGCGCTATATGTTCATGGTCGCGGCACGCGCGCCGAACGCGAGAAAAGGGTAGGGGAGTTATTGACCGCGGTTGGTCTGGAGCCTGGCATGCGCGGACGTTATCCGCACCAGTTCAGCGGCGGTCAACGGCAGCGTGTCGGGATCGCCCGTGCGCTGGCCCTGGATCCTGTGTTGCTGATCGCCGACGAACCGGTCTCCTCGCTGGACGTCTCGGTCCAAGTCCAGATCCTGAACCTACTCAAAGATCTGCAGCGCGACCGCGGGTTGGCCTATTTGTTCATCGCCCATGACCTGGGCGTAGTGCGCTACATGTGCGCGCGGGTGCTGGTCATGTACCTGGGGCGAGTGGTCGAGTCCGGTCCGTCGGCACAAATCTACCGCCACCCCGGTCATCCTTACACCGAAGCGCTGCTGGCGCTGGTTCTGGATGTCAAGCGCGATACAACTTCCCATGCCGATGCAAAAGCGCCCCGACGACGTGTGGCGCTGAAAGGCGATGTGCCTTCGCCTGCGGCATCAATCTCGGGCTGCCCCTTGCATCCGCGCTGCGCGCACACCCAACAACGTTGCGCGCAAGAAGTTCCGGTCCTGCGCTCCATCGGCCATGATCGGCAAAGCGCCTGTCACTTTGCCGAAGCTATTTTATTGAACCACAAATAACGCGGCTGGTTTTTTTGTGGATTTCTTGTTCGTGCATTTGCGTCATTTGCAGTTCCTTATTGTCGCCGGCTGACAAGGCGCAGGACGAGTAATTCGACCAGCGTAGCGTCCGGCAGGGACGTGGAGACCAGTTTCTCGTGGGTTTCGACAATGGCCTGCCAACCTTGGAAGATTTCTGTGCGGCTGTACACCTGCGCTTGCTGGGCCAGTTTGCCTATGCGGAAATCGTGCATCTTTCGCGGATCGTATCCGCATGTGGAGAGCGCTTGCTCGCATTCCGCCGTGCTGTTCCAGGATACCTTGTTCCAGCGCCCGCTGAAGGTCACATTGAGCCAACGCTTTTCCATGCATTCTTTGATCACCAAGGTTTCGCGGAACCGGTTTTCCAGGCCGATCACCAAGCCGAGTAGGTTCTGGCCCTGGGTTTTCAGTTGGCGCATGATGTGCAGCGCATCCACCAGTTGGCGCGTACCCACGGCATCGGTGAAATCCCAGGTTACAGCTTCTTCCGAGGCACTCACGATTTCGCGGACCTGGCCCGCATTGACCTTGCGCTCCCGGCCAAGGTAGAGATCCAGTTTTTCCACCTCCTGGAACAGCGTGCGGGTATCGTTGCCGACCCGTTCCATGAACAGGGTCAGTGCTTCCTGGTCGACGCGCATCTTGCGTTCGGCAAACGCTTCCCGGGCGCGTTCCTCCAGTTCGCGGGTCAACTGGTAGCTCTTTTCGGGCAGCGAGTATTCGCGTACATCGCCCTTGGCCGCGCAGGCTTTGTAGAACGCCGTGGCCTTGCTGATCTTGGGCGTGGAAACCACCAGCCGTTGGTCAGGACCCATGCCGCGTTTGACGATTGCGGTCAATTGATCGACCCAGCCTTTCACCGTTTTGTTCTTGGCCAGGTTGTCCGTGCCTAGAAAAGTGACATTTTTAAACCAGACCGTTTTTCCCTCGCCGAAAAAGCCCACGGTCTGCAGCGCTTCCTGGGCCTGGCGCAAAGCGGCGACCGCTTTGTCCTGCGTATCGCACTGGCCGTCGATCACCTCCAGGCCCAGGGCCTGGTTCGCGGGCGGACAAAAAGTCTCGACCATCTTTTTAGCTTCCCGGCCAACCTCGAATTCGTCGTTGCCGTGGATCAGCACAATGTTTATTGACGTGCGCTTGCACGCGCCGGCGCCTTTACTTGTGGACGTGGTCGCCATACCGGTCTCCCCTTCGCCTTATGGAAAAATTCACACCGTCCCGGATCGTCCCGCATGATTGAGTGCCTGTTTGCTATTGCACCTTTACATCGCGATCCAGATTCTGCATAGTGACGGTAGCACGAGAATGGGAGTATGACAATATGAAAGATTTATGGGCGCCCTGGCGTATGGAATATATCCTGGCCGAGAAGACGGACGAGTGTTTTATCTGTGAAATGCTACGCGCGGACAACGACCGGGCCAACCTGCTGCTCAAACGCAGCAAAACCTGTGCCATGCTCATGAACCGCTATCCTTACAATAACGGCCACCTCATGATCGCGCCCAACCGGCATATCCACGACATGCCGCAACTCAACGCCGAGGAGCGCCTGGAAACCATGGACCTGGTTGCCGAAGCCATTGATATGCTGCGCGCCGTGATCCGGCCCGACGGCTTCAACATCGGCGTCAACCTGGGCAAAATAGCCGGCGCCGGATTGGAAACGCATATCCATACCCATATCGTGCCGCGCTGGAACGGCGACACCAATTTTATGCCCGTCATCGCCGATGTTAAAGTCATTCCCCAGGCGCTGGACGACCTGTACCAGCAGCTCGCGGATAAACTCGGGTGATTGTGGATTTCGGATTTCGGAATTCGGGCGGCGGATTTCAAAACGCGCACTCGCCACCGGATACCCGACAAACAATATCCAATATCCAACACGGAATATCCAATGTTCAAGTAAGGGAGAATAAGGGAGAAAGAAGACCCGACACTCGCCACTCTCCCCCTCGCCACTTGCCGGATTTTTTACTTCCGCGTAATGTGTAGACGTGTTAAACATTATGCAATTTTCAATGTTAAACAACTATGGAAAACATGACATCATCGGAACAGGAAAAAGAACAGCAGGAAAGCGATGCGTTTTATCGCAAGTCGATCAACGGCCTGGTTCAGCAGCGATTGAGTAAAATGCCGCTGGGTACGCGGGCCAACGATTATATGCAGCATATCGGCCTGGGTAAAATGTTGCGCGGAAAACTGGTGTTTCGCATTGGTGCGGCCGCGGAGCAACCATTTCAACGTCAATTGCACAGCGCCGCCGCGATCGAGTTGATCCATGCGGCCAGTCTGTTGCACGACGACGTGATCGACGGCGGCGTGCTGCGACGCGGATTGCCCTCGTTCTGGACGGAATTCGGCGTGCAGGGCGCGATTTTGCTGGGCGATATGCTCGTTTTTCAGGCCATTGCCATGGTCAAGTCCAACAAGGATTGGGATCTGGTCAATATGCTTATCGAGATGTCGGGCCAGGTATGTATGGCTGAGGTGGAACAGGAACTGGCTCTGCGCGACCAACCCGTTTCCTGGGAAAAATGCATTGACCTGGCACGTCGCAAAACCGGCGCCCTGTTCGCCTTCAGCGCAGCCGCGGGCGTGCCCTGTAAATCGGCCCAGTGCATGGCGCTTAAGGAAGCTGGCTACCTGGTCGGCACAGCTTACCAATTGGCCGACGATCTGTTCCACTGTGCCAGTGACGGGGCCTTTCGCTCCCT
>CAZOLK010000065.1:0-22696 GCA_964580325.1 uncultured Verrucomicrobiota bacterium | reverse complement strand
GGCGCTGGCGTCGCTTCTTCCGGCTCCGTCCGATGAAAATTGTCCTGATAATTTTGTTAGTGCCGCCCACACCATCCTTTCCAGTATTGGTTTTAAGCCGCGTGGAGCAAGCCGGAACGATGTACAGAATGCGTTGTTAAAATTTGTTGGCGAATTTGCCAGATGGGAGATTGGCGCACAATCATCATCTAGAGATGCGGCCCGTCATTTACTGCAGGTGGCATTTCCCGGCACCACCCCAACGGCATTTGACTCTTTTTCTGGATATGGCGCAATCCCTGGCGAAGCGGCACGGCTTGGATGCGAATCCATAGCTTCCGACCTCAATCCGGTTGCCTTGCTGTGCTTGCGAACGCTTCTGGAGGCTGCTCCCCGGCAAGGACATCAACTCATCGAATTGTTTGAGAGCGGAGCGGAGTATATTCTCAAAGAAGCTGAAAAACGACTGGGGGCTTATTACCCAAAGAAGAAGGGCAAATATCCGATAGCTTGGCTTTGGGCACGGACGGTCACTTGCGAAGGCCCCGGGTGCGGTGCAACCATCCCGCTGATCTCTCAAACCACGATAGCGAAAGGCTCCCGCAAGGCTTGGATCGAGTTGCATGGAGACAAAAAAACAAAAGCGGTCTCTATTTGCGTCAAGCAGGGCAAGACGGTGCCGCCCGGCCTAATCAAAACGGCAGGGGGCGGTCATGCCTCATGCCCCGTCTGTGGTTACACCACGAACAAAGGCCGGGTTAAGTTTCAGGGAAAAGCCGGGGAAATGGGGCATCGCATATACGGGGTAGCCTTGCCTGTCGGGGCGCGGCAAGGCAAAGAATATGCCGATTGTTCAGACGAGGATCAACAGGCTGTCACACGCGCCGAAATAGCATGGCAAAGAGTCCTAGATAAACACCCCGATGCCGAGGTGAGAGAAAAATATCCCTATCACGACCCTAGAGCATTTACGGCGGGACACTACGGCATCCGCTCGTGGGGCGATCTTTTTTCGCCGAGGCAGAAATTGGCGTTGTGGACGATCGGCGAAATTTTGAATCAATATCACGACCATCTGATTCGCGACGGCGCAGATGATTTGCTGGCCAGGGACGTGATCACGGCTCTGGCCTTGGCCGTCAGCAACAGCCTGCACTACCAAACCAACATGAGCACTTGGCTTTCGGAAGGCATGATATCATGCTTTATTGCTGGAAATGCCATTGCCATGCGTTGGGACTGGGCGGAAGCCAATCCGCTGGTCGAGAATTATGTCGGCGGCTTGGATTTTACTTTCAAAAAGTCTTTAGGCGCCTTACGCGCGGTGTTGGGGCTTGACAATACAACGGCCACGGTAATGCGGGCCGATGCCACAAAATTGCCTTTGCCGGACGATTTCGCCGACCTGTATTTTACTGATCCCCCTTATTACGATGTGGTTCCTTATGCGGATTTATCGGACCTTTGTTACGTGTGGCTGAAACGTTTTGTCGGGTATTTGCATCCGGATTTACTGCAGAACGATCTTACACCCAAGGCAGAACAGATTGTCGTGAACCCTTATGCCGTAGCGGATGGGCGCGGCGAGCAATCGCATGAACGCTATCAGGAAAGAATGACGGATGCATTCCTCGAAGGCCGCCGCGTTCTCAAACCTGAAGGTATTGGCTGTATTGTGTTTGCACATAAAGGTACCGCTGCATGGGAAACTCTTTTGGCATCCATTGTTGATGCCGGATTTGTGGTTACCGCATCCTGGCCAATAGACACTGAACGCGCGTCTCGCATGCGAGCCAACAAATCCGCCGCGCTTGCTTCTTCGGTACATCTCATCGTTCGACCACGCGAAGCAGCAGACGCGGGGACGAGCCATGCTGTTGGCGACTGGCGAGATGTGCTGACAGAACTACCCGTAAAGATATGTGTATGGTTGCCTCGGTTAGCGGCCGAAGGTGTCGTTGGGGCCGACGCGATATTCGCATGTCTCGGGCCGGCTCTGGAGATATTCTCCCGTTACTCCTCAGTCGAAAAGACCAGCGGCGAGAAGGTCGAACTGCGCGAATACCTCGAGCAGGTCTGGGCAGAGGTTGCCAAGCAGGCGCTCAATATGATCTTCGAGGGGGCGGATACCGCAGGTTTGGAGGAAGACGCTAGATTGACCGCCATGTGGCTCTGGACGCTACGGACGGACCTGCCTGCCGCCATGCCTGCCGGCAGGCAGGGCAGGCAAGGCGCGGAAGCGGACGTTGAGACCGGCGAGAAGGCCGAACGGATTTCCGGTTACGATTTGGAGTATGACGCGGCGCGGAAGATCGCCCAGGGTCTTGGCTGTCACCTAGAGAAACTTACGCACCTCGTCGAAACCAAGGGCGAAACCGCAACTTTGCTCTCGGCCGCATCCCGCGCCCGTTATCTCTTCCCTGCCTGCCGGCAGGCAGGGGCAACAGATGTGAATATGCCGAAGAAGCGCGGCAAGCAAAAAGCGGCCCAAGGTGATCTGTTTGCCGCACTGGATTTGCCGTCCGATGAGGATTTGGATCGGGACCTGCCTGCCGGCAGGCAGGGCGAAGCCGAATTGGATCGACCGGCGGCCGGCAAGACGACATTGGATCAATTGCATCAAGCGATGATCCTTTTCGGGGCCGGGCGCGGGGCAGCATTGAAGCGATTTCTGGTGGATGATGGCATGGGCGCGAACGCGCAACTGTGGAGCCTGGCGCAATCCCTAACCGCCTTGTATCCACCGCAGTCTGAAGAAAAACGCTGGGTGGATGGTGTTCTTGCCCGGAAGAAGGGTTTGGGATTTTGAGATGAAGACGTTGGAGCGCATACAGGATTCAGGCCGTGCCTGCCCTGCCTGCCGGCAGACAGGGCGGCAGGCAGGGATGCAGGTCCCCATGACGGTGTCGTGGCAACTGACGGAACTGGGGCGGGCTCAAGGATTGCAGGATCTATACACCAGGCAATCGCCCCAGCGGCTGAAGGTACTCCGAGAACACGCGATTGCTCAGAGTACTGTATCTTCCAACCGGATCGAGGGCGTTGAAATCGATTCAAATCGCATTGGGACAGTGGTTTTCGGTCATCCCTCGTTAAGAAATCGTGATGAGGAAGAGGTCGCGGGTTATCGGGACGCACTGAAAATTGTCCACACCCAAGGCGACAAATTGCCTGTGACGGAGGATACAATCCTGCAACTCCACAAGCTAAGCCGCGGGGAAATATGGGATGCGGGCGTGTACAAAGACAAGCCGGTCGATATTATCGAAAAGCGTCCAGATGGCAGTCAGTACACCCGATTTCGAAGCGTTCTGCCAGCGAAGACTCCGGAATATACGCGCAAACTTGTCGAACTTTGGAATGAGGAATCCCGGGAGCATCACATTTCACCGTTGATCCTGCTTGCGGCCTTCAATCTGGACCTCCTCTGTATCCATCCTTTCCGCGATGGGAACGGTCGCGTTTCGAGATTACTGCTACTCCTCACCTGCTATCACGTCGGCATTGAAGTTGGTCGGTACATCAGCCTTGAACGCCTGATCGAAGAGAACAAAGAACGCTACTACGAGACACTGCAACTGAGTTCTCAAGGTTGGCATGAGGGCAAGCACGATCCCTGGCCGTACATTGGATATCTACTCTATATCCTGAAAGAGGCATACAAAGAGTTCGAAGAACGCGTGGGTAAAGTTGGTCCGCCGAGAGGCGAGAAGACCAAATTGGTTCAACGTGCCATTGATGCGGCGGGGGCCGCGTTCAGATTGACGGACATCGAGGCCGCGTGTCCCAATGTCAGCAGGGACATGGTCCGTAAAGTCTTGAAGGATTTGCAGGTAGAAGGCTCAATTGAATGCAAAGGTCGTGGACCCGGAGCACAGTGGGAGAAGAGATAATACCTTTTAAAGAGGTAACAAAGAGGGTAATGGCTGGGGCGGCCATTGAGCCAGGTAAACGACGAAGAAGTTAGATTTTTGTGACTGAGCACTATGCGAGGAGAAAACAATGCCAAAACTGAAGCCTTGGTACAAGGTGGTGACGCCACGGGAGGACCTGCGGGAAGGTCGCCCGCTGGATGCGTCAGAGTTTGCCGTTCATCTGGATCATATCCGCGATGGCCAGGCTCACGTGGATTATCAAGACCCGGCGCGATTTTTTGAGCGGACGTTCCTGACGAAGAACCTGCTTGCTGTTTCGGCGGAGGTGATCCGGCGGTTAAGCGGGATCAATACAGAGGCTTCGGCCGTCTACAACATGACGACGCAATTTGGTGGGGGCAAGACGCACGCGTTGGCCCTGCTGTTCCACCTGGCGAAAGCGGGCGATGCGGCGAAGGGCTACGCGGGCGTGTCGAGTATTCTCCAGACAGCCGGTGTGAGCGCGGTGCCAGAGGCCAACATCGGCATCTTCGTAGGCACAAGGTTTTCCCTCCTCAAAGGGGTGAAGGGCAAGGATGGGGAACCTGACCGCAAAACCCCTTGGGGCGAAATGGCATGGCAGATCGGCGGTGCAGCGGCATTCGAGGCGGTTCGCGAGTACGACGAGAAATGCATTGCCCCTTCTGGAACGGATATCCGGGCGATGATTCCGGACGGCAAACCATGCATTCTCCTGATCGACGAGGTGATGAACTACATCTGCGGCGAGCGGAAGACGCCGCATGCCGGTGAGATGTACCGGTTTCTGATGAATCTGTCCGAGGAGATTCCCAGCATCGACAGCGCGGTGGCCGTGGTGTCGATCCCGGCGTCGGAGCTTGAGATGACGGCTGAGGATCAGGCGGACTACACGCGTCTGAAGAAGATGCTTGATCGCAAGGGCAAGGCCGTGATCATGTCGGCCGAAAACGAGATGTCGGAGATTATCCGTCGGCGCCTGTTCGAGTGGGATACACGGGCCATCGGTGGCGATGGGCGGGTGATGTTGCCGAACGATGCGGTGGCGGCCTGTAAAGAGTATACCGACTGGATCCAGGATAACCGGAACCAGGTGCCGAACTGGTTTACGGATCACGCCTTGGAGGAAATCAAAAGCAGCTATCCATTCCACCCGACCGTCCTGTCGGTGTTCGAGCGCAAGTGGCAGACGTTACCGAAGTTTCAGCAGACACGCGGTGTGCTGCGGCTTCTGGCGTTGTGGGTATCGAACGCCTACCAGAGCGGGTTCAAGGGGGCACAGAACGATTTACTGATAACCCTAGGCACCGCGCCGCTGGATGAATCGCAGTTCCGCACGGCCGTCTTCGAGCAACTTGGCGAGAATAAGCTGGAAGGCGCGGTCACGACGGATATTGCCGGGAAAAAGGGTTCACATTCCATCATGCTCGATACGGAGGCCGAAGAAACATTGCGAAAGGCGATGGTGCATCGCCGGACGGCGACGGCTGTGTTCTTCGAGTCGAACGGCGGCCAGGGCCAGAAACGCCAGTTTGCCACGGTGCCCGAACTGCGGCTGTGTGTGGCCGGGCCCAACGTGGACATCGGAAACGTTGAGACAGCGTTGGAAGGTCTGGTCGACCGCTGCTACTACCTCACGCTCGACCAAAACAGCTACTACTTCAGCCTGCGGGAGAACCTGAACAAGCGATATGCGGACCGGCGAGCGAGCGTTCAGCCTGATGATGTGATGCGTCTGGTACGCGAACAGGTCGAGAGCGTGTTCGGGACGGCGGAGGGCGTGGAGCGTGTGTTCTTCCCCGAGAAGAGCGGTCAGATTCCGAATCGACCGGTTGTGACGCTGGTGGTCGCGGCCCCGGAGCGCCCGTTGAGTGATGAGGCCGGTCTTCCCGGTGAGGTGCTGGCGATGACGAAGGAATGCGGCGGCACGATGCGCACGTATAAGAGCGCACTGATCTGGTGCGTACCGGACAGTACGGAGACGATGCGCGATGAGGCCCGAAAACTTCTGGCCTGGGAAGCGATCGAGGCCGAGTTGAAGCCGGATCAGTTGGACGAGAATCAACGGCGACAGCTTTCGGAAAACATCAAGCGCGCAAAGCGTGATCTGAAAGAGTCAGCTTGGCGCACGTACAGCAAGGTGATGCTGTTGGGCAAGGACAACGACCTGAAGACTGTTGACCTCGGCCTCGTGACATCAAGCGCGGCGGAGTCGATGACGAAGCATGTGGTTTCCGTCCTTCGGCAAAACGATGAAATCGTGAAAGCGGTGAGCCCGAGGTTCCTGGTAAACAACTGGCCACCGGCGAAGGAAGAGTGGAGCACGAAGGACGTGCGGGACGCGTTCTTCGCCTCTCCCATATTCCCGCGACTACTGACGCATGAGGCGATCCGCGTCGCAATTGCGAAGGGCGTGTCCGAGGGACAGATGGCCTACGTCGGGAAGAGCACGGTCGGCTACGATCCGTTTGTGTTCCGCGAAAGCCTCATGGAAGCCGGGGTGGACATCGCGGAAGACATGTACGTGATCAAGGCGGAGACCGCGGAGCGGCATATCAAACCGCCGGAGCTGGTGAAGGTCATCGTGACCCCGAGCCAGGCACGGGTAAAACCGGGTGCGAAGCAGACGTTCGAGGCGAAAGGCGTCGACCAGTTCGGCAAGGATTTCCCGTGCGGCGACATCACCTGGTCAGCGACCGGCGGCGAGGTCGGAGCCGATGGCGTGTTTGAGGCGGGCGTTGACGAGGGGATCTTCCTCGTCCATGCAACGGCCGGCAAGATCACGGGCTCAGCCGGCGTGACCGTCGCGAAGGAAGGAGGCGCAACGCCTCCGCCTCCCCCGCCGGGTGAGAAATCGCTACGCTGGACAGGCGAGATCCCTCCACAGAAGTGGATGAACTTTTACACCAAAGTCCTTTCCAAGCTCGTTGCAGCCGGTGGACTAAAGGTAAGCGTGAGTATAGATGCGAAACCCGAAGGCGGCGTGTCTGACCGGCAGTTCGAGGATGTGAAGACGGCATTACGCGGTCTGGGCTTGAATGACAGTGTGGATGCGTCATAGGGGTAGTAAACATGGGTGCTACGATACTCAAGGTTCATATCGAGAACTTCCGCTGCTTCAAGCGCCTTGATTACTCGCCGCAGACTACAAACGTTCTTGTTGGCCCCAACAACATCGGCAAGACGGCTTTGCTTCACGCCATAGCGTTGGTCTTGAATCCTGTCCTGCAACGCTCCCCAAACGCCATTACCGAGCACGACTTCTACCGAAGGCTCTACCTGCCCACCGGAACGGCAGAGCGCGCACCTGCGGTAGAACCAACAGTTGAGAGCGCGACTGCAGGAAAGACAATCGAAGACGGCGATGGTGCGCATCCTGAGATTGTCGTGGAGATTACCCTCGGCCCACTTATGTCGCCCGAAGAGAAGTCTCCTTTCTGTACGTGCCTGGAAGGATGGAACGACGAACACCGATGCACAGTTTCAATGGAGGATGACGAATCAGCACTGGACCACTACCCGAACTGCGTACGCATTACGTTCGTGGCTTGGTATGACTCCGAAGAAGATGACTTCTTCTGGCAGGTGGTACACCCGTACCCGGACGATGGTACTCCTCTGCGCGAGAAGCGTCGTGTGCGGCAGGACGTGCTGCGGTCATTCGGCTTCCTCATGTAGCACGACTACAGGGCATCCAACCGTCCCTTGACCCTCTCGCCAAAGCAGATATTCCACAAGCTGTTAACGGCATATTCGGCAAAGCCTCACACTTATGAGGATCTGCTGGAGAATCTCAGGGGTACTGGCACCGCGCTTCATGACGACCCCGAGTTTAGCCAGGTCGTGAGCGATTTCCATGCGGAAATCGAACGGTTCTTGCCGTTCCGGGATGCAGACAATGCACTGCGTTTTGACGTGACGGATATGACACGATCAAGCGTACGCGAAGCCACACAGGCGTTCGTGGAGAACATGGGGTCAAATCTGCTTCTTCCTCTGGAAACGTACGGTGCAGGAACCAGGTCCATCACGACACTTGCATCACTGACGCTCTTCGCCCGTAGGCGCGGACACGGAATCCTAGCCATTGAGGAGCCAGAGACGTTCCTGTATCCAGCGAGTCAACGCGCCGTTATCCGAGAGGTGAAATCAGTGGCGACGCAGTTGTTCCTAACAACGCACTCACCGTACGTACTGGATCTGTTCGAGCCAGACGAGATACGCGTGATGTCCGTGAATGCCGAGGGCATTGGCGCGATCTCAGATCTTCATATTGAGGGGATCAAGGATCACAGTCGATACTACAAGGTACTCAGATCAGGCCTGTCTGAGGCAATGTTGAGTCCACGCGCACTCTTGGTGGAAGGTGCTAGCGATGCTCCCATCATCCGCGGGTTCTCCGAACTCTCCTGTGAGTTGACGGGCGTCAACTTCGCCTGCGACTTGGACCGAGAGGGCATAGCCGTCGTGGAGTGTCAGGGCGTTGGGGAAATCTTACGCATTGCGACCTTCCTGGACTCCGCAGGCGTTCAGTGCAGCATCATGCACGATACCGTGTCGGACGGTGCTGAGCAGGATCAACTGGATGCTGCACCTGGGAAAAAGTTTGATATCGGGTACAGCGGCATCGAGGCACTGCTTGCGAATGAACTGCCGGAATACATTCTGCGTGAGATCCTTGATTGGGCTACCACACAGGAGGGATTGAAGGCTGTTCCAAATTCCCCGCCTGCTGGGATGACCGCCGAGCAGGTAGTCGAAGCCACATTGAAACTGCTCGCCAAGAACAAGCGGACCCCGGCCCTGTACGCGGACCTCCTTGCGAGGTGCAAGAATCATGCGGCCTGTCCGGCGACCTTCCAGAGCATTTTCCGGTCGCTCGCGGGCACAGCGGCACCGACTGCTGCTGAGGATGCCCCTGCTACTGGAGAGGTCGATGGAACTGACGCTTGACCAGGCGAGAGTTCTGCGAGAAGTGGTTGGCAGTAATGATGGTGGACTGGTATTCGCGCCGCCAGGTGCGGGAAAGACCACGCTCGCGCTCCTGTGCGCTCGCGAGTATGTACCACGTCTCGGCCCTCACCAGAAGGTCTGCTTCCTGACGTTCAGCAACGCGGCCGTAGACGCGATATCGACACGCAGAACTGGCCTTATTGCAGGAACGAGCAGGGCAAAGGTCGAGGTCACGAATTTCCATCAGTTTGCCTTGGGCATACTGCGCGCATACGGCCCTGCCGTTGGTCTTGGGCTTCCCATACAGATTGTCGACAGCATAACCAAACGATATCTGGACAGGATGGCGCACGACGATCTACTGCGAAGAGGATACCTGAGTTTTCAGGACTTCCTTCCGCTGACAAACGCGGTGTTTGCTGCAAACAGATCCCTTCGCGACACTCTTGCTTACCGATACCCGTTTGTCATCGTCGATGAGTTTCAGGATACGAATGAAGACCAGTGGGATTTCGTTCGGAACATAGGCGACCAAGGACAGTTGTTGTGCCTTGGTGATCCTGACCAAATGATCTATGAGTTTCAGGGCGCTTCACCAAGGAGGTTTGAGCAGTTCCGCGAAGCAAGGCCAAATCGCATCGAAATCACTCTTGATCCCCACGAGAACTCACATCGATTCGCTACGCCGAGGATTCTGGAGACAGCCCGCAGTCTTCGCAACGGAGATGAGCTGCCTGACTGGATGGGGCAACCAGACCAACCCGTTGAAGTTCAGATGTATCACAACAGTGCACAGGCGAAAGCAGCTCTCGTCCTCTACCTATTGACAAATCACAAGTGGGGCTGTGGTTCGACAGCCATTCTCTGCCGAACAAATAAGCTGGCTGAACAAGTCTCGCGCTGGTTGCTGGATGATTCCCTGTAGACCATTACTACCACCTCCCCGAGGCAGGATTCCAAGCGATTGTTGGTGTACTCAGGAGCGTCTCTGCTGGCGTTGACGCAGGTAGACTCCTGGACGTTCGGCTTTACGCCCAGGCCTTGAGGTGGTGGGCTTTGCTGCCGACTACGCGTTCGTCGTCATCTGCGGCGGCTTCAGCCGAAGAGCGCGTTTGGGGTACTGCCGAAGCTATAGAGGCAACCGGAACTGTCCCGTCGCGATTCAGGCTCTCATGGTCGAGTATCAAGGCGGCGGCCAGTGAATCGCTTCTTCCAGTGGAGATGGTTCACTCTATTTATGATCGGCTGAAGACGATTCCATATGTCGGCCCGCACATACGTCGAATCGTGGCCGAATATGACCGGCAGATCAGAGTCGCACTGAACCAGCTTGCCGAAAGAATGGAACAGCAGCCCAAAGGTCCTGCACGTGACAAGGCTGACCAGATCATGGTGCAGTATTACGCCGAGAGGTCTCACGGTCGGAACAGGCGTACGACGGTCATGACCATGCACCAGTCGAAGGGCAGGGAATATGATGCTGTCGTTGTGATGTATCCCGCCTATGGAAGACGCACTGCCACCGATGAAGAAGCCCGCGTGTTCTACACCGCCGTGACTAGGGCCAGAAAGAGGGTGCTGCTGCTCGTCCAGCGCGAAGTGCGCCGATAGGTTTCGGAGTAAGGCAAGTGCACTCCGGCACCGAAAGCCGACGGTGCCGCAAACTGCCGTAGAGTGCGCCTTGCGACTGGCCGGGAGAATCGGCTATGGATGGGATGCAACCTGATGGAGGCACTCAAGCCCTATATGTAAGGGCAGAAAGGTCGCAATGCGGGAAAGCAATGAAGACGCGCGCACGGATTGTGATCAGATCGGAGCCTTCGGAGCCGCCTTTCGGCGGCGTTGCGCCGTCGCGCTTTGCGCGATGGCGGGCTGTGTTGCTGCTGGAAAGAGATTGTGGGGGGGGTGTTGCAGACAGGAAGAAGTCGAGCTTCCCGGGTTGCTGCGAGGCGTCCTGCATGAACTCGTCACGGGCTGGGGATTAACGAGTCACCGGGAGAAGCCCATTGCCCGCAGTATGCTACCCCAACTCCTTTCCAGTCCGTTCTATATCGGGCTGTTTCGATTTGCGGGCGAAATCCACGACGGTTCGCACGAGCCCCTTGTGAGCAAGGCGCTCTTTGACGAGGTGCAAAATGTCATGACACGTCGCGGACACCCGCACCGGCCGCGCCGCCAACCTTTGCCGTATCTCGGTTTCATTCAATGTGGCGAGTGTGGCGCGGCCATCACCGGCGAGCGGCAGAAGGGCCACCACTACTACCGATGCACCCGCAAGCTGGGGCCGTGCTCACAGAAGCGATTCATTCGTGAGGAGGCCCTCACCGATGAACTGCGAACCGTGACCGCACGCGCAGCGATCCCGGCGGAGCCGGGTGCTTTCATGTTGGCCCAAGTCAAGGAGTGGCGGCAGACCGAATCCGACTGCCGCACGGACCAGCTTGCCGGAGAGAATGCGAGACTCGCCAAGGCTGAGACTCGCCTTTCCCGGCTTCTCGACGTGTATCTTGACGGCTCTCTGGAGCAAGCCGACTACGCCAAGAAGAAGGAGGAACTGCTTCGCGAGAAGACCGGGATCCGGGAACGAATCCGCCGAATCGAGCAAGAGGGGAGCGCGTGGCTCGAACCTCTCGAATCGTTCTTGAATGACGCCATTTTCGCGGAAACGACGGCATTTTCGGGAACGGAGCAGGAATTGCGGGATTTCCATCGTCGAATCGGCTTGAACCTATCCATGATCGAGCCCATTCGACCGGAGAGCACCGCTGGGCGGCGCGCGCGAGCCTCCAAAGAACGTGCCCATCGACAAGCTCCCGCCGACGCTGAAGCTATGGCGGACACGCAGGAGAGTCCGGCAACTTCATCTCGTCGCGGCGGCTTCGCCGCACGCGACTCCATCCGATCCGATTCCGATTCTCCCCGTCCCCCGATGAGAAAGGCCGGGCCATCGTCCGATGATTCGGCGGTCCTGTCGCAAGTCGATTCTCCCGCAGTCACTTCCAATGCCGCCGACGTGTCGGCGGCGTCCGGCAAGTCGCTGTCACCAGATGTTGAATTGTATGATTTGGTGTCGCGCAAAATGATCGTCAAGAAGTTGTTGTTAAGGTGGGCTGACAGGCCGATCCCGATTCTCGAAGTCGAGTTCCTGGAGCCGTGGTCAATCATCGCGGCGTCGAATTTCGCCGACGCGACCGGCGCATTGTGCGCCGGAAATCCCGCCGACGGCGGGAAAAATCCGAAATGGTCGGGGCGGTGAGATTCGAACTCACGACCTATAGCTCCCAAAGCTACCGCGCTGCCAGACTGCGCTACGCCCCGGCGAATAAACCTGATACAGTACTTATTTTATCTTGAGAATCAAGCCTTGGTTGCGATTATTTTGGAACCCGTGGCACGGGCAATGTAAGCGCTTCATCAAAAATGACTTTCCCTACATCACATCTTCATCCCGCCATCTACGCACAGTACCTGGCCGTGGATGAAGCCGGCACGGGATGATGCCAGAAATACGACAGCCTTGGCCACCTCTTCCGGTTGGCCAAAGCGGCTCATGGGAATGGCGCGCATCAGTTTTTTGCGCTTGGCCTCGGGCATTTCGCGGATCAGGGCGGTTTCGATCAAGCCCGGAGCCACGGCGTTGACGCGGATACCAGCAACGCCCATTTCGCGCGCCGCCGTGCGGGTCAATCCGAGCAGCCCGGATTTAGCTGCGGCATAGTTGGCCCGCATCAGGTCGCCCAGCAGGGCGGCATCCGACGAGATGTTGACCACGGCGCCGCGCTTGCGCCGAGCCATGCCGCGCGACACGGCCTTGATACAGTAAAAAGCGCCTTTCAGGTTTACATCGAGCACCCGGTCCCATTCCTCGTCTTTCATGAAGCGCAGGTAATTGTCGCGCACGATACCCGCATTGTTGACCAGTACCACGATGGGACCGATTTCACGTTCCGCGATCACGATCATGTTTTTGACCTGGGCCAGGTCGCTGACATCCGCCTGAATGGCCAGGGCCCGAGCGCCGCGTTGGTTGACCAGGCGCACCGTCTCCGCGGCAGCGGCAGCGTCTGCGGCATAATTGACGGCCAGCGCATAACCGCTATCGGCAAGGGCCAGCGCTATGGCCCGACCGATCCCTCGCGAAGCGCCGGTAACCAGAGCTGTGTCAGGTTGGGCGGTCATGATTCCGCTGCACCAGGAATTGTTGGACATGCTCGCGATTGACCAGACCGGCGGCGCATATCTGTTGGACAATGGCCAGGTCCAGGTCGTGTTCGCGCGCCAGTTTACGGGCAGCCGGCGTGGCTCTAACCGTAGTTTCGGCTTGGTCCTGCCGCCGGCGACGGACGCGGCGGCTGCCACGACCGCGCTTTTCACGATGTGCCTGCATCAATGCCTCATTCTCCGCGACGACATCGGGCACCGGTTCATCCGCGGGTCCAATCTGGGCCATGATATAATCGGTGGGGATGACACTGTTTTCAGCAGCCAGCACGCTGCGCAAAATACCGGTTACCGGCGACTCGAACTCGAAGGTGGCCTTGTCCGTTGTCAGCTCCACCAGGGGTTCGCCGGCATCCACGGGATCGCCCTCGCGCTTGAGCCACTGGGTGACGGTCACTTCATCTATGTTGGCGCTGATGGTGGGTACGCGGATGGATGAGATCATTGTTTGGATTTCCACTTGTTGCGACGAAAGAGTTCGGGTTCGAGTTCCTCGGTCTCCACAACAGGCAAAACCGTACCCATCATGGGTATGCGCAATGGATCGGTGAGGTTGCCTGCGCGGTCCCTGGCACGCACAATCATCCAAGTGGTCTGATCGCCGCGCAGAGGATCTATCGGACGGGTTGCGAATTGCATGGGCACAGGTATGTTATCACAACCGAGCATCGCACCCGCAACGCCACTGGCGTCAAAGGCTAAGAGCCGTATCTTGCTGTCCGGCATCCAGGCCGAGAAGATGAAAAAGCTCTGCAGGTGAAGCAATTCGTTGGCGCGCGCGTCAAGACGGCAGATGTACACGGATTTGATCGCATGGCGGTGCAGTATTTTATCGATTTCCGCATCGATCACATCCGGCTCATCCTCCAGGGTTTCGGGCATATCCCAATCGTAGAGTTGCTCTTCCTTGAAATCCTTATGCATGGCCTGCTTCAATACCTCGTAGATATTCATGGTAACGTCGTGCCAGACATTGGATCGCCAGGGAACGAGCTGCCCTTCGCAGAGCTGGATGTTGTCCAGCCCGAGATTGGCTATGGTCGCGTTCGGCGAGAGCGGGATGGCGAAACGCACGTTGCCGTCGCAATTCAGGCCCAGGAAAAAGCGGGTTTTGTCTTTTGGCCGCATGTCGGAACGGCGCATGCGAAAAGCGACATAGGGATGCCGCGCAGGATGCCATGGTTTTGTCAAACGCAGTTCAAGCACGTCCTTGCCGGCCTGGGCCGGCGCTTCCAGAAAGGGCGCCTGGTCCGGCAGGCGCATGGCGGTTACGCTGTTCCTGGGCCGGCCATGGAAAAACGTGTTTTTACTGGCATAGGTTTCCCAGGAGGCATGAAAAAGCACGTTGGTCGGCAGTCTCATACCGACTAGGGTCGGCGGGGTGCGGTCCTTGCTGTAGTCGATGGCATAGGGGATTTCAATGGGCCTGGCGGTATTGCCGGCGCCGTCGCGGATATTGGCGATGGAGAGGATGTTGGTGATGCCTTCCTCGGCCTTGTCCAGGTGCCAGCGAACGATATAGGGCCAATTGACGAAAAGCCGGTCACGCTTGCTCGTGCGCTCCATGCGTGAACCGACATGGTGCGAAGTCATGGGAACCTTGTTGCCGTTCCAGGCAAACTCCAACGCGTCCAGGTCAAACGGTGCGCCCTGGTCGGTCTGGACGTCGATTCGCAGCATCGACCCATTGTGCATGGGGTCCGGGATTTTGGCAAAGGAACAGGTGGCCTGGACCGGTTTGCGATCAAGCAGAAACGGGATATCCGTCACATCCGACCAGGCGCCGAGCCGGTCGCAAGCCCGGATATAAAGATGGCAGATCCCGTCGCTCAACCCGGCGATGACCGGAATGTTGGCAACCTCGTTGGTGGCCGCGATCCAGTGCATCGCGGCCAGTTGCTTTGGATTCAGCGAATTGGCGACCTTGTTGCCCTGATGGCAGACGTATTCCACGCGGTCAATGCCATCAAAGTCAAAGTAGCATGGTGTAAAGCTGAGTTGTTCCGCCCGGTTGATCGCGGGGCCAAAAACAAGGTCATCGAGAAACAGAACCGAGCAACGACCGGTTTGATCGTAGCGGTCAGCGGACCCGATGAGGAGTGATCGGATTTTGTACAGGTTGGTGAGCGGCGATTCGCTCCAGGCGCCGGACACAAGGCCAACCCAGTCATGCCACTGGTTGTCCAACTTGAGCGGCGCACCCCAGCGCACAGACTGCGCGTTGGCATAGGTCTCGCTCAAGTGTACGGCCATCTGGCGCCCCAACTTCATGGAAACGTGCGCCATGAACCCTCCGCGATAGGCAAACTGGAGCAAGGGATACTGGGCCAAGTCGGCCCGGGCCGTGAAGTATTTCCGCAACCGACGCGCCTGGCCGTTGTTGGAGATGCGCAGGCTCACATTGTGTGCTGCCCGGTCGCGAACCAACGCCAACCCCGCGGAGCCGCCGCGGTTGAGGTCCTTCAAACCCACTTCTTCAAAATTCTGGTAGCCCGAGGAGACAGGACCTTTCAACTCGATCATTACGGGCGGTTCGTTCAACGGCGCAGCGCTCCAGTCAAGCTCGAACTTCGCGCGCCACTGCTCGTGCGCCGCCATCACCGTCAGCCCGTTTTCGCTCCGGACATAGGCGCTGTCCCGGGGCAGACGGCAAAGGCGTTTGTCGGGACCCAGCGCCTCTGGCAACAATCTCCGTCCGTTGAGCGTGACACGCGTGCGCCAGAAACGAGGATCAGGGAACGAGGACAGCGATTTCAACTCAAACGCCACGGGCACGTCAGGGCTCCAGGCACAGTCGACCCGCAGCACGGGCGGGACCTGGAGCCAAACCGTGTTGACCATGACCGTGCAACCGTCATGGCGCAGGCAACGCAGCCTTGCTTGGTTGAGTCCGGGCTCTGCCCTGGCGTCCAGACTCACTTGCAGCGGTAGAGCATTGGAAAATGTGATTGCACCATGGGCGCCACTGCTGGTCGCGGCCAGATCAATATGCGCCAGCACTTCGCGATCCAGGCTAAGCAAAGGCGCACCGCGGAAAACAGTCTCCATCCCACGCACGGCATAGGCCTCGCCCGCGCCGTTGCCCTCCAATCCCTGGATAATCGCACTCGGCTGAAAATTGCCAAAGCCTTCAAAACGAACATACAGTTTGTCGACGCGCAACTGGTTCTCGATCTGGTGACAGGGCAACCACACCGTGACCGGCGTCCAGCAATCGACCTCCACCGAATTATCAAAGCCAGAAGCGATTCGCGCTGGCATGTCAGCGGCGCCGGTCACGTAAAAGGTGCCATTGGAGAATGCGCTTCCGGAAAGGTGGTGCAGGCACCACCACTGCGGCATGTATCCTTTCTTCCCGTCCATGTAACCCAGGGAATAGCAGCCATTGAACCGCGCATCGGGCGTGCGGGCCACTTCAAAGCGCCATCCGGCCAGGTCTTTATAAGGAACCGCCTTTTTCCGAGCCAGGACTTTCATGCGGCCGCCGGCATAGGTGTTGCGCACGGAGAACCACGGATTCGTGCCAGCATGATCGTGCCAATGCCACTGGGTTTCCCCCTCGTTGTCCGGCTCCGGTTGCCAGGTATCGGGATGCATCCATTCCAGCGGCGCATTCCGCCAACTCAAACCGGAACGAAACGGCGCCAGGGGTTTCTCCTTGGCGCGCCGGGCCGCGACGCGCGCCGGTTCCTGGGGGTCGACTTCACGAAAGGCGAACGAACGCGGCATAATCCGTTCCGCGGCCATTTTGACCCGGGCGACCATCATCGAATTCATAAAGGTCCAGATCCCCAGCGAACCGTCCGGCAACGCATCCGAATCAGCGGCGGAAAAGGCAAGTTCATTGTCGAACCAGTACTCCAGCCGGTCGCCGATACGACGGAACTTGATGTAATACCAGGCGCCATGCATGTCCCGCCCTTTCTCCAACAGCGGGTTGTAGCCTTTGCGCTTGTAGCCCGAGCGTCGGCGCGGAACAAGATATTTGTCGGTCTCCCGGATCTTTTCGCCGTTGCGATAAAGCCGGGTCCAATGCTGTGAATGGTCCGGGTCCCATCCGGTACATACCACGGTGTACCCGCTTTGGGGCGAACGGTCGGCGCTCATCACGGTTACATTCAGATCGCCGGCGCGTTCATACCATTCGTGACGCATGCCAGCATACATCTCCAGGCAGAAGTCGCCGCTGAACTTGTATTTGGACCATAAGGCAGCGCGTCCTTCCGCGGATTCACCGTTCAAGTGCGACCACTGCGGCGCACACTGAAACCGGTTGACCACGGACCAGGCGCCACCCGCGACATTCCACTCGTGCAGCGACGAGGTGAACAGGTAATCCTTGACGTTGCGGCGCTTGACGCAACTGTGGGTCAACTGTTCGGTGTTGAATCCGGCAATGCGCAGACGCGTTCCGCACGGCGGTTCGATCAACGACAGCTTGCCGAGGATGCCGGCGCTGCTGGTCAGCCAGATCCAGTGGCCCTCTCCATGGAGTGTATACCACTTGCCAGTCGCTTCCGGGCCGATGGCGTTCAGTTGGGCGACCGGCACGGAAAAGGCCGGCGCACTGCCAGCGCCCACATACAGCGCCACGCACTCTTTATCGGCACGCAGCGTGATTGCGCCGTTGGTCGCGCCTTCAGGCACATAAAGATGCACGCTGGAATTGGTGACATAGGGCAAACGAATCTCGCACCCGCCAAAAATATCGCCCTTATACCAGGTCAGCCGGTTGGTCATGGCGATCCACTGGCCTTCGGGCGACGACCAGTGGCGCATGAACGGATCCTCTACATAAGCGCGATTTTTCTCGAACAGGTCCTCGAACACGCTGTCGTGACGGGTACGACAGGTCAGGTTGCTGAATGCAGCGGCGCTGTTAGGCCCCAAGTAGAGGCCTGATGCGCCACGGACCGGTTCATCCGGACGATGGACAAGCACGAGCTGGTCATTGCAATAGAACCGCATCTCGTCGGCATCCACGGCATCGCAGGCAAGACGTTGCGTTTGGGACAATGACGCGCGTGGCGCCGCAGGTAAAACCAGGCGCTCCAGTCTGACGGTTTTGCCGTCGGGTTGGACGCGGTCCAGGCCGCAGGTGTCGCAGCCATTGGTGCGCTGCAGGGTGAAACGGTACCACGGTTGGTGCGGACCGCAATAGTCGGCCAGCAAGCCGACTTCGAATGCGTCCTTGTGCGGCGCGACATCCGCCGCGAACAGGCGGCCGGCATGAGCGCCCACAACCAGGCGGCGCGGCGTAGATGCAACCGGCAAGCGCATGACCGGGTCGGCATCCTGGCCCGCGACGGTCCGCAACCATGCTCCGTCTTCGCGCAGCACATGGCGGCGCAACAGCGCAGCACGATCCAGCTCCAGATCATGGTGCGTGGCTGCGGAAACATCGTCGAATACAGCGCCGTCCCGGCTATCGACATACAGGCCGAACTGGCCGCCCGCGGGCAAGTCCATGGGTGCATCCATCACCTTGACATGGTCCATGAAACACTGCACACGGTCGTTCCAGGTACGCACCTTCAACATCACCCACTGGCGCCGGCCCAGACGGGTATGCACTGTTTTCAGCACGCGCGGCGCATCGCCATGGACAAGATCACGCTTCCAGAGGCTGAGCCAGACATCGTGATCGTCCGCACTGGTGCGCTCAATGGTGAATGCGTGATAGCGCTCGGGATCCACATAATAAAATACAATCCCCTGCCTGCCGGACACGCATTCCACGGAAGCCTCCAGCTCGTACCGATCATAAAAATAGTGGCCGGCCACAATCACGGCGTCCCGTCCCTTGCCGCTAAGGCTATAAAAATTGGGACTGTATGCGGCGACTACTTTGACCTGTTTTGCAGGATCGAGGTCGCCGCGCTCGAGCAGCTCGTCGCGAACCGTGTGCAGTATCCAAGTACCGGAGACCATTTCCCAACCGGTCAACTGATTGGTCTGGCCTTCAGGAACCAAAAAACGGTCGCTGAACAAAAAGTCGTTGGCTTTTTGAAAATAGGCGCTGCCCGGTATCGCGGGCGTGATCGTGGATATGGAAACAAGAGCCGGCGGCGAAAACGGCGCAGGCAGATCCAGCACCAACCGGTCGTCGCCATACACATACCAGCCTTGGTCGCGAAACTTGAGCGTCCATTCGACCTCGCCCACGGATTCGGAGGGAAGCGCGTCAGCCTGGAAACGGGCGAGATCGCGCTCGCGAGCCGTCACACCGTCCAGGTTAAGTCCACCGACGTTAAGATCCAGGGTGACCTGCCGACCGTTCGCGGCCACACGCAGACGCAATCCGCGTTCCGGCTGCCAGGGGGCTGAGAAAAACAGGTTGCCTGCGGCATGCTCCACGGTATGACAAGACGCCCAATCTTCGAGTTGGGCCCAGAGTCGAACACAAAAGAGGATCAGAAATGATCCGCATAACAAGGGATGCACCATCCGGGAGTATAAAGAGAAACAGGGGGTATGCGTCCTCATGTATCCGTTCCTATCGCGTATAATGGCTTTCGTTCAAGCATCATTCAATCATCGTTTCTGTTATCGTGTTGTATAACAGGTATATAACTGTACCACGCCAGCTTTATTGCTTGCAAGTTCAAAAAAAGCAAAAATCGGGTGCTAAAACGAGCCAGTATGGGTGTTTCGAATCAAGGTATGAACACGCAAAAAGCGGGGCTCACCCGCCGCCTCCAGACATCCCCTGGTGCTTGGGGCGTCCCGCCCCTAAACCCACGCTGCAACAAATCAAAAGCAACGAAAAGCAAAGCAACATGTTAACGGACTACGTCAAGCGCTATTCCAGAAGTTTACGGAGTGGGTAATGGCGTGTGCAGATGAATTACCCCTCAAAATGTCATGTTATTTTCCCGTGAACCCTAAAGTGAAAACCGGCAGGTCAACAGACTACGCAAAGCACTTACTCCACCCTCAAAAGCGCCCCAAAATATAATACCTTAATGCGTTACAACAGGCGATTCAAACTCGACCTCACCTCGCGGATCAACCTCTGCCTCACCCTGTGGTTCGTCCGGCGGCTCGTCGAATTCGACGTCAGCGATCTCAATGGACTCGATACGGCCTAGGCGTGTCACCTTTTTACCCTGATGCTCCGTAACGCTGCCTTTGGCCTTGACCCAGACAAGTTTGTCCACGTAATCATCCAGATCAATGGCATTCGACATGGGCAGGGGGATGGTGTTGCCCTCGATATCAACGAGTACGTACACCTTGATCGTTATTTCCTTTCCTGTTGTTGGACTCTTCTTGGCGATTTCTTTTTTCAAGATATCGCCCTTGATTTTCAGGACCTGTACAAGGTTTTTTTTGCCTTGCTTCTGTTTGCCGGCTTTACCGCCCTGCGGCAGTTCAGCCAGCGCTTGACCAACAGTCATCAGCGCGGTAAGCATCAAGGTGGACGCCATCAATTTCTTCGTCATCCGTGGTTGCCTTTCTCCAGCTCGAGTTCGGGACCATCCCAAAACAACGAACAAGTAGCATACAATTGCCACTGAAAACGCATGGTGTCAACGCTGTTTTTTTTTTTGACAAAATCCTTTTTTAAAACTAACTTTAAAAGTGAGTCTTGTCGGAGATAATACAAAAACAGAACTATTCATCGCGGAGGAAGTATGATATCGATTACAATGTCGGTTGGCAGTAAAGGGTCCAACAGGGTTGCGGACGTCAAAGCGATTCAGGAACTCATCAACAAGAGCCTGAGCAAGATCGCTCCCACGAAGGCCTTGGTCGTGGATGGCGTATGCGGCAATAAGACCATTGCGGCCATCAAGGAATTTCAGCGAAAAGTGTGCGGTTTCAGCAGTCCGGACGGCCGCGTCGATCCTGGCAAAACGACGCTGAACGTGTTGAATAAGACTGCATCGACAGCTTCCGCGGCTTCTACAGCCTCGGGTGGGTCGGTCGACGCGAAGAAAATCAAGAACGGCAGGATCACGAACAACTTTACCCTGGCGGAATTCGCCTGCAAGGACGGTACCCCGGTGCCGTCACAGTATGTACCCAACACAATCAAGTTGGCCCAGAATCTGCAAATCTTGCGCGACACGATCCGCAAGTCGATTAGAATTACATCCGGTTACCGTTCACCGAGTTACAACAGGAAAGTCGGCGGCGCGTCAAAGAGCCAGCACATGCTGGGCACGGCTGCCGATATCGTTGTCAGCGGCATGTCAGCCAGAACCGTGGCCGCGAAGATCGAGGAATTGATCAAAAGCGGCAAAATGAAGCAGGGCGGCCTGGGGCGTTACAATTCTTTTACCCACTACGACATTCGCAATTATAAAGCGCGCTGGTAATGCGGGTTGTATGTGGTGGAAGCTTGTACCACCATGGTTTGGCTCCATAAACATAAGCGTTTGAAGCATAGGCGTCAGCCTGCTCCATCCATAGGGCATTGAGATGGGGGCATCGTTGGGGGTGGTGCGTTTCGGATCCGGGGAAGGCAGATCCGATACCACTCCCTTGGGCGTGGGGGAAGACGCATGGACGGCGACCGCTGGTTTCGCGGTACGCTCCGGGTTCTTGAATCCTTCGCAGGAGTCTTTACTCGCTTGCGACAGCTTCTTTGCGGCATATCTGTTACGCCGCTTTTGTTTGCCTTCTGAACTCTTGTGATATTCAGCCGTCCGTTTATTGTTTTGGCGTCGCTGGTTAAGCTGGCGACAACCAAAAGGGCAGCGAATATCTTTTCGTCCCCGAACGCCGACATGAGCAAGAAAGAAAATCCGACAATCTGCGTAGCGCACCAGGCAAAGATTCTTTTTTGCTCTCCGCGCCGACCGGATGATGCCGTAATGAGACAAGACCATGGCGGCGGGACCATAAATTGTCTGTCCATTTTAACCTTAATCAATCCTACTTGGATGCGGTAATGTGCCCGCAATACACTGGCGACTTGCCGGAGAGTTTGTCTGTCTTCACCACCGTGATATCGACAAACCCCGCTTGATTCATCTTTCCCAGATATTCCTCCAGTGTGATAGCGCCAGCAATACAAGCCGCCCATTTATCTTTGTTTCCCCTTATCTCCGCAGGCAACTCTTTCGAGGCAAGCCTGTCTCTAATGATCAGCTTGCCGCCATGGCGAAGGATTCTGTAGATAGTGGCAAATACCTTGTCCTTCTGAGGAGAGAGATTGATTGCGCCGGCACAGACAACAACATCCGCGGAACACTCGTCTATGGGGAGGTCTTCCATGAGACCACATCGAAATTCTACATTCGTTATGTCCAGCGTTCCGGCCAGGGACTTGGCGAGCAACAGCATTTTATCGCTAATATCAACGCCGGTCACCTTGCCTTTGGTTCCAACCATCCGGGCCATGATCAAAGAATCCAACCCCGGCCCACAGCCCATATCCACAACATGGGCTCCGGGGAATACAGCTTCTTTGTATCCGATTAGATTTGCTCTCTTTTCGGAGGCGTCAACATCGCTTAGAATCTTCAGGTTGTCAGCAGAATAAGTTTCTGCTGATTGGGTGTATTTCTGTTTAACCGCATCCCATCTTTCTTCGGGGCCATCGGTCTTGAAGCAGTTCACCGAATTGACATTGTTTTCGAGTACATCTTTCATCTTTCCGTCTCCTTTTCTGTGTTTGATTTAGTCTCGACCAAGCGGGC
>CAZOLK010000064.1:12913-22769 GCA_964580325.1 uncultured Verrucomicrobiota bacterium | reverse complement strand
TCAATGGGATGTTTTTGATGAGTAAAAGTGGGTCAATTCTGATGAGCGCCATCGCATCATACTGGCTATGCCAGCCAGCACCAATGCCGGTAGCGCAAACATCAAGTAATACGGATCATAAAACAACATATTTTCATCATCCTATATTGTTTTTTTGTTTAACAAACTTCACAAGGTAATGACCAATCCCGGTATGTTTTGTTCACAAAAGAGTATATCTCTTTTCCGTGGCTAATCCGAAGCCACGGTTTGCTGTTGGTAGATCAGCTTGGCTTTGCCGATGCGGATGACGTCGTTGTTTTTCAGGGTGCTGCGGCTGACCTTGACGCCGTTGACCAGTATGCCGTTGGTGCTGCCAAGGTCCTCGATGGTGTATTCTTCGTTGCTATAGACGATTTTAGCGTGTTTGCGCGAGATGCTCTGACTGCTGATGACCAAGCCGCAAGATTCGTCGCGTCCGATGACCAGGTCCATGACCTTCAGGATTTGACGTCGCGGAAGTTCGCCTGGCAGAAATATGTCCAGACAGGCGAAATACTCCTGAGGCACGTTCTCATCCAACATTTCAAAGTACGGCATTTCGGTGGTCATGCCACCCTTGAATTCCTCCTCAGAGTCGTCGTTGTCGTTGCCATCGAAAAACTCTATGATCGTTTTGTCTTTTCGCATAACACACACTACTTAAATGTAGTTGCCAGACAACGTTGCGTCAATGTCAATCGCGCAAAAACCATCATGGCATCATTCTTTCGGCGATGGTTTTGATTGGGTGCGCAGCCAGGATTCCAGCATCTTCAACCGCAATCCTGGGTCAAGCTTGTTTGTAATAGAGGTTATACGTTGGAGAACCTTAAGTGCTTCGTTGTTTTCACCTCGGGCGGCATGCAGGTGCACCAGACGTTCCGCTAACATGATTTTATACATTATCGGCGTGTGAGCCGTCCAGATGGTTAGAGCCTTATGCCATGATTGGATGGCTGCGTCATGCCGACCCGCATCGAATAGCAGCGTGCCATGAGCCAACTGAATCAGGGGCGATAACTTTTTGTATGTATGGTGCTGGATGGTTTGCTCGATGGCGGTCAACAGAGGCGCAGGATCGGCGCAGTAATAACGGCAGCGCACGGCGTTATACCGTTGGATCATGTTCTGCAGACGAAACTGCTCTATTTCCAGTCTCTGTTGGGTGTTGGTCAAGTTCTGGACATGGCGATCCAGGTCATGGTTGATCGATGGCACGCTGGTCTGCAATTGGGCATGTAGCCAAGCAGCTTGTACGTCATCAGGATAGGTCTTGCGCCATAGTTCAACCAGACCCCGTTGCAGGCTTAATGGATTGGCTGAAATGCGCAAGCGATTCAGCAGAAGCTTGAAGTCATGGGCGGTTGGCGTATGCTGCAGCAAATAATCCTGTAGCCACAGGCGGTGGTTGAGTTCACGGTCTGTACGCTGATCCAGCCGTTGCGGTATATTTGCCCTTTTCCTTAAAAACAAACCTAACGGCGCCTCGTATTCCAGGATGGGAAAGAAGTCACTGTGCTTGACGCCGGTCCAGGGCACATGTCCTGCTTGGCGACCGTGATCGACGAGTTGCATGCCCAGCAGCGCGGTCAGCGAATCGTTGTCGTATGAGGCCAGGTCCTGCCGTACGGCATCTTGCTGCATGCGCTGTTGCATTTGAGCGAAGTTGTGCGAGAACGTTTTTTTTGCGCCCAAGTAAATGATGTCGCCGAACGTTGTCTGCCACATAGTGAAATTCGGAAAGATTTCGCTGTAAGTTTCCAGCATGAGCAGGAAAATGACATCTTCAAGTTCGTAAAATTGATTCCAATGCACAAAAAAACCATCAGGATGAAGGCGTGCTTTACAGGCAGCGTAATACTCGCTGGAAAACACACTGGCAATGCCGGCCACCCATGGATTGGTCGGTTCACTGATAATGACATCGTATTTGTTGTCGCTGAGTTGCAAAAATGTTTTGGCGTCTTCAAGGTAAATATGAACGCGGTCGTCCTCCCAATAGCGGTGATTGAAATCAGCGAAAAGCTTACTCGCTTTGACGATATTATGGCTGAGTTCGACTACGTCAATGTGCTCGACCTCGGAATACATAGTGGCCGCGCCGATCATGGAACCGCTGCCAACCCCAACAATCAGGATCCGCCTGGGATTGGGGTGCAGGAGCAGGGGTAAGTGCGCCATGGTCTTCTGGGTCGGCATGTCTGTGAAGGATGAAGCGTCGGCCTTGCCATTGACGTATAGTGTCAGGTTTGTACCTGTATCGGATATCACTTGAACCGTGTTGTCCACGCTGTCGTGGTGGTAGAGCACGCCTTTTGTTTCCAGTATCTTCATCCAAGCGCTATAAGAAAGTCGTTCTTTCATTCGGAACAGGCCAAAAGCCAGAGCATCGCGGTTCCAGGATGCGCCAAAACCGAAATACCAGACAGACATGATCAGCGTCAGGACTATTGCGGCTATCAGGCAGCGTTTGCGCAGAACAGCGTGGGCAATGGTCGATAGAATGACGATCGCCAGTACGATATTGGTGTAGACCGCCAATTCCAGCGTTCGCTGAAGACCGAGCCAGGGTATGAGCAGAAAACCAGCGGCAATGGAACCGATCACGGTGCCGATAGTGTTGATTGCAAAAATCCGCCCAATCCTGGAGCCCACGGTGCGCAGGTCGCGCGTTAGCACCTTCGTGGCTGCGGGCAGGGTGATACCCTGCAGAATCGTGGGAACAAACATGACTGCGGCGCACAGGAAGAACTTGAGGAATTGATAGATGCCGAAAGAATACGTTTCGTTACGCAGAATAGTGGTCAGTTGATTGAAATAGAAGGGCAGTTTTGTATAAAAGGGCAGGCTGAGCAGGATCAGCAAGCCGACGGCCAGTTCGCTGAAACCGAAAATGACACGGTAATGCGTTGGCTTTTTTCGCAGCGAGAGCAGGAAGCCACCCATACTCAAGCCCAGAATGAAGGTGCCCAGCATGAGTGTGAAAGAAAATGTGGAACCTCCCAGTACCAGGTTAAGCAGACGTATCCAGACGACTTCGTAGACCAGCGAAACGCCACCGGAAAAGGCCACGCAGGTCAGCAGCGCGATAAAGACCCAGTTGGGTAAGCGAATGGCTGCGGCTTCCTTTTCCCGGCGCTGTTCCTCTTCCTGCAATTCGTCTTCAGCCGTGGATGCACTATCACGAGCGATGATCAATGCAATTAAACCGATGATGATATTGATGGCTCCGGCCAAAATAACCGAAAATTGAAGACCAAAAGTCTGGATTAGATAAAAACCGGCCAGCAGGCAGCCGAACACGCCTCCCAGGCTGTTGCAAAAATACAGCAGCGAAATGCGCGGTCCGATCACGTGCAGATGGCGTAGCATGTGCCGGCCCAGAGCAGGCAGTGTGCCGCCCATCAAAGTGGTGGGCAGCAGAATGGTCAGCATGCACGCCGCGATTTTCAGATAAAGCAGGGTTCCGGGCGTCAAACCAAGCCAACTGATAGCGCTTAGGAAGAAGGCGCGACTGCTGAAAAAGACCAAATGGAAAAATAAAGCGTAGACGCCGATACCGAACTCCAGGTAAACATATAATTTCAGTGGCGAAAGGACACGATCCGCCAAGCGGCCAAAAATATAGCCCCCGAGCGCAAGTCCTCCCATGAACGTACTCAAGACAATCACCTGCGCAATGGCCGTGCTGCCTACATAAAGAGAAAGGTACTTGGCCCAGACCACTTGATAGATCAGAGCCGATACGCCGGAAAATAAAAAACAAACATAGAGTATGCGCTTATTCATAAAACCTGCTTTCCTAAAATATTAAGATTATTTCAAACGATCAACTTCTTTGTGGCCGGCATCGTGCAGCGCTTTTTCCACATAGGTAATACTCGCATTGACCTTTTGGGACACATGGGTCAAAATGGCTTCTGGTCGAAGAAAGTACATTTCAGCGACCAGCATTGCGACAATGGCGATAAATGTTCCCTGTTTCCAAGGGCTGCCCACCCGGGTCAGTGCATACCAGATCATGTAAGGCGGGATTAGGCACAGTGCTCCCTGGAATTGGCTTTCCATAAAGGCGTCAATTAGGATGAGCATGGCTCCGAGTGCCAGGGTAACGTAACGCAGCCACATGTACGTATTGTGTATCTGATTGGGGTTGAGGCCTATGCGTATTGCATATGCATAGCCTGATGGATGGCTCAGGTATTGTGCCCCGACCAGAATAATGAATAGTGTCAGAAACACCATGCTGCCCAGGAAAAAAGAAGGTCGCTTGATTTTTTCCTCTTTTTTCTCGCGCTTGTAATCCAGGGAACTCTGGGTTTCCTCGATTGCCCGGTCAACAATGCGTTCGCCCTGCAGACTCACTTTCTGGTTGGCTTTTCGATTCTGTAAGGTCAACGACTTCTTTTCGAGAAGCTCTTCCGCCATCAACGGCGTTTCACATTTGGAACATTTACGCGTATCGACGAGTGAGTATTCGGAAAAAGTGTTTTCCGTTCCGCATTTTGGACATGTTATATGAATATCAGCCATATACCCTCCACAACCGTTACCAACCTGCTTTCATTACATTCAACATAACTCATGATGACGTTTTTGATTTTATTTTTCAATACAAGATTGGTCATTAAAAAGGAAAAAATTGTGCCCTTGGGTATATGTTTTTTGGATTTTTTCAGCACGTGATCGGCAATGGCGCTGTTTTTTGATTGAGCCGGTTCCGCGGAGCCCAGGTTGCTCAGGCACTGGGCGTCGTCAATGCGATCCAATTCACCCCAGGCTTCAACAAGACCTTGACCCCCTTTCATGTCAGGACATTTAGCTACTCAATGATTAGATGATAAGGGTATTGACCGGTCAAGATGTTGGCGTGGCGCCCATAAGTAAAATAAAACGTGAGTATTGAATCGGTATTTTCCATGTCATTATGCTTGAATGAGACGAAATAGGTTGTAGATCAAGCCCAATCGAACTGGAAATTTGAAGGCGACTTCTTACATGATTGAAATTCGCCCAAAGAAAAAGCGGCCTTCTAAAAGAAGACCGCTAGATAATTCATACAATCGAGAATTTAGATCGTGGCGCCAGTATGATCGAGTGCATTTCCCAGACTGCATGTTGGATCAGTACCTACGTTGTTAATTGTGTAAGCACCGCCAGCCGGGCAAACAGGGTACTTCTTCACATACGCTTCGACATCAACTTGATCAACGTTAGCACCTTCCTTCTGATTATTTTCCATGGCCCACTGTTCCTTAGCGCCGTCGATCTGACGCAGGTTGTTGACGCAGGATTTAATACGGGAGTTGTTACGAGCTTTGACGAACGACGGAATAGCGATAGCAGCCAGCATACCGATAATCAGCACTACGATCATAATCTCAACCAGGGTGAAACCTTTTTTCATTATATTCTTCCTTCCAATTTCATTATTATTATTTTTTTAACTATTCATTTTTTTCTAAGGTTGCTCTTGAGCACCTTCTTTCTACTCAAACACTCATTTTGCAACCGCATAAATAAGATAGCACCATCTGTTCCATTATCAAACTTTTTTTTGGAAATAATTGTCGTTTTCTGGTGAACAGCCTTATAGGCTATAAAAACAAAGGTGTTATGGGATAACGGCCCAAACACAAATATTTTTTTTGAAAAAATGCGTGTTGTTGGCATCGCAAAAATGAAAATAAATACGAGCTTTGAGTCAAGGATTTATTATTTATGAAAAAATGCAGGTGGTTGAATCAGCTTGAGCGCTATATTCCAATAGGTGCAAAATGTGTGGCCGGGATTTGTATGTTGTTGATCCCGTTAAAGATAATCGGTTATGGTTATACGCCTTCCGGTGAAACACGGGTTTTACATGCTCGTATGGTGACGCACAAGGACTGGGCGAGTCTGACGAAGGCTGACAAAAACCAATTGACCGCGCCTTATCAAGGATGGGTTTGGGCAGGATCATGGATGAACAAACTATTCGGTTTAGATGCGGAAACCTGCATGATCTGTTCAATCGTTACCTATATGGCCCTCTGTTTTGCCTTGGCCTTTTGTTGGTCGCGACCTGAGGCATGGACCTTTACTTTGCTGTTGGTGCATATTGCGGTTCCCAGTTTTGTCGTTTTTCTTTCGCGCGGCCATCCTGATCTGCTCATCGTCATGGGTCTGATAGCGCTTCTGATCGTGGGCCAACGTCCGGCAACGATCCGCGGCAACCTGACGATAGCGTTGCTTTCCGCAATCCTTGTTTTCTTGGTCAGTGCTTGGCCGTTCCTGTTTTGGCTTGGGCTTTCGCTATTGCTGGTCAGGGCGTATCGCAACGGATGGGTCCTGTTGGGCAGTTGTCTCTGCGCCACGCTTGTTCGCTGTTTCACCGCCATGAATTCTTGGCCAACGTTTTGGAGGCCCTGGTGTGCATTAGGCTGGTCCGATTATGAATCGCCTCACAGCGGTTTGCTTCGGTTTGCGCTCCTGATCCTGGTCCTTATCCCGTGGTTCGCTGGATCATGGCGTCGCCTTAAACCAGTGCTCTGGCGCGCGGATGTCCTGGTTGCGATCGCTGGCGCGCTGTTGGGTTGTTATGCGCGCTCGTTCTGGTGGTTGATGGGATTGCCGGCAGGCATGGTCTGGATCGGTTCCATGCTTCACGATCTTTTTCAGCGTGGTCAGCGGCAGTATGAAGTGCTGCGTCTGGCATGGACCGTGTTTCTTGGCCTGGCGCTCTATCTCGCCATGACCGGGGATCTAAGAGGACGCTGGACCAATTGTCTTTTGGAAGGCGAATTGTCCAGGGCCGATCCGTTGCAGGCCGATTGGCTGCCCGGACATGATGGAATCGTTTACAGCGATAGCCCAGAAGTGTTTTATCAGCTCTATTTTCGCCATCTTCGGGAATCCTGGCGCTACCTGCCTGGTTTTCGAGCGCAAGGGTTAAGTCAGAAAGATCGGGCCATCCTGGACCGATTGCAGGAGGATCCGCGGGCCTGGCAAAGCTGGATTGCGCGCATGCGACCTCAGGACCGGGCGATCCTTAAAAAGTGTTTCAGTGAATTTGACGGCATTCCAGGATTGACATGGTATTATGCGGCCACGGAATTGTGGATTGGAAGACCAATCGAAAAGTGACAACGTTTGCGGATGATCAAGGTCTGTTTCAAAGAAACGCACTTGGATATTGGATATTCCGTGACAGCTCAATGGTGAAGTTATTATTGTGCATGCCTTTAAATTGGTATCAGCTCTATTTCGATCTCTTTCGGCGCGGGTTGCAGCAGGCTGTCGTCTGACCAGTCGGCGTCTTCTAGCTTCTTGTACGAGGGCAAGTGGCGGATGTAGACCATTAGGGTCAATGCTGAAAGCGTAGTGTTGTAGACACGGTGGTTCAGGGTTTCCGGGGTGAGTTGCGGATCCGGGATGGCGAAATTGGTGGGCGAATCCCAATAGCCTTCCTGGTGCTGGCGCTCCAGGAACACGTCGCGGAACTGCTTGTTCCAGTGGTCGAAGATGTTGCGGCTGGCGTGGAACTTGGCTTGGGTAATGTAATACCAGGCATAGGTCGGGCAACTGTGCAGTCCTTTGCCCCAGCCCTGATCCCAATCACAGCAAGCCTGGGCCAGCACTTGCAGACCGTGTCGCGCCGGTGAACTGCGTCCCTGACCCAGCATCTGCAGACCCAGTACGCCGACGCCGGTCATGGATAGCCTGCCACCGTTCGGTTTGGCAAAGGCACCTTGCTCGCTGCGTTGCCGGGCATAAGCGAACTGTCCGTTTTTGGTCTGGAACGCTTGCAGATTGGCCATAGCCTTGTCCATGCAAGTCTGCAGCGTAGCGATGTCCTCCCGATCCTGATACCCGGCCATGGCCGCGGCCTTGAGCGCCTGGATTTGCCACCCGCTGACAGACAGATCGATTCGCTCAGTGCTGTTATAGCCGTAATTCCAGCCGCCATGATCGCCCTGGCCCTCAATCAGGCTGGCAACCGCGTCCTGCATGGATTGGCGCAGCGCAGGCGCCTTGGTCAGTGCATACACTTCGCACAGAGCATAGGTGGCGATGCCGTGGGCGTAACCCTTTGGGCCGATGGTTCCGTCTTTTTGCTGTTTGCCGATCAGGTAGCGGATCGCTTTGTCAATGGTCTTGCCATAGCGCTCGGAGTGCTGCGTTTCGCCATGGGCCAGGTAAGTCAGCAGAGCCAGGCTGCTCAGCCCGACAACGTGTTTGTCGTTACCCTTGCCCCAGGATCCGTCCGCTAGCTGATGCGCCTGCAACCAGCGTAACGTATGGTCGATTGCGCCAAGAATAGCGTCGCCCTTAACCCCCGGGTTGTATGTGTGCATGCCGATCTTGGTTTGGCGGATGCGCAGGTTCTTGATGAATACCGGCGAGAAATTGTTGTCAATGGTCAACGCGTCGAATGGATCCAGTATGCGGTCGCCGTCCAATGGAGCCGGCTCTGGCGGGGCCAGGTCCGGCTGTTCTTCCGCGGCTTGCGCCATGGGAATATCGTCATCTTCGACAACAGGCGCTTCCTCGAAGATCGGCGGTTCTTCGATTTCCTTTATCGGTAGTTCGGTCTGGATGGCGACAATGTCCGCCAAGTCAGGCTGGTAAATGTTGATGACCGCGAACTTGATCAGCAGGATCACCAACAGGATGTGCAGTAGCACGGACCCCGTGGGGCCGACTATGTGCTCACGCATTTTATCGCGAATAAGCGCGGGATCGATGTACATAGGTATATTCCTTCCATGTTCAATGGTTACGCTGTTTCCGAAGGGCCTCTTTAAGCGCGCGCTTTTCTTTTCTTCTCTACTGCATCTTCCACGCAAGCCATGTTTTTAGCCTTTCTATTTTTCTTTTTTCTTCTTTTTCGCGCTGCCTGGCGCTAGAAGTCCCTATGTATTAAAGGAACCGCACTATGAATCAATGGCGTCCGAAATACCGTGATGCGACCAACGCCGATGGCCGTGACTACCTAATTTGGGCCAATCGCGCCTTAAATACTCCGGTTTTGCTCATCGATCTGCACATCTGACCTGGCCGGTTCCCCAAAAACAGCGACCAAATGCTCATGATGTTCAGCCTTGTCGCTAGATGGGATGCTCGATACTAGATCCATACAAGCTATTTGACAGAAAAATTGTCAACAAAAAATAAATAAAAGACATTTTAGTCAATTTATTATCTTATATTTTACTGTCATCAATTAGACCTTTTTGCCAAAACATCAGTGGAATCAATTCTTCAGTGGTTGAAATTGGCAGTGCATGAGGAACTTCTGGTTAAAACAAGATTTGGTCGCTAGCATCCAGCTTCTACCAGCGCACCGTTGCGGATGAAACCGGTCGCAACCTGCGGCAGTTGCTCGCGCAGGGCCGCGGGATCGATGTTGAACCGTTGGGCGAGGTCGTCGACGACCTGGCGCAGGGTGTGCTGGCCGTTGCAGCGCGCCAGCATTTCGCAGGTCAGCACATCGGTCTGACAGGCGAACGGATAGCCCTGCGTCTGGCGCAGCACCTGATGGTCAAGGCGCCAAGCTTTGTCGCGCACATGAAGCGTGTTGGCGCATTCCATGCCATCGACCAGGTGAAAGGCGTGATCGAGCAGGTCGTGCGGATGCAGTATGCCGCGCAGTAGGGTCTCGTTGTGAAAGATGCGCTGGATCTGGTCCGACCATGGGGTCGGGCACTGCTCATGCCCGGTCAGCATGTCGGTGCGAATCCAGTTGGCGTCCTGGCGGCGGTGCAGGATGGCGACACCGCAGCATAACCGGGCAATGTCGCGCTGCTCATAATAGGATTGCCAGGCATCCAATTCAGTCAGGTCGATCCCTTCC
>CAZOLK010000064.1:0-12903 GCA_964580325.1 uncultured Verrucomicrobiota bacterium | reverse complement strand
TCCCTCGTTGAGCCAAAATCGTGCGTATTCGCGAGGTTCAAAGTCGTTCAGGCAGACGATCCAGGCATCGCACCCGTTCTCCGCGACCCAGGCATAGGGGCGTTCGTCCCAGGGGCGGTCGCGGCGGTGAACCCAGTGGCAGAGCATGATGGCCCAGCCGTCCTGGGCAAGGTAGCGGCTCGCTTCACGCACAATTTTGGCGCTGCAACCGTCTTCGGGCAGACCGCCGTCGCGGTAGTCGAATGTTTTGCTGGGCGAAACGACAAACGGCGGCTGGGATACGATCAGGTCGAATTTTTCGTTGCGCACCGGTTCGAATAAACTGCCCAGGCGCAGTTCCACGTTGTCGCACTGGTTCAGGCGGAACGTCAACTCGGCCATCTGCAGGGCGCGCGCGCTGATGTCGGTGCCGACGATGTGCGCTGCATGGGGAGCGGTGAGCAGTCCGAACACGCCGCTGCCGGCGCCGAGATCGAACCCGCGCTCGTTTTTACGCCGCACGCTGAGTTGGTGCAACATGTCCGAGCTGCTGGAATAGCCCATGATATGGTCCTCACGCATGGCGCGGCCGGACCACTGAGGCGCGAAATCCTGAAACAGGCGTCCGCCCGGAATAGGCATCAGGCAGGCGGTTGCCAGCTCGTTCGGACCATCAGTGCGCAGCAGGCGAATCGCATGCAGACGCGTATGCAGCGCCTGGCCCATGACGTGTTCCAGCACGGTCTCGGCCACGGGCCGGCCCAGCACGAACAGGCGGATCAGCACATTGAACGGTGTATCTTCACTGAGCGCGTCAAGCAGGCTCGTGGTATCGATACGCAGCCCGGAAAAGACCGGGCGCAGAACCTCCTGAAGGTGCGATTCGTGAAACTCCGCTTCATCGAGCAGGCGTTTCAAATCGTCCAGGTCGAAGCCGGGCGCTGCATCGAACGGGCCTGGTTCCATCCAGGATGCGTTCGGCGCGTGCAGCGTAGTCCAGGTCGGCATGGGTCGGAATTCCAGCAATAGGGTTTATCCAGCGGTGCGGAATGCCAAGAATTACTTGTTATCCCGTTCCCAACGTTCGACTGCGGTGCGCAACAGGTCGAGTTCAGCCGCGTCAGGAGTCCGGTCGCGCTCGGCCTGAATCAAACGCTCAACCAGGTTGTCGTCATACATGCATTTCAGGCGTAAGTTCTGACGCAGTTCCTCCAGTTGATCTGCCTGGTCTGTACCGTCATGAGGTTTTTGCGCCATCAATCGCGCAAAATCGTCAGGCTCCTTGTCGGCCGTACCAGCCTTGTCAGGCTTACGGGTAAGGATGTAATAAACGACGCCGGCTCCCATGGCCGCGCCCACCAGCACTCCGATTGAAAAATAAAGCAAAACCATGCCATACTCCTTCACTTCAAAATACACGGCTCAGTATAAAAGGACCAAGCTGGGGAAACGACTTCTTTTTGACTTTTTTTGCGAAAAAAAAGGTTGCCGCACAAATTTACTTGACACGTCTTCTCGTTTCCTGTAGTATATGTGACAACAAATCAACCCAATTAACCGTAAAGCGATAGAATGTGAAAACAGACGAGAAGAAACAACATAAGCCGCAGCGCCTTTCGCGGCCCAACCTGGTGCAGGAGGTCGTGGATTGGATGCAGCAGGAAATTGTGGCTGGTCGTTATGCCGCCGGCGAAAAACTACCGTCCGAGGGGCAGCTTTGCGAAAGCTTTGGCGTATCGCGCACAGTGATTCGCGAAGCTGTGCGCTGTCTGGATTCACGCGGCTTGATCGATGTGGCGCAGGGCCGCGCAGCGCACGTGCGCGAGGCTGATCCTGCCATTGTCGTGGACAGCCTGCACACGTTTCTGCGCCGCAACGATTACACCCCACACTATTTGCTGGAAGTGCGCCGCGCCCTCGAAACCGAGGCTGTTGCGCTGGCCGCTCAACGGGCGACGCCCGAACAGATTGAAGCTTTGCGCAAGAATCTCCAGCACCTGGCCGAAATCAAGAACGTCAAAGCCCAGGTGGACGCGGAAATCACCTTTCACCAATGCCTAGCCGAGGCGACGAACAATCCGCTGTTCCCGATCTTTCAGCAGGCCCTGACCAATCTGATGAGCACCTACTTGACCCAGGCCATAGAACGCATGGGTTTGAAGGTTGCTTATGACTACCACGCTCCCATTGTTGAGGCTATTGCCCGGCACGATGCGGATGCGGCCAGGAAGTACATGCACAAACATCTGGTTGATGCGGAGAGCAAAATACAGTGCAATGGTTGACCGTAAGCCGTTTCCAGCGGGCAATAGCTGTGGCAAGCGGGCAATAGCCGTGGCAGGGATGCTATCCGGTTTAATGGTCCTGTTCTTTTTCCTCTTTCTTTTGCTCGGTGCAGGCGTGCGCCGCAGCGTCGCCATGGCACTTGCGGATTTGTTCTGGTGAACACTTTTGCGGTTCGCCGGTCAGATTTGCGGGTTTCTGACACCCTTTTTTCGGTTCGGACATGGGTTTTATCCTTTTTCTGGTTTGGTTTCTATTTCGTTGTTAGGTCAGTGATCGGAGAGCCGCTGTGCGCATACTCAGCAAGCACCGCCTCGCTTACAACTGTATACATGAAAAAATATTATTAATCGGCTGTCAAGTGGATAATGCATGGCGAGTGTTGGCCGGCGGTAAATCAGCATCCCTTTGCTATTGGCGCAACATGCTGGAGCGGATAAAAGAATAAACAGAAGGATGAAATTCCCTTTACCAGTATCGCATGAACGGCGACATCGTCTTTTTTACACCATCTACCAGCATGCCGCCCCGTTCTGGTTGCGTGTTATCTTGAAACTTGTCAAAACCCGTGAAATCGATGCGGAAAGCGGAGATGCACCCGCGAACAGTCAAACGTATGTTTTTCAGTTGACATCTTATAGAACCAACATATGGTGATACATCTCAGTTGTTTAGCATAAAAGGGAAAGAGAAGATATGAGATACAAGTTTTATGTGATTTTTGCGGTTTTGCTGGTTGCTTCCGCTTTTAGCCGCGCAGCGCAAAAGCCGCTCAAGGCCGATCCCTACCTGGGCGCCATCGTGGTCAATGCGGAGAACGGCAAGGTATTGTTCGAGGACAAGGCCGACGTCAAAGGCTACCCGGCCAGCGTGGTCAAGTTGATGACCTTTCTGGTGCTCCAGGAGAAGATCGAACAAGGCATCGTCAAACTGGACGCCGCGGTCAAGATCACCCGTGAGGCCGCAGCCATTGGCGGACGCCAGGTCTGGCTGGCCGAAAACGAAGTTTTTTCCATCGAAGAACTGCTCTATGCCATGCTGATCCACTCCGCCAATGATGCGGCCACGGCATTGGCCATTCACGTGGCCGGTTCAAAGGACGCGTTCGCCCAGTTGATGAACAAGAAAGCCCGTGAGCTGGGCATGAGGGATACGGCTTTTCATAATGTGCATGGACTGCCGCCAGGTATGGGTCAGGAACCCGACGTCACCACGGCCCGCGATCTGGCCACACTGGCGCTGGCTGTGCTCAAGCACCCTGACATTTTCAAGTATTGCGCCACTAAAACACGCCCTTTTCGCGAACCCAAGCCGGTTGAGATGTCGAATCCCAACAGCTTGCTCTACAGCTATGAGGGTTGTGACGGCTTGAAAACCGGCTATTACAGCGCCGCCGGTTTTTCCATTGCCGCCACGGCCAAGCGCAAGGGCCAGCGCTTAGTGGCCGTTGTGCTGGGCAGCACATCCAAGAAAGCACGCAATGCCAAGGCTGCGGAGCTGCTTTCCCAGGGCTTTCTGCAGCTCCCGGCCAGAGAATAAGCGCTGATGACCGACCCATCCACGATTCCCATCCTCGATGCCGTGGCCTGGCGCGCGGCTCTGGATCGGCGGCGCCAGGAGGCTGGTTTGCTCGGTTATGCCATGTACTCGACCCTGTTCGACGGCATTGTGACTGACCCGCTGTTGATGATGCTGCCCATTGACGATCACCTGACCCATCGTGGCGACGGCGCGTTTGAATCGTGCAAGTGCGTGGACGGCAGTATCTTCAACCTGGGGTCGCACCTGGACCGGTTGCAGGCTTCCTGTGAACGCATCCAGCTTACGATGCCGTTCGATCGTGCGCAACTGGAGCGCATCATTGTCGACGCCGTACGCGCCGGCGACCGGCGCGATTGCATGCTGCGCATCCTGATCTCGCGCGGGATCGGCGCCATGGGCATCGATCCTTACGATTGCCTGCGGCCCGAATGTCATATCCTGGTTTACCCCCTGCTCAAACCCCATTATGAACGCTATCATGCCCAGGGCGTATCGGTTGCGGTTAGCGCGATCCCGATGAAACCGCCTTTTTTCGCCACCATCAAAAGCTGCAATTACCTGCCCAATGTACTGATGAAAAAGGAAGCCCATGACCGCGGCGTGGATTATACCGTATCCATCGATGAAACCGGTGCGCTGGGCGAAGGGCCGACCGAGAACATCGCCATGGTTTCAGCCCAAGGGCGCCTGCTGACCCCGTCCACGGAGCGGGTGCTGACCGGCACCACGGTTCAGCGCGTACTGGCCCTGGCGGACGAGCTGATCCGGGAAGGTTTGCTGATTTCCGCCAACTACGGTCGGATCACGCTCGAGGACATGGCCGATGCACGCGAGGCGTTTATGGTGGGCACGACCCAGGACGTTTCTCCCATCGTGCTTTTTGAAAACCAATCTGTTGGCGATGGCCGGCCCGGTCCGGTCTATGCGCGCCTGCTGCGGAGCTTGCACGAGGAAATCGCCGGCAACAGCATCATCCTGACGCCTGTGTTTGACTGAAAGCTTGCCGACCTGCCATGCCTTCGCCTATCACCCATCTTGTCGCAGCCGGTGCCACGTGCTATATCTACAAAAAGATTGCGCCCAAAGATCAAGCGCCGCCCTTTGTCCATGACGCGGGGCTGTTTGTGGCAGCCGCGGCATTCTCACTGGCCCCGGATCTGGATTTCATTCCGGGCCTGCTGCTGCACAAGGTGGGTTCCTTCCATAACTGCGGCTTCCACAGCCTGTGCTGCCTACTCCCGCTCGCTTGGGTTTGCGCGATCGTGCTGAGGTGCTTCAAACCCGGCCCGTTCCAGATGCGTTTGCTGCTGATCACGACCTGGTTGAGCCTGCACAGCATGCTGGACACCCTATGCCTGGGTCGCGGCGTGATGCTGTTTTGGCCGTTGTCCACCATCCGTTTTCAATCGCCCATTCTCTTTTTCCTGGGTGTGCGCTGGTCTTCGGGCCTGCTTGCGATCAGTCATATCTATACCGTGCTGAACGAAGTGCTGTTCGCGGTCGGCCTGTGGTTCGGCATCCTGGTTTGCAACCATCCGCGACGTCCCGATCTTCGTCGAGTTGAAGTGAAGTTGATGAATTGGGAAGAGGATGGGAACGGGTGCAATATAAAAGGGCGTCAAGACAATGACGGTTGACGATTCTTGTTGAGCGCATTTTTTTAATGGTATTTGATAAATCTTTTTTTAAAGCGTTGCCTATCAACTTGTTGCAAAACAAACTATTTTTTTAATATAATTTTTCCTTTGTTATCGCCCCAAAGTACGGTATCATGCAATGGTATATTATTTAAGCCGATAATGATAATATGAAGAAGAACGATAAGCAGAATTCCGACTCCGTAGAGCGATTTCTTCATATCGTGAAAGACAAGTACGACAAGGCCTTTCGCGATGAAGACAAGAAATCGATCATTGAGGCCAGCGGCACCTTATGTATCGCTTATGCCGCACTGGGACAGGGACTGCTGGCCCAGAAATGGGCGGAAGAATACCTCGTCAACCTGTCCAGCAAGGAAGTCTACGACTCTTTGTTCAATCCGCAAAAGAAGTAAACCCCGGCACATTTCCCGTATAAAGCACCTTGGGCGGCGTTTCGCCCAGCCAGAGGATGCTGTAGCGTTGGTATCAGTTGCGCCATCTTGACAGCAAGGACGTGTCCGGTAATGCCCTCGCTGATGGTGTGTGTTGCTTTAAGAAAGGCGAGGAGTACACCCGCGGCGGCCTGAGCCTGAAGATCATGAAATGGTTTGACGACCGTTTGAATATTCATTCAGAGCGCTGATGCGTGAGGTGCTGTCACGCTATTCCTAGATGATGGCGAAATGACCGTCAAAAATATGCACGATTCCGCCAAACAGGTGGATCTTCGCTTGCGAAAATAAAAAAAATCGAATAAAATGTTTCAATCGATGCTTCAGCGGCAATATAATAAATAAAAACGAAATAATATATAGTTGCTTAAATTACATGAAATTACAATCGATTCGGGATGGGCTTGAAATATGAAAATTGCGTATCACTTCCATGCCAGCAGGGGACGGCTTGGCGCTCTGGGCGCCGTGCTTCCCGTATTGAAGAATTACCTGAACCCGACAGCCTGGCAGGAGCGTGATTTGGTGGAATTCAATGGACAATGGCATCATATCGAAGGCCGAACACCGCTTGAAGTCTATTTTGACCAGTACCCGGAGTTCCGGCCCGCGGCATTTTCGAGTGACTGGCCACGGCTTCAGCGCGGTTATGTTGCTACATGGTGCGTGCACCAGAACAGGCTCTGGTTGTTATCGTTGGAGAGCATAGCGCCCGTCAATGAAACGGCGGCTAGCATGCGCGGTACAATGGGACTCAAGCGCCCGTTGTACCCGTTTCCCCTGGACCACCTGTTTCAAGGCGCGCGGGCCATTGTTCCTGCTGACTGGTACACAGGAGAAATGGTCATTGCTTTCTCCATGTTTGACGGCCTGCGTATCGGCGCCATGGCCATGACCAAGGTGACTGCGCATGTTTTGAATATTGAAAGAGGTTGGCTCGTCTCGGACGATGAACGCTCATTCACCGCACGCAAGCAATGGGACGCGGATTAGTCATTGGTGTCGGTCTTTTCGCCGACTATCCGGAGATATCCCAGCAGTGGGCGCTGACGGTTATCCACGCGCAGGCGCAGAGACAATATATTCCGGAAGGCGCTTCCGGTTTTGTAGGGGGTGGGAGCTAGATGTCATCCCTGACCGCCTTTGAGAGTTGTCTGACGGCTGTTGTCTCCCGCATGCGGACCTGTATGCTCACGATTTCCGCCAGCAAGCTCTTCCCTGGGTACATGTCCCTGCCCGCCACCAGAGTTCTCGCAACGAAGATATCCAGACACGCTGCACACTCCAGCGCAGATCCTCCGGCGTTTCCCAAGTACACGATTCAGCCCCACGGCCAACACCTGCTGAACCATTGCAAAGATATAGACTACAGCGACCGGACAGGTAGTTTGCAGGTGTTGAACCTGCCGAATCGTCGCCTGCGCACCATCGCCGTTGCACCAGCCCAGGACTGGCAGTACCTGCCCATGATCACCGTGTGGGAGGACCAGGTCTATGCCGTGTTCGCAGATAAGGTGCAGCGCCTGACGGTGAGATAGAACTCAACGACCAAGATGCACCTTTGAATGTTGGATGTTGGCAGGTCATCAGGCGACGCTTAGGGTTCACGGGAAGACATCTTGTAAGCATAGGTTTGACAATCAAAGCGGTTGTGGATCATCACAAATACGATAAATGAATCCTTAGACGGGTACGTCCCTAGTCCCGGTGTTCCGCAATCGAATCCCGGATCAAGGCGATTCCGCAGTCCGTGATGTTCCGTCCCTGAATAACCATAGCCTGTGCCATGGCCAGCATCATCGTAGAAAAACGCAGCCGTACGAGTCCGGCGAAAAAAACGAGATTTTTTTGTTGCGTTCGGGGGAGGGGGTGGGTAGATTAAGTTTGTTTCAATGATTTCAGTGGTAGCGCCATGGTTGGGCTACTTGAATGATCATTATTGTTCTTTAACAAATTACGAGGCAGATTACGGAAGTGCTGTGAAAATCAGCCACGGACGCGCCGCTGTGAACGGTTACGAAATCCGCATAAAACCACTGTCATTACGATGGGAAGGAGCGGAAATTAGGTTGGAGCCGAAAGTCAGAAGACGGACTGCCTGAACATAGACGATAGAAGGTCTCCTACGCGCATTAGGGGCAAACACAATTGCTCCGTCCCCGTATGGTCAGGCGGAGTTTTTTTATGCCCGGCGTTGGACCTTTCGACTTCGTTTCAGCTCAATCGAAAGGCTCAATCCATGAATAGAAACAGCTATACGCTCAGCATTCTGCTGGTTTTCATCGCCTGGCACGTCCAGGCCGCGTTCAATGTCGACAGCGGTTATACCGCACGTCAACTGCACACATCCCAGGGTTCGTTCACCACCATCGGCGGCCTGGCGCTGGAGGGCGATACCCTCTACTTCGGCCAATACACGGAAGTCAAGTCCGTGCATCTCGACACGCTTTCCGTGACCAATGTCGGGACCCTGCCTGCCAATGCCGGCATCTCTTGGGTCGCACGCAACAGCAATGTGACCTATACCGCTTACGGTGAGAGTTACAGCTCGCCCTATCCCTACAAATTAGGCTTGTTTCTACCCGGCGGGACCTACACTAACCTGCTCGATCTTGACGGCATCTACGACGGTGCGGTCAATGCGGCCGGCGAATTGTATGTCGTGGCCAATCCCGATGCGGCAGGCTCACGTGTCTTTCGCCTGAACTGGAGCACAGGCGCGACCGAGATCGCCAATATCGGCGGTTATTCGGGCGGTCTGGCTTTTGACGCAGCGGGCAACCTGTATGTCGCCTCGCAGGTAGGAGCCGGCGCTATCCTGAAATATACGCCAGCTCAGTTGAGCACAGGTGGTTTGACCAGCGACGATGCGCAAGTCGTGCTGAACATCAAGGCCGGCTATCTCGCTTTCGATGCGGGCGGTTTTCTGTACGCCACCACGGGATGGGGCGCGCAGTTGGGCAAATACGACCTGAACTGCGGTCTGCTGGTGGATGTGGTCGCCACGGGCGGCATTGGCAAAATCGTGACGTGCGGTTACGATTTGTTCGTGGTCGACACGGATTGGATAGCCTATGCCAGTACGGTCCAGCACATCACGCCCCACGAAAACTGGAGCCAGTTCCATGGCGACAGCCAGCACATCGGGCGACGCCGCGGCAGCTTCAGCACCAACGATGTGGTCTTGCGCTGGTCCGCGGGCAGCGGCTTGCTGCGCGCGTCCCAACCTGCGGTGTCCGCGGACGGCCGCCTGGTGTTCGCTTACGGCGACAGCACCAACCAAACCGGCCTGATCACCGCGTTCGATGGCCTTACCGGCCAGCAGTGTTGGACCGCGCGTGTGCGGTCTCACGTCAACTACACGTCCTGGTCCTCGCCCATTTCTCATGAAGGCTATGTCTACTGGGCCGGCGGTTCAGGTACGGGTACGGTCTACAAGATCAACGCGACCAACGGCAACTGCGACGCCGCGTCCGGCGGCTGGGCCACCAATGTCCTGGAAGGGTCAGTGGTCAATGCCACGCCGACGATTGCCGGCGACCTGCTCTACATCAGTGATTACGGCGGATTCACCCCGGAAAACGGCAGCCACTATGCGTTGAGCCTGGCCGATGGCCATGTGGTCTGGCGTCATGACGACGGCGGCCAGGGTCAGGGCGCCATGGCGTATGATCCGGATCGCGCGCTGGTCTACCAGACTGTCTACACCAACGGCGCGCACTGGCTGGTTGCCTACGATGCCACCAACGGCGTGCGCAACTGGACCGCGGCCTGGAATTTCACCAACAGCCCGTTCCAATGCGCCATGTCCTACGAGAGCAACTCCATCTATATCCAGGACTATTCGTTCGGCGGCGACGGCGTGCTCTATGCCGTCAACGCCACCAATGCCGCCATAGCGTGGACCGCAGCCACGCCTTCTTCCGGCAACAGTTGCCCGGCCGTGGACGACGCGGGCGACGTCTACGTTTTCGGCGATTACGCAGGCCAGGGCCAGACCCGTGGGTATGATGCCAGCGGCGCGGCACAATGGACCTTTGATCAGGCCGGCGGTTGGCAAGGTTCACCGGCCTGGGCTTCGGATTTTGTGTTCGCCGGCAGCCAGACCTCCAACGATTTCTATATGCTTAACGACAGCGATGGCAGCGTGGCCCTGCGCGTGGACGGCAGTGGACCCGCGGCGTTCGGGCAGTACTCGTTCTTCACCGTCGGCACCAATGGCCAGCTCTACGCCTATTCCACCCGCGCCCACAACGTGCGCGTGTCAGGCAACATGGACAGCGCCATCTCACCCGCAGGTGATGTGCGCATACCCCACGGCGCCGGACTCGTCGTCACATCGGGCATGGACGTGTTCGATATCCAGGTTGACGGGCAGCCCGTGGGCGCGCTCAACACCTATACGCTCGGTGCCGTACTGGGTGACCGCCAGGTCCATGCACTGGCCGCTGATTTTGCCGATAACATCATCTACACCAACAACGGTACCAACATGACCTTTGGCCCGTTCCTTGACAACGATAACTGGAACGATCCCAATGCTCTGCTGGGACGGATCAACACCATGGACCACGACGATGATTTCTCCTGGGGCTGGCCGCCCGATACCAATTCGCCCATGCGTCAGTGTTTCATGGCCTGGCAGTTGTGGTACAAAGGGTCCAGCGATCCGGCCGACCTTGGCGTCAAGACGCCGGGTTCGAAAAACGGACTGGGCATGCAGCACGGCGCCCAGGTGGTGATGAGCTTTGACGGTGTGGTTTCCAATGATATGCGCAACCCGTACGGCATCGATTTCATCGTGCACGGCAACGTCATGTTTTCCACGGTCGAGGGCATCATCAGCAACGGCGCCGACATTGGCAATTTCCATGTCTCCGGCATTCTCGATGAACCGGTCACGGTCAGCGTCGCCCAATCCCTGGACGGTCCGTGGTACACCTATAACAATGTATTCGCCGACGCCCAGTTCCCGACCCAACCCTGGAAATGGGATAACACAGCTAAACGCTGGTCGGTTCAGGAACAGGACTGGCGCAAGCCTGTCGACCCGCTGCTGACGACCGGCGATTTCATGGGCAAAAGCCTGGTCGAGGCCATTGACCTGTACGACGGTTCCGCCGGCGGGACCGGCTTTGACCTGGAGCAGAGCGGATTCGCCTGGATCAAGTACATCAAGTTTACCGATCCCGACGGGCGCCAGGGCGAGATCACCGGCATGGTCAACGTGCCGGTCTATACCGGGAAGTATAGCCTGGCGCTGTCCGCCACCAACGGTTCCATCGACGTGGTTGCCGGGCAGTACGATTCGGGGACCACATTGGTCCTGCGCGCCACCAACGCGATGCATTACTACTTCACCCGCTGGTATGGCCATACCGAGGGTGATGTCAGTAACGCGGTCATGCAGGTGGTCATGAACCGGGATCGCACGCTTTCGGCCCAGTTCCTGCCCTACATCACCACCAACGGCAACGTGCCCTGGGCCTGGTTGGCCGACAACAACCTGACCAACGCCACCTATCCCACGTTCGAAGCCGCTGCCGACGCAGACAACGACTCGGATGGCATGTCCAACCGCGAAGAGTTTTATGCCGGCACCCAGCCGACCAACATCGCCTCGTTTTTCCGCATTCTGGCCAACTGGAACGAGGGCGGCACGAATTATGTCAGTTGGATCGGCGGCACGAGCGGATCAGCCCTGCCGTTCACGGTTCAGGTCAATACCAACTTGTTGAGCGCCTGGGCCAATGTGCCGGGCCAGGTAGCGCGCTCCGCCACCGGAACCAACAGTTGGTGGACCACCAACAGCTATGGCAGCGGTGCATCGTTCCGTATCGTGGTACAGCGGTGAGTATAGCATAGAGGATCGTGATATGAAAATGAAAACCAGATGGATCCTGGTCTGCGTAGCATGCCTGAGCATGACTTCAACGCAAACGGTCGAGGCTGCCGGCGACCTGGACGCGATCACGTTCTGGACCGGCGTTGGAACCAACCGCGCCGCGCTGGTCATCGACTGGCGCAATACCAGGCCAGACGCATCGCTGGCCTGGGGATTCCGCTGGAATGGCATGGCATCGGCTGATGATATGCTGCACGCGCTGGCCGGCCAGGGGCAACTCTACCGGGCGTTCAGCGGCGAAGCGTTGAGCGATATGCGCGGCGCGGACGATCGGCTGGCCGCGCGTCTGTCCTATACTGAATCCAACAACCAGGTGCGTGCGTTTGGGTTCGGCTTTGATCGCATGGAAGATCATTCCGGTTTCACGTTTGGCGAGGAGTCGCAGGAAAACGGTCGCGCTCTTCATGACGCCAACCATTACCATGAAGGCTATGCGACCGGTACCTGGACGCCCTACGTCAGCAGTTCCGCGCGCCTGGCCGCGGATGCCGGCGACTGGACCATGGCGACCAACCCGGCCTTGAACGCCATCATGTTGAGCAATAACACCTGGCTCGCGTTTTCCGCCATCGCCTGGCAGGGCGCGATCACCAACGGTACACCGGCGCCGCCGCCAGCTTCGCCAGCGACAGTGCCCCCCTCGCTCTCGCCCTGGTATGTGCGCAAGCCGACGCCATGGACCCAGTTCCGCGGCGGTCCTGGGCATGCCGGCACCTGGAACGGGCGGCTCTATCCCTCTGCCATCCAATCGCGCTGGAGTGCTGGAACCAACCTGTGCTGGGAAGCACAACCTGTACTCTCCGCTGACGGGCGCCAGGTTTTCGCCTATGGCACGGGTGCCGCGACCAGCGATGGCGTGGGTGAAATTGCGGCGTTCGATACGCAAACCGGCAGCAACCTGTGGACCGTGGCCGTGGCCGGCGTGGAATCGGTCGGCTCGGTCGCCTCACCGCTCTGGCATCGCGGCTACGTGTACTGGGCCGGCGGCTCACCCAATGCCACGCTCTATAAAATCGACGCGCTCAACGGGTCGTTGGCCGCCACCAACAACGGCTGGTCTGTCGGCCTTGCCGGCGCCGTGGTGCACGCCTCGCTGACCTTC
>CAZOLK010000063.1:0-22978 GCA_964580325.1 uncultured Verrucomicrobiota bacterium | reverse complement strand
GTACCCGGCGCCGGCGCCGCCGGCGGCCTGTCCGCAGGTGCCATGGCCTTTATGAATGCCACCCTGGCGCCTGGCATCGAAACCGTGATGGCGGTCGGCCGGCTGGCGGACGCGCTGAAGGATGCTGATTGGGTCATTACCGGCGAAGGCCGTTTTGACCGCCAATCGGTCTACGGCAAGGTGGTTGACGGCGTCACTGGCCTGGCCCAATCGTGTAACACACGGGTGGCGGTGATCGCCGGCAGCGTCGAATTGGACGAGCAGACGTACCGACCGCTGGGCATTGAAGCGGTATGGGCCTCCGGTGCGCAGCGTCCCACGCTGGATGAAGCGTTCGCCCATGCCGCCGAAGACATCGCGACTGCCGCGCAGCAGCTTTTTCGCCAGGTTTTGTCCGCATAGAGCAAGGAGATAGCTCATGACCGATTGTTTTATCATCTACATCACAGTGGAATCCGCGGAAGAAGCGCACCGCATCGGCAAAGCCGCGGTCACCGAACGGCTGGCCGCATGCGCCAATATCCTGGATCCCATGTCCTCCATCTACTGGTGGCAGGGCAAAATCGAACAAGGCCACGAGACCGTGCTGCTGCTGAAAACCACCCAAAGCCGACTCGATCGACTGATGGCGAAAGTCAAGGAGCTGCATAGCTACGCATGCCCCTGCATCGTGGCCCTGCCCATCGATTCCGGTTTTCCGGAATTCCTGCGGTGGATCGCTGAGGAGACCCGATAACTACAGCGAAAGCCGACGGATATCCTCGCCGCGTTCTTCTGCTTCAGACAGATACTTGCAAGCGTGGATATGTTCGTAACAGGAGGGGAAAACGCGGCCGCCGAACAGCTTCATCTTGCCGATCAGAAACTCCATGTTTTCCCATAACAACCCATCATAGATATTGCCGATGGTCGTGCCGGCGTTGACGCAGCAGGGCCACATGGTTCCATCCAGCTCGATCCAGACGCCTCGCAACCAGGTACAGCAGGGCAACCGGTTGTCAGGCGCACGTTCAGCATGACGCAGCGCCTGGGATTCCGCGTCAGCTTCGGGTGTGTTGGCAGCCAACGTTGAATCCACGAACTGAGACTCGGGCGCCGGCGTCGGCGCCGCATTCTGCCACGCCACGACGCGCGCCGCAGACGCAAGCTTGGCCGGCAACTGCAAGCGCACCCCGGCAGCCAGCGCTATGCGCTGCGCCTCGGCCACCGCCTTCTCCCAACCCGGATGCTCCATCGCGCTCTGATTCTCGCCGCCAGGATTGTTGAGCGCTTCGACATAGACGCGATAGGCGTCGATCGATACGGCATACCGCACCAGGTCCGACAATTCCGCGATGTTGTCCTCCATTTCAACCATGGATACCGAGAGCATGGGGAAACGGACCCTGGCCCTACGTTTGCAGTCCACCAGATAAGCGATATGGTCCAGCACTCGGGACAGGTCGCGCCGCCGAATCCGACGGTAGGTTTCCGCAGAGGCGGCATCCAGCGAAAAATTGATGGTCTCGACCGCCTGGGTCGCCACGATCTTCTCAGCCAATGCACGGGTCAGGGCCAGGCCATTGGTAAAAAAGCCGATGCGCACACCACGCGCACCCAGCGCGTCAAGAATAGCGGGCATTTCAGGATTCATGAGCGGTTCACTGGTGCGGGCGCTCAAAATAATGGTGTCCGCGGTAGGCGCATGCGCGGTCATTTTCAGGATTTCATTTTCTTTTACATACTGAAAAGCTTCACCACGGCCGGCGCTACACATGCGGCAATCCGCATTGCAGGACCCGGCCACAAAAGCCACATTCAGAAAGCGCGGCATGAACAGCAACCACTGGAAATCGCGCAACCAGTCAAAGCGCCCGCTGTATTCAAGCACGAAACGACAACAGGCAGTCAGCGTATCGCCGCGCAACGCGCAACGCGCGATAAGGTCATCGATATACGCCTTGAATTGATCATGGGTCATTGGTTGTTGGTCTTTGGTTGTTGGTTGTTGGTCATCACTGATCACTGATCGCGCATCAATCGCCGACCTTGACGCAGACTACGTTGCCGGGTGCGTTGCGGCAGTAAATGTGGCCATTGGCCAGGACCGGCGCGGTCCAGCAGCGATTCTCCGGAAGCACGGCGGCCCGAGCCACGGGCTTGTAGCCGGCGGGATCAGCCAGGGCAATCACCAACTCGCCTTTATCGCTCAACAGGATCATCCGGCCGTCGCTGCTCATCATCAGTGAACCTTTGCCCAGGTCCTTCTCGCGCCAAATACGCTCACCGTCCCTAAGGCGCAGGCAGGTCAGCCTGGTATCGTCGAATCCATACAGATAATTCTGCCACAGTAGAGGCGAACTCATGTGATTGCGCATGGTCTTGGTGAACCAGACTTCAGTGGCATTGGTCAGCGTGATGTCGTACAGGGCACAGCCTTTGCTGTAATCGGATGAAAGATAGAGCTGCTTTCCAACAACCACCGGATCCGCCGCATTGATGTCATACCGGGTTTGCCAGGGAATTTCCCAGAGCAAACGGCCATCCGCACGCACAACGCAGAAGAGCTTGTTTTTACCGAAGATCGCCAAGGAGGGCGTGTTGTCGATGGTCAAGGGCACGGGCGTGGCATAGCCGCAGATCTGCTTGCCATTGGACCAGATCAATTCGCCTGATTGCTTATTCAGTGCGGTACCAGCCGTGCCGGCATTGAGATAAACCACATCGTCAATAACCAGCGCCGATCCGGAGAGCATCCAGGAGGGTAAGGCATAGCCCAAGTCGGCGCACAAGTCCTTTTTCCAGATCTCGCGCCCGTCCATGGCATCCAAACAGAAAACCAGGCCCGCGTTGCCCACCACGTAGACGCGTCCCTGGTCAACCGTGGGCGTACACAGGGCACCGCCCTCGAACAGCTTGGGATGCAGCGGCGCGACATAACTGTACGACCAGAGGGTCCGGCCTTCATTGTCAAAACAATAGACCGTGCTTCTGCCCAGTGTATTGTCTTTATTGCCGTTATGGCCCATGGTATAAATACGGCCCTCGACCACGGCAAAACTGGAAAACCCGACACCCACTTCCGCACGCCAGACCACTGGCGGCCCATTGGTGCCCCAATCGTGGCTCCACGCCGTCTCTTGCGTAATGCCGTTATGCGACGGCCCGCGAAACATAGGCCAATCGGCGCCGCGCCCCGCCAAAGACAACAGCAACACCCCAATAAATATCACAACAATGAAAATCCGCTGTCTCATGTAAGTTCTCCCGCAAACTGTATAAGAGTAAAAAGTAAATTTCCCATCTTATTCTAAAGAAACCCGGCCAAATGTCAATATCCTTGACTTTCACCGCGCAACCTTTATTTTAAACCACTTTCAGGACAAGTCAACGTGCGCACTTATTCCAACGGTCCCCTGCCCTATCCCAACCGGCGTGGTCTTCGACGGCGACACCTTGCGGCGCCAACCAGCTCAACCAGGCAGCGACCAATGGACCCATTATCGAAACCGCGGACAACATCGACTACGCTTGGAACAACACCGACATACCGATCCTGGCGCGCGCCATGATCCTGGCCTGCCCAACCCTGTTCATAGCCGGCCCCCGCAATTCGACAGCATGGCCGCGGCCGGAGGCAACCTGTTCCTGACCGGCTGGGACGGCGGCGTGGCCTGTTTTGGCAGAAAATAGAATCGCGTATTCATCCAATTCTTCTCCTTTGCGCTTGCATTGGAAAACAAGCCTAGATCGATTTCGCCACTGCTCCACTCGCCACTTGTAAATGCACGGGATACTATTATACTTGGGATGAAATGAGCGCGAATGGCTACGAAAACTATAAAGATGAAACAGTATGAACCAAATTGGATATGCATCGACCATCCTGATCGTGGATGACAACAATACGAATCTCCTCCTGCTCGACAGCACCTTGCGCAAAGCGGGCTACCATGTCGAGACAGCTTCAAACGGCATGGAAGCCTTGGAAAAGGCGCGACATTGCACGCCGGACCTGATTGTCCTGGATATCCTCATGCCCGACATGGACGGCTATGCCGTGTGCCGGGAATATAAAACCGACACGCGATTGAAAAACGTGCCGGTCCTGTTTCTAAGCGGTATGACGGAAACGCGGGACATGGTCCGCGGCTTTGAGTGCGGCGGCGACGATTTCATCAGCAAGCCTTTCAAGCGCGAGGAAGTGCTGACCCGGATCAAGGCCCACCTGGAAGCGTCCCGCTACCGGAACTTGCTCGAAGACCGCAACACCGTGCTGGCCGCAAAACATCGCAACGCGTTTGAGCAAGCCGCTGTCGGCATGGCCTATGTGCATCCGGACTCGTGCCGGATCATCGATGTAAACCAAAGGCTGTGCGACATGCTGGGCTACACGCGCGAAGAATTGCTCGCCACGTGCTTGACCGCCCTCCATCATCCCGATGACGATCGACTCCTGTATGAAAAGCTGGTCGGACCGGTTTCGACCAAGCGACGCTTCCTGCGTAAAGATGGACGTGTCATGTGGAGCAGGCTGACCGCGTCGCTGGTCATCTGCGAGATGGAAGCGCAGACCGACTGCCTGGTGGTGATTGACGACATAACCGAACGCCACCACGCTGAGGAAGAACTGCGCAAGCTGTCCGAAGCGGTTGAACAAAGTCCCATGTACATTGTTATCACGGACGTCAACGGGCAGATCGAATATGTTAATCCAGCTTTTTCCCGAGTGACCGGTTACTCCGCGCAAGAGGTGCTCGGTAAAAACCCGCGCATACTCAAATCGGGCGACACGCCGCTTTCGGTGTACCAGGACCTGTGGCAAACCTTGATGTCAGGTCGAACCTGGCGCGGTACATTCAAGAACCGGAAAAAAGACGGCTCCGTTTTCTGGGAACGCACCGTCATTTCGCCCAGCAGAAATCCCGACAGCGTCATCACGCACCTGGTGGCCGTCAAAGAGGACATCACCCAGAGCAAAGAAACGGAAGAAGCGCTGCGAATCAGCGAAGAACGTCTGCGTCTAGCCCTGGACGGCACCAATACCGGGCTTTATGAATGGTACCCGGCAACCAATACCACCTATTACAGTCCCACCTGGTTCACCATGCTCAGTTACCAGCCGGACGAATTCCCGCATAATTACGACACTTGGGCTGAGTTGCTGCATCCAGAGGACCGGCGCCAGGCGGAAAAGACACTGATCGAGTTCATAAATAGCAACGCACCCGGTTTTACCAATCAATTTCGCATGCGCACGCACGATGGCGCCTACCGCCATATCTTTAGCCAGGGTGTGGCCGTCGAATGGGACGAGACGGGAAAAATCACGCGGCTGATCGGCACCCACACCGACATCACCAACCTGCAGCGTGCGCGCGAAGAAGCGAACCGCCGACGCGAGCAATTGATCCAGGCCGAACGGCTGGCATCGCTAGGCACCCTGGTCTCAGGCGTGGCCCACGAAATCAACAACCCCAACGCCTACATCCTGATCAATGGGTCTATCGTCCAAGACATGTGGCAAGAGATGCTGACCGTTGTAGAACAATGCCGCGACGAGGGCTGCTTGCCCGAAGATTGTACCCAGGCGCTGGAATCGTTCCAGGAGGACGGTGCGCCTGCGATTGCGGCCATCCTTGACGGATCACAGCGTATCACCAGGATTGTCAACGAGTTGAAAAACTTCTCACGACAGGACTCAGGCAGCATGGAGCAACAGGTCGACATCAATGCCGTCGTGGAATCGTCGATCAACATTGTCCAACACAAGATCAAGACATCGACCGACCATTTTGTCAAGAAACTGGCGCCGGATCTGCCGCCGATCCGTGGCAATGCGCAGCGTATCGAGCAGGTGGTGCTCAACCTGTTGACCAATGCCTGCGAAGCGTTACGCGATCGCCGGGACAGCATCCGCGTGACCACCGCGCCGCACAACAACGGAACCATGGTCGCGATCGCGGTCGCCGACAACGGCATAGGCATGACCGAAGAAACCAGGTGCCAGGTCATGGATCCGTTCTTCACCACCAAGCGGGACCAGGGCGGAACCGGCCTGGGTTTAGCCGTCTCCGTGCGCATTGTCGAGGATCACCAGGGCGCGCTGAACATCGACACCCAGCCCGACCAGGGCACGACCATCACGGTCTTGCTACCCGTAGCGCCATTTGCCAACGGGGAGAAGACCAATGGATAAACTCCCTGCACGCGAACCAACCATCCTGATCGTTGACGACGAAGAGGAAATCGTGCGCGGCTACAAGCTCTGTCTTTCCCGCGCAGGCATGAAAAACACGCTCGGCTGTACAGGCGGCCGCGAAGTGGTGCGCCTGCTAGAAGAACATGACATCAGCCTGATCGTGCTCGATTTGAACATGCCCGACATGTCCGGCGAACAAGTGCTGGAACAAGTATGCACAGCCTATCCCGAGCTGCCCGTGATTGTCAGTACAGGCATCGATTCCGTGGACAAATCGGTGGCCTGCATGAAGCGGGGTGCCTATGACTACCTGGTCAAACCAGTGGCGCCGGATCGTTTGCGGGCCACGGTAAAGAATGCGCTGGCCACCAACCAACTGCGCCAAGAGAACGAGCGGTTGCGTGAAAAAGTGCTTTCCGATCAACTCGGACATCCCGAGCATTTTGCAGGGATCGTCACCGCGAACAAAGCGATGTTCGCCATTTTTCGCTATATCGAGGCGATCGCCGTCACGCCGTATCCCATCCTGGTGACCGGCGAAACCGGCACGGGCAAGGAACGGTTCGCCGAAGCCATCCACAAAGCGAGCGAACGCAGCGGCCCGTTTGTGGCGGTCAACGTGGCCGGACTGGACGATACGACCTTTGCCGACACGCTGTTCGGTCATAAAAAAGGCGCGTTTACAGGTGCCGACGCCACCCGCCGCGGCCTGATCGCGTCCGCGAGCGAGGGCACCCTGTTCCTGGACGAAATAGGCGCCCTGACCCACGCATCGCAGGTCAAACTGCTGCGCCTGATCCAGGAGCGCACCTTCCTGCCTCTGGGCCAGGATATCCCGGTCAAAGCCGACGCCCGCATCGTTGCCGCAACCAACGTCGAAATCACTGAACAACAGCGCCAGGGCGCGTTCCGGGCCGACCTGTACTACCGGCTCAACACACACCGGATACACATCCCACCGCTGCGCAAAAGACTGGACGACCTTCCGCTGCTGGTACGTCATTTCATGACCAAAATTGCCAAAGAGATCGGCATCCAACCGCCGGCCATCCCGTGCGAACTCATTCCCTTGCTCTCGCGCTACGCCTTTCCAGGCAATGTGCGTGAACTCGAAGCCCTGATCGTGGATGCCGCAAGCCGCAATACCTCGGCTACACTGGCCCTGGATTCGATCCAAAACCAATTGAACCTTACCTTGGACCCGAACGAACCCAATGACGCCGTAGACCGGGAAACCTTTTGCTTTTCCGGCCCTTTACCCCCTTTCAACGAAGTCAAACGGATGCTGGTGGAAGAAGCGGTACGCCGCACCAACAACAACTACACCAAAGCCGCGAAAATGCTGGGCACCACCCGCCAAGCCATCTGGCGCCAACTGAAGAGCCAGAAGTAAGGGCTTTCGGCAATAAAGCTTACAATATTATTTTATATTTATTTTATAAATACTTTTACGTTTATTTATAAATATTTTTGTACGCTATCGCAACCATAGGTGCTAGGTCTTTTTTAGTAACAAGAACCGTACATGCACAGGCGTCATGGTTGCAGGAAGCACAACACAGGATGCCACCGTACGGTTTCGCAACAGCGAAAGATGTTTCACATCACAACACAACTTATTTATATACAGCAAATTACAAATTATTTCACACATTGGCATTATTCATGCATGAATATGCAAGTGCATTGCGTTGTTTGCTTGAACAATACGGATCAAAACAGAGTGAAAGCAGGAAGAAACATGAAAAGATCGATTAAGTGGAAAATACTGACAAGTTTTGTGCTGGTGGCCGCGATTCCGCTGGCCATCGGGTTGCTGATCAGCGTGCATGCCTCCCGCGGCAGGCTGATGGAGAAACAGTACGAGGGATTACACTCCGTATACAGCTTAAAAAGGAACAGATCGAAGAGTACTTTGCCAATATACAGCGCCTGTTGGCGACCATCGGCGCCAACCCAACAACAGCCCAATCCATCGCGGATTTAAGCAGGGCGCTTGACGCGGATGGCGAACCGACTGGCGGCGCTGCCTGGGAAAAATGCGCGACCAGGTGGAATCCGATGTACCAGGCGTTGAAAGAACGCTACGGTCTGGACGACATCTTCCTGATCTCGAGCAAAGGCGACGTGGTCTACACCATCAAGCGCCAGGTGGACCTGGGCGAAAACCTGGTAAAAGGCCGACTGCGCACGTCGGGCCTGGCCAAGAGCTTCCAAGCAGCCGCGCAATCCGGGGCAGGAGTTGGTTTTGCCGATTTCGCGCCTTTTGCGCCATCCGGCAATGCACCCGCGTCGTTCCTGGCGGTCAACGTGGTAACGGATGAAAAACCGGCAGGCGTGTTGGCCATTCGATTGCCCCTTCACGACCTCAATGCCATCATGATGCGACGCGAGGGCCTGGGCAAAACCAGCGAGACCTACCTGGTGGGCCCGGACAAACGCATGCGCAGCGACACGCACCGGTCAGCGAAGCATAGCTTGGCCGCTTCGTTTGTCGGCAACGGGCCGCGAACGGCGTCGATACGAACAGTCCGAAGGCATCAACCAGGTCACCCTGGCCATCCACCAACTGGACCAGGTCATCCAGCAGAACGCGGCCGCCACCGAAGAGCTGTCCTCCACGGCAACGGAATTGTCGTCGCAGGCGGACAGCATGATGCAAACCGCGCGCTTCTTCAAAATCAAAACGCCTGCCGCCGGTTTCACGCCGTTATCGCCCGCAAGCCAGGAACACGAGCACAAGGGCAAGAACGGCAAAAACGGCAAAAACGGCCGGCACATCGATGCAGCATCCATGGTGCCGCAACCGCGGGGGTTCACACGGGGCATTGAACTGAACCTGCTGGACGCGGACGACACCGAGGAGTTCATTCGTCAATAGGCCCGTTGCTCGATCTGATAGAATCTATGGAATCGATGGGATCGCAAGAACCGATAGCGTCGAATCCATAGATTCTTATGATTCCGTGGCAATCTCTTCCAGGAGCGAACGGAATCGTAAGGAAGGACGTTTGACTTCGGATTGCGGATTTCAGGATTTCAGGATTTCAAGATTTCGGGCACGCGATGGACAAGCCACGGGAGACGATAGTGGGCGACCACAGCGGATTACGATTATTTTTGAATTTATCGACCACGCGACACACGACAACCGCCACCACCTTCCTCAGAACCAACCGTTCTTCTGCATCCGGAACAGGTCGTTTTCGATTTCTTCCATGATGGCGTCCATGGATGTTTCGGTGATCTTCAACAGACCGAGCAGATGCAGATAGGTTTCTTGCTCAACAGCCGGCCATTCGGCATAACCGATGTTGCGCTGGAAGCAGGCGTACTTGGTGATGAACAACACGGCGGCAAGCAAATCCTTTTCGCGATGAACCTTATCGACATGGCAGAATTCGCCCAGTGCCGCGCACATGTTTTCCGGAAAGTTCCAGGTCTGGGTCAAGCGCTGCGCAACGTCGCACTGGTTATAACCCAACCTTTCGTGCATTGCGTCCTGGATATTGATGTTCTCATTGGCCACTTTGACCAGCACTTTATCAAAATCGCCGTGGGCGTACTGATCCACGATGATGATGCCGATGTCATGGAGCAAACCCGCAATGTACACCTCGCCGCCCATGCGCCTCAGCTTGCGGCGAAAAAGCAACTTGCTGCACAATGCCACGGCCACCGAATGCCGCCAGAGCGTAGCGCGGGAATAGCCGTGCCGCTCCTTGTCGTTGGCAAACAAGTGGCAGACCTTCTGGCTGACTGCGATTTCCTTGATGGATTCGAAGCCGATCAGAATGATGGCCTCCACAATTTCCTCCAGTTTGCGCGTACGCCCATAATAGGCGGAATTGGCCAGTTTCATGACCCTGGCCGCCAGCGGCGGATCCATCTCGATCACGTTTTTCAACTCCCAGATGCACGAATTGGAATCGCTCGTGATCTCGATAATCTTCATCAATACAGATTTAATCGATGAGATTTCCGACTTCTCGACTTTTTTTATCAGGTCATCAAGACTTATCGCCATGCCAACTTTCCCCGCAAGGATATCAACCATGCAACCACATAGAATCGTTCATACAGCGCGTTCTATTTAGGGGAAGTATAACCTAAATTGACCTTTTTCCAAGTGTATTTATCTTGAAGCTAAGGACCCGCAGAAAAATAACATGCCATTTTGAGGGCCAACGATCCCATCCAAAGGCGTTACAAAAACTCGAAATATTAAGCATGCGTCTCCGTACCTTTGCTCCGCCCCGAACATGCATATCGTTACATCTCAAGAATCACTCGGAACGCTTCACGGCCGCGGATAAGGTCCAACGCACGCGGCGCTTCATCCATGGGCAGGACATGGGAATAGTAGTTTTTAGGGTCAATACGGCCTGCGCGGATGTGTTCCAGCAGATCGTCATAGGTCGCGGCCGCGTTGTGGGGCCAGTTGAGCATGTGGATCGACGTGTTGTTGCCCACATCAAGCAGATTGAAATTGGCGTCGTGCGCGGGCAGCACCCCATAAACCCCGACTTTACCGCCCGGTTTGAGCAATTTGCCGGCCTGGCGAATGATCTTCGATGAACCCACCGCGTCCACAGCCACGTCCAGGCGCCGGTCACCCAGGCAAGCCTCGACTTCTTCTTTTTTGGTATTGATCAGGGCATTGGCCGATACCAGTTCGCCGAAACGCCGAAGCCGATCATCATGGTGACCAGCGCAGCCGATCCATTTGGCGCCGCGCAACCGCGCGAACGAAGCCAGCGCCAGCGCGATCGGGCCATCGCCGAAAATCAACAGATCGGTGTCGCTGCCGATGCCAAAGTTGATGACCCCGCTATACGCCTCGGTCAAGGCCAGCAGCATGCCAGCATCAGCCGGCTCAATATCTTGCGGTACGGGATAGCCATGACCAACCCGTTTGGCGCGCGGGACCCCCAGTTCCTCCATGACCTGGTGGTCCTGCACCACGGCGTATTCGATCATGTTGGCCCACATTTTCCGGTAAGGCACGTTTTCCGGCAACCGGCCGTGGGGATTGCAGAATACGTCGCCCTTCCTGATGTTGCGCACTTTGGCGCCGGTCTCAATCACCTCGCCAACCCCCTCGTGCCCGAGTACGACCGGGTAGTCGACCTTCAGGTTGCTGATGTGATCCTCGATGATCTTGATATCCGTACTGCAAAAACCGCAGGCCCTGACACGCACCAGACACTCGTACTCCGCCAATTCAGGCGCGGGCATGTCCACCACTTCGATTGCACCGTAACCTTTTGCGACCACTGCTTTCATACGCCGTTCCTTTCCTGTTGCTCACCGACGAAATTGACCTGATCAAAACAATAGAAACCATAATTAGGTGCCCATATTGGCGGTTATAAAGAGTCTATGTCAATAATCAATGCGTCAAAAATTGACTGCAACGTTTTTGACGAGCATGCTCAGGCCAGTGCTTCAAAAATGGATTCGAGCTGGGCGTAACTCTTTTTGAACAGCGGATAGAGCTTGCGATAGGCCGCATAATGGTCTTTGCACGGACGGGTGGTTTCCGCGACTTTGATGAAACGGTCTGCGGCTTCGATGGATTCGAACAGACCAGCGCCCACGCCGCCGGCAATAGCGGCGCCAATGGAGGTGGCTTCCTCGATGAAGTTGAGCAGCGCAATGTCCTTTTCCATGACATCCGCGAAAATAGAGCGCCACAGCGCACTTTTTGCACCGCCGCCGATCATACGGATCACGGGCTGTTTCACGCCCTGCTCGACAAAAGCTTCCTCAATGTGCTTCATGTGGCAGGCGACGCCTTCCATGACTGCGCGGAGCATGTACCGCTTGTCGTGCACCATAGTCAGGCCAATGAAACAGCCGCGCGCCCGCGGGTTCCAGACCGGGCTGCGCTCGCCGATCAGGTGCGGCAGAAAAAGCAGGCCGCCGGCGCCCGGCTCGATCGCGGCTGCCTGCTCGTTGAGCAGATCGTAGACATCGCGGCCAGCCGCATCCGCCGCGGCGCTCTCTTCGCCGCAGAGCACTTCCTTGAACCATTTCAACGAGCCTCCACCAGCCTGCATGGTGCCGCAGGGCATGTACAGGCCTTTGTTGAAGTGACAGAAGGTGAAGGTGCGCCGTTGGGGATCGATCAAGGGTTGACGCGTGGCCAAACCCATCCAGGTGGAGGTGCCGAGATAGATATAGGCATCACCTTCGCGCACCACGCCAGCCCCGCAGGTGGCGCAGGCGCCGTCACCGCCGCCAATCACCACGGGCGTGCCTTCGAGCAGGCCCGACTGCTGCGCGGCCTCGCGCTGGACCTTGCCGATCACTTCGGTGGATTCCACCAACTCCGGAAGCTTGTCCCGGTCAATGCTGGTCAGCGCCAGCAGCTCGTCGGACCAGGTCAGGCCGCGGATGTCGAGCAGGTTCATGCCTGACCCGTCCGTATAATCGGAAACAAAGCGACCGGTCAGCTTGAGGGCCAGGTAATCCTTGGCATGAATAAACTTGTAGGCTTTGGCATAAGTATCGGGTTCGTGCTCGCGCAGCCACATAATCTTGGGCGCCGAGTAAGAGGGGCTGAGTCGATGCCCGGTGATCTCGTAACAGGTCTGGGCATCGATCTTTTCCAGGATCGCGTCAGCCTGGTCCGTGGCGCGCATGTCCGCCCAGATAATGGACGGGCGCAGGGGCGTGCCGCGGTCGTCCACGGCCAAAGCGGCCATCATCTGCCCGGAAAACGAGATTACGGCAATCTCGCCCGGCGCGATGCCGGTTTTATCGAACAGCTCGCGGGTGGCGATGCAGAACGCCTGCCAATAGTCCTCGGCCTGCTGCTCAGCCCAACCGGCCTGGGGGTAATCGGTTTCGTAAGCAGCGAAGGCGCTGCCGATCAAACGGCCGTCGACGCCGAAAAGCGTTGCCTTGTCGCCCGTAGTGCCCAGGTCATGGGCCAACATATAATCAGCCATGGATGTTCTCCTTTCAACTCCCTCATAAACGTCTTATTTCAATATGCGGGAAGCTATTCCGCTTCGATCCGGTTCTCATGCAGAATCAAGTGGCGCGCGCTGATGTACGGACCAGGAAACAACTCCATCAAATCGGGGACATGGTCGTCCTGATCGAACATTTCAAAAAACGCGGTATACGCGGCGCGCTTGTATTCGAGCATGCCCTCCAACTGGTTGGTGGCCATGTCCTGAATGACGAAGTACAGTATTTCCGCGGTGGAATCCTGGGTGTTGCAAAGCAGTCGCTTGGTGGAAGAATCGACGCGCTCGATGTTCTTGGTGTAGATCAGGTATTTGATGTATTCGACGATCCGCTCGTCAAGCCCCTCTTCGAGCATGAAAATCCGCTCAACCAACTCGACGCGTGAAAAGACCAACTGGACCTGGGGCAAATCGATATCGTCCGGAAGAAGCTGCGTAATGCCCTCCATGTAGGTCTGGAACTGCTCCTCGCCTTTATCGGTCGCGTCATCCGGCGTGGGGATCCAATAGATCATCGCCCGGCGTGCAGGATCTTTGTAGACCAGAGGTTTGTCGATCCGGAAATGGTACTGGCACTTCGTACACTGAATCACATTCAACTGGTTCTGCATGAGCAGTTCGCGCAGTTCCGGCTGCTCATCGACATTGATCGCTTCGTATAACACGACCTCCTGCTCCGTGTTGCATTGGGGGCAATTTATGCGATAGTTATATTGTTCGGACATAAGCCTCGTTCATCTCGTTCTATTCATCTCTGCGTCAAAGTAAGCGGAAAAGTAAACAGTACTTTACCTTGCGCGTCAAGACTTCAATCCTGTTTTACAGGATATAACGCCGCACCGGGCCGAATGATGTCCGGCCCCCGGTATCGACCGCTTCGATGAAACAACTGGTCTCGCCCTTGCCCTGCGGCAGCTTGCAGGTATACAGGCCGGCGCTGACTCTGGCCCCGGTTCGGGACGGATACGGGCCATGCTCGCGCAACGCCAGTTTATCCTCTTTGCGGCCACAACGCATAACCAGCGAGACGCGCTCGACACCCGACACGTCGTGCACCAGGGTATGCAGCGTGGCTTCTTTTGGCGCATCGACCAATTGCCCGTTGCTCCACATCTTGCCACCCGGCACTTCGGGCAGCACCCAGGGCGGAAAGATGGTTGGACTGGTCTCATCGCCGCCGCGGAAAAGCGCCTGGTTCAGTGCGCTGCCGATCCGGTCCCAAATCGCATTGGCAGCCTGGGTGACCTGGCGGTCCCAGACTTCCTGGCCGGTCCAATACCAGTAGCAACTGGTCTCGGCAATCAGCAAGCGACGCATGGCAAAGTCCAGGTCTTCCTGGTTCGGGTCGGCATCCTCGAGCGTGTGCACCGCGTTCTGTATCGCCGTGAGCACAGCCCACGAATTGAGATCCGGCGAATAGTCGTCGTGTATGTTGGAAAACCACTTGGTAAATTGCGGATCGCCATTGTCCGCGCCACTCCAGGCGCCGGATTCGACATGCACAAACTCCATGTCGTCGGGCGGAAAGAGCCGCAGGTAATCGCGGATGGACAACAATTCAAAACGTGGATCGCGCTTGAGCCAGGCCACCATCTGGCCCGTGTTTTGGCCGTAATAACTGTCCGCGCCGCCGCCGTGATTGTCGCCATCGGAATGAAGCAGAAAAAAAGGCGGGTGGTACGGATCGTAATCGCCATAGCGCTTGATCGCGCGGTAGAGCTGTTCAAACACGTCGGGATACTGCAGGGCACCAAACCCGCCGCGCGCGTCTTCGTTGCCGATGTAACGCTCCGCAGGCACGCCGATGATGCGGTGCTGCTTGCCCTCGTGGTCTTCGTAACCGATGTATTCGGGCTTGAGCAGGCACGGGCTGATTTTGGAGCCGCTCCAGACATTATGCAACTGCAGCCAATCATGGCTGGGCACATTGCGCTGGTCAGCAGGCGATGGCGGCAGCATTCCTTCCTGCGGTCCGCCATAGGGATAGTCGCGGCAACTCCGGTAGCGATGAATGCTGTCGTAAATCACGGCTTCAATGCCGGCCTCGCGCAGAGCCGGAATCATACTGACATCGAATGCGGTTTCAGGCGGAAACAGGATGGGCGCGGGTTCCACATCAAACGTATTCACGATGATCTCGCGATGGCGCTCGATCTGTTTGACGATGTCGCGCGGCGGGATGAGCGGCATGAGTGGATGGAAGGCGCCAAAGGCGGTGAAATCAACGCGCGGATGACCGAGTGCCGTATTTTCGCGAACCACATGACGCAATTCCTCACTCCAGTTGCGGAAACAACCGCCACAACGGTCCTGGGCAGCGCAGCGGTCTAGTTGCTCAATCAGCGAAGCGCTCCAACTGGTGCTGAGTCCCGCATGGGGCAATCCGCCGCGGATATACTGCCAGACCGCAGTGGGAATGAAACGGGTGTACGGGCCGCAACGGCTGCTGAAAATACCGTCTTTTTCACCGTCCCAGGCCTGTTCGTCCAGCGTGTTGTAATAGGGCTGGTGCATATGCTTATGAATGCCGAAATAGATCCGCACTTCGACCGTGGGTCCGGTAATGATGGGGGCATGCCGTGGTGACGCAACCTCTACTTGGTCGGTTCCTAATACAGGATCGAGCTGGAAAGAACGGGTTTCGCTGACCCAATCTTCAGCCCGGGCCTGCCTTGGATCAACCAACTTGCACCCCTCGACCTTGACGCGGTAAGATCCCGGCTCCAACGAACCAGCAGGGATCCGGATGCATACGCGGCCATCTTCCTCAACAGCGACCTGATCGCGGTTGAACACCCATTCGCGCCCATGTTCGCGCCCATGTTCGCGCCCATGTTCGCGCCCATGTGCATCGATAATAACAACCTGAGGAAAAGGCACTTCGCCATTGGCCGCAAACCTGATCGTCACCTCCGGATTGCGCTCCGTATTAGGATCGCAAGATACATGCTCACGCATTTCGATGGATATCAGTTTATCAAATACCCTTGCCATCACAACTCCTTCACCAGTCGTTATAGAAGAGTATAGCGCGCCACGCACGCCATCTCAACCAAAAAGTTTTCCATGCATGCCTGCCACATCCTTGTTGACAAAAAAGCTGAAAACCCATCGGCATCATCCACAAGAAAAAGAGCGTAACAAAGCACAAACAATGCCAACACGTCGTTCAATGAGCGCAATTTATTTATCAACAAGCAATTACAAATCTCATCCATCATTAACGATTTATTAACATTGGCCTAACATAACGTCACAATAAGCTGCATGTGAATATGTTGAGCTTTTGCCATGACTCTTAACACAGCGCAATTCATCGTACGCTTCATGTTTTTGTAACCACTTTGAATTGAACGAGATAAATCATAGCGAAACCACGCTTACGTGCATTTACCCACTTTCAACGTTACCCCACCCCTGTTAATAACTTGTTAAAAGCTCGAAAACAAGGCTGTGAAAAGCTGTTAATAACTTTATGATAAGTGTGAAAAAGTTTTTGGAAGTCGGCAAACACATACGGCCATTTTGTCCTGATCAATCCGCACCAAACTGAGCGCACCCATTTTACCTACAAATTATTCACTCAACCAGAAACCCTTAAATTGCGCCCGTTTCCGTGTCGATCCGTGTTTCCGTGTCAGTCCGTGTCAGTCCGTGTCAGTCCGTGTCCCAGATCCCAGGGAAAAATCCCATACTTCGGACAGAACAGCATTGGTTCGCCTGATGAACAGCGCGTCGCGCAAGTCGCCTGCGCTATCGATCCATGCTTTAAGTTCATTGACGATCTCGCGCCTTGTACGCGAATGCTCGGGATCTTTCATCATCAGGAGCAACGAGTATCCGGCCAGCGCAAGCTTCAACGCTTGACCGCTACGCTCTATGTCCATGCGAACCATGTCGCCGCCAGGTGTAACCGGTTTTTTAAAGTGCGGCCATTCCGCGATAACGCTTCCAGCGCCTTCGTGCATAAGTTCATTGCCGATGACCTTATTCAACGTGCCCGGATTGGCGGCCACCAGCAGCCATCCTTGGTAATAGGCGAAAGCCACCCGCTCTTCCAGCGGCAATTGAGCATAGGCCTGGCCTGAAGTGCCTTCAATGACAAACCAGGGCGTCTGCCCGTTGCGGGTCATCTCGTGGGGGATCAAACCCAGCCGATACTGGGCATTGAACAGATCGACAAACCGGTTCACCTCCACAAAAGCCGCTTCCTGGGATGGAAACGGCATGCCGACCAACAAACCTGGAACTTTGATCTGCATCAGGCGCCCGCTCAATTCGCCATCGAAAAAAGCCAGCAGTATATGTTCCGCCTGCGCGGATTCAAACAACCCGCGCAACTTGAAAACCCACGGAATGTGGCGAATAGGCCAAGTCCAGCGCTTGATCGATTCATTGCGCAGCAAACCGTAGGTTATGGGCAAATCCCAATCAGGCTGAACCGGAGCCTCGGGCATGGCTGGAACACGCATCCGCTCCTTGACGCTCAGCAACTGAAAAAGCCCCATCCCACCCTGGATCCGGGAAGGTTCAAGAGTGGTGAGACAAACCTGAAACGCACTACGCCCCATCTGTCCAGGTCCGCCAAGAAACAAGCAGCAGCGATCCGCCGCATCTTTGCGTAATTCAAGATTGTTGCTTACGAGATGATTATAAAAACTCGACAACGAGGCTGAGCGGCCGAGAAACGTATCCAGGACCTGGATCACACCTAAGGCGTCGTGGGACAGACAACCCAACAGGACACCTTCCTCAAACGCAATGGACAGATGCAGGCCTGGCGGAAATAGGCCGCTTTCGACCTGCCAGATGACGACGCCGGCCCGGCTTTCGGCCCTGGAAACACCAGACATGCCGGCAAAGTCCAGGCTCCAGCGCAAACGTTGGCTGCGCGAACCGATCCAGCTCGCAAACACCCAAGAAGCCGGCAATGCGCCCCGTGCCGGCACATGGGCCAGCACCAGTTCATCGGATGCCAGCACGGGCAACCACTGCCTAAAATCCCTGCTGCGCATAAGCTTACGCACTTGATCCGGCGCGATACCCATGGAACTGGCGAGACTTAAAATCAGCGGATTATCGAAAAAATCACGGTCGCGGCTGGCAATATCATAATGCGCACTGACATAAACGGCATTGATGGGCACGGCGCGGTACAAGGATGCCGGGTGGTAGGGAACATAGAGCAGCCACCAGGCAACCAGGCCGATGAAAACCAGGACCAACAGGCTTGAAATGATCCGCTTCACGGTCATGACCGCACACTTCCGACCAGGTCGTCCAAGGTCATGGCATGGCGCACCAGGTAGGCGCGCAGCCCGTCGATCACCCGCAACGCCGTTGTTGGGTCAGTAAAGTTGGCCGTGCCCACAGCAACCGCGCACGCACCAGCAACAATCAGCTCGATCGCATCATTTGCGTTGGCGATCCCGCCCATGCCGATGATCGGGATATCCACGGCAGCGGCAGCTTCCCAGACCAGTTTGACGGCTACGGGGTGGATTGCAGGCCCGGACAAGCCCCCGGTCCGATTGCCCAGGATCGGGCGGCGCGTCTCGATGTCGATGGCCATGGCCGGCAGTGTGTTGATCAGCGATATGGCGTCAGCACCGCAATCCCGGGCGGCCCGTGCATACTCGGCAATGCCCGCAGTATGGGGCGCCAGCTTGGGGATCAGCGCTTTATGCGTAACCTTACGCAACTCGCTTATCACCTCCGCGAATATATCCAGATTGGAACAAAACGTCGTGCTGCCCTCCTTGATGTTGGGGCAGGAGACATTGACTTCAAAACCGGCAATCCCCTCTTCGCGGTCCAGCGCGACTGTCACATCACGATACTCCCCGAGCGTACGTCCCCAGATATTGACCAGCACCGGCGTCGCAAACTGGCTTAGGAACGGCAGGTAGTCCTCGACAAACCCCTGCACGCCTGGGTTCTGCAAACCAATGGCATTGATCAAACCAGAAGTCACCTCCACGGTGCGCGGCGGCGGGTTGCCGTTGCACGGCTGCAGGCTGATGCCTTTGACCACGATCGCGCCCAGTTGATCGAGGTCAACCAAATCAGCGTATTCAGGACCATAGCCGAATGTACCGGATGCGACCATGACCGGGTTTTTCATGAGCATGGGGCCAATAACGGTTTCCAGATTAGGATCAGTCCGAGTCATACGGCGCCTCCTTTGTCCTGGTCATCCCATTGGATATCACGGCACTCGAAAACCGGGCCTTCACGACAAGTTCTAGCCCAGGTCCAGGTTCCGTCCGCGCGCTTGATCTGCTGGACGCAGGTCAGGCAGGCACCGACGCCGCATCCCATGTGACGGTCCATGGAAATCCATGCCTTGACATCACGCGCCAGGGCCCGCTGGCTGACAGCCTGCAACATGGGATTGGGACCACAGGCGAAAAACTCGGGCGTGCGCGCACCGCATTCCTGGGCCAACCAAGCATCCAGCGGCCTGGTCACCAGGCCGACGACGCCCAGCGAGCCGTCCTCGGTGGCGGGACGCACGTCCCAACCCAATGCTTCAAAAGCGTCAACGCAGAGGATATCCTGCCTGGTCCGGCCACCGACAAAAACCAGGCCAGGCCCAGAAGCTTCAGGTCCAGATGCTTGACGCGCGATCATGTACAGGGCAGCCATGCCGTAGCCGCCGGCAATCAACACGGGAAAAGCGCCATTTGCGGGGTTCGGAAAGCCATGACCCAAGGGCCCTATAATGCTGAACCGGTCGCCGGGCTGTACCGCGGACAGCGCTTGGGTGCCCTTGCCCACGCTTTTGAACAGAATGGTCAATAAAGAGCCTTCGCTTTTGTATACGCTGAACGGCCGACGCAACACGCATACCTCCAGGCGCGGCACGCGCAGATGAATGAACTGTCCCGGTCGCACGAGCGGCGCGACCACTGGACTTTCCATGGTGCAAGCGTAATACCCGCCGGTCATGACACGCATCTCGCGCACCTCGACTTCTTCAAGCATTATGGCCCTGTTTTCGGCTCCACGTTCTTTTGGCACTGTGTTTTGGCCCTTTCCCAATAAGCATCCAGTTCCTGCATCGAGCACGTGTCAAGGCGTACGCCGTCAGCTTCGGCCATGCGCTCCACTTGCTGGAAACGTCGACAGAACTTGGCGATGCCGGCTTCGAGCAGATCGTGGGGTCGCCGACCGCTGAAACGGCTCAGGTTGACCATGGCGAACATCAGATCGCCCAACTCATCGTCGATGCGCTGGTCTTCGCCGCTTCGCAACGCTTCACGCACTTCGCCCAGCTCTTCCTCGACCTTGTCGATGACCTGTTCGATGCGCTCCCAGTCAAAACCGACGCACGCCGCCTTTTTCTGCATCAAGTAAGCTTTCTGCAGGGGCGGCATGGAGCGTGGCAGGCTATCGAGCAGCGATTTTTTCTCCGGTTTTTCCGTTTTCTTGATCGTTTCCCAGTTGCGCAACACATCTTTGCTGCCGCTGACTTCGGTCGCCCCGAAAACATGGGGATGGCGCCGGACCAGTTTCTTGGACAAGGTGCGGACCACGTCGTAAAAATCGAACAGCCCCTGCTCCTCACGGATCCGGGCCTGGAAAACGATTTGCAGCAGCAAATCGCCCAGCTCCTCGCGATGATGGTCGGCATGGTCATCGTCCATGGCGTCCAACACCTCGTAGGTTTCTTCCAACAGGTAGGGACGCAACGAGTCAAGGGTTTGCTCGCGGTCCCAAGGGCAGCCGTCCTCGGCGCGCAATTTACGCATGATCTCGATCAAAACCGGGACAGGATCGCCCTTTTCCAGGATACTGTAATCAGCTTCCAACAGGCTCATTTCGCATGGCGGCTGAGGCTGTTGAGCACCTCATCCACCTCCTTATCGGTCAAGGCGGTCAGCACGAAATCGGCGCCGCCGAAATCCTGAAACGCCGTAAAGGCATCCGGCATAACCGCGAAGTGCATCCCGGCGGTCAACGCGGTTTTGCCGGACTCCATGCTGCTGATCAGGGCCATACAGTTTTGCGGCACCAGGTTTAAATCCTTCAACACGCGCATCCAGACATCGGCGCCGGGAAAAGCCTTGCCGTCGTCGTTGTGGCAAAGCAGATCGACTTTAAATTCCTGCAGTCCGGTTTTATCCATCAACGCCTCGGCCTGGTGCCGGGGCTGGCAGGAAATGGTGGCCACATGATAATGGCGGTTGACAGCCTTTTGCAGCAAGCTCTTCACGCCCGGGTTCAGCACGGGTTTGTCAGCGTAATAAGCTTGCAGTTGCTGCACGATGGTCTGGCCCAGCTTATCGCCGTTGACTTTCTTCAACCCCATCAATTCGGGCAGACGCCGCGCACAGTTTTCCGGTGTATCCTGCAGGCAGTAACGGGAAAAGTGCGCCTCGTTGAATGCACAATCCTGTTCTTTCAGCGCTTTGCGCAGAATCTCGAAAAACTTAACCCGTGTGTTGACGGCAAAAAATTCGAGTTCAAACAGCACGGCGTAGGTGCGTGCCTTATTCGACTTGTTGTCCAGTTCCAGTTCTTTTGCCTGATCCGACTCTTTTCTATTCATTACGGCCTATTTCTCCCTTCCAGATACCCTCTGCAACACGCCTGTTGGGCGTGCTTGTTCAACAATTCCATTGCACGGCTGGTTGTTTTAGACTGTTTTCAACCGCATGTCAAGAAGCGTAACCGCGTTAAAGGCGTGCGCAAAAAGAAGATCGCCATTTGTGGAGGCAAGGCCTAGCCGGCAAGGCGCGAATTTGTAAGAATATTGAAATATTTCGAAACATTCGCAACGAAGCCGGATGTGGTGAATTGCCCCTCAATGGTGAAGTTATTTTTGCGCACGCCCTAAGCCTTACTCATCTGTTTTTTTTAGGGCCAGACCTTCATACACAAAATTAAAACTTTGCATTGCAAAGTCATTTTTTTATGCTACGGTATAACCATGAAATGTCTGGTGGACAGTATCGAGACCTTGATGAGCTGGTTGCTGCCTCCGATCATGGACCTTGGATATTGCGTGTTGGACATTGGCTATTGAGATCGGAGCTGAACCATGAAAAGAACGTTGAACCACTTATTTTTAGGGTTGTTTTACACTGCGCTGTTGCTCGGATTGCCGTTGCTCGGAGTCGGGCTGTATGGCCGTGATGTCCGGGCTTTTTTGGAGTTTCCGCCGCTGACCCACTATGTTCGGCACGCACCGTTCCAATGGGGCTGGTTCGTGGCCATGGCATCGCTGATCCTGGTTTGCGTGGTCCCGTTTGTGCGCCGGCTGTCCCGCAGTTTTCCCTGGTGGGGCTGGCTCGGACTGGCCATGGGCGCCGTGGCCTGGACCCTGGCCTGGAACCGTTTCGCCTGGTTCAGCGCCTGGCAGCCGTTCACCTTCAGTCCGCTCTGGTTCGCCTATATCCTGGTGATCAACGCGCTGACCTATCAGCGCACCAACCGTTGCATGCTGACCCGCCAACCGCGTTTTTTTCTGGCGCTCTTCCCGGGCAGTGCCGCGTTCTGGTGGTTTTTCGAATACCTCAACCGGTTTGTCCAGAACTGGCATTACATGGGCGCGGACGGTCTGTCGGCTATGGAATATTTCCTGTTCGCCACCCTGCCCTTTTCCACGGTGCTGCCGGCCGTGCTCAGCACCCAACGGCTGTTTTCCCATGTGCCGCGAATCACCGCCGGCTTTGCCGAGTTTTGCCCCGTTTCCCCCCGGCGCCCGAAAGCGGCGGCCGCGGCGGTGCTCCTGCTTGCAGGCGCCGGCCTGTTTTTCATCGGCGTCTTTCCTAATTTGCTGTTTCCCCTCCTGTGGGCCTCGCCGCTTTTG
>CAZOLK010000062.1:0-23240 GCA_964580325.1 uncultured Verrucomicrobiota bacterium | reverse complement strand
TCAAAAGTTCACCTAAGACTTTTGTCGAAACCGGAAATGAATCGTCAGGAATAAGCATGTTTGCACTGTTGAGAATATACCTTTGTTGATTGTCATAATAAAAGCAGAGCGTTGATGAGATAAACTTGTATATGAGCTTTTCACCTGCTTCATAAAGATGAATGGGAGCGACTTGCTGGTACAGGCTCATATCCGACGGAATGAAATTGCTCGCCTCCATTAGATTATCATGCGAAATGTCAGCACCTTTGTAAACAGGAATATATCCATCTTCCGGAATCTCTTTGATAAATTTTTGATTATTCCCCGTTACAATGCCCAATCCCCAGGATGCCTGACTTTTTAATGTTATGTGCGGCATTGACATTAAATACAGTAGTGTGCGTGCCTCCTTGTCATTGCAGTACATATTCAAAATTGACTTTGGGTTGCATAAAAAAGAATCGCTTGTTCTCTGGTATTTTTGATGCGAGGTTTCACATAATATCCTTGAAAGGGAATCGTTTGGCTCGTTTGTAAGAATGATTGCCTGCGCCCTTGTCAGTAATCCGCTAAACGCCTTGCCATAGTCGATCAGTCGTTCAATGGAGAGCTTAAGGGCTTTGCGTCGAGCACCTTCGAAAACGGCTATGTTAAAAAATGATTCTGGCAAAAGCAAACCTAGACTGCCATGGTTATTCAGGCACTTTAAGCAGGCAAAGAAAAAGAGCGAACAGGTATCGATACTGCTCCCTGCTCCAAGTCTGAATCCAAACGATTCTCGTTCTTTTTTTTCTATTTTTTTGCCCCATGGTGGATTTGTATATATATAATCAAACGTGGGCGGGGACTGATTGGTTGATATATCCAAGAAACTTACGCATCTGATACTAGTAGTTTTATATCCAGTGCGCTTATAAATCCGCATCTTTGTTATTTCGATTGCTACTGGATCAATGTCATAACCATATATATTTTCCAAGTTAAATCCCAAATCTATTGCCCTAACAATAAAATTCCCAGAACCACAGCATGGGTCACAAAATGTGGCTCCTTTAATGCCATCTTCAGGAACAAAAAAGAGATTCCGGACAACCTCGTCTGGTGTATAGTAAATACCTTCTTTATTTCGGTAGGAATCCGATAAACTAGATTCATATTCTATTCCAATCGCATCCGCCTCCCCCACAGATGAAGTAATTTTTTCAAAAAATTTTGTCGCGATTTTGTCGTGGTCATGTGAGTCTTTGAAGGATTTGTTAGCTCGTTGCGTCAATTTATCCTTTCCAGAAACGTCAGACTGAAATCTCTCTAATGATTCTAAAGGAATCCTCCTTTTTTCTGTTTGTTTCAAATATTTCGTTTTAACCCAATTACGAATTGTCGCAGTGGACACTCCTAAGCGTCTTGCGGCTTCGTCAACGGTAATTGCAGGCGCTGCAATTTCGTCAAATAAATTAAGTTGTTCCAATTTTCCCGCCATTGTCCCAAAAATCGTGATACCAATAAGGTAGAATGGCTTTGATTTCTGATGGCGCCACTGAACCTCAACCACAATTCCTAATTCAGTTTTCTCATCGCTTTTTGAGTGGCGTGCATCGACTACGCAGACGGGCTTGATGGCCTTGAATTCTTGATGGAGCAGCGATTGGTCGACTTGCACTTTCTCTATCGTTGGCGACCGTTGTGGCCCTGTGGTCCGACGAGGCGGCAACGTACCTACATCTTATATTGCACCCTTAAAAGTTTTGGACGCTGTTCGTCAGTTGTTTGCGGCGCTTCAAGGTGATAAAACCTCCCAGCGAGAAAAGGAACAGGCACGCCCACCATCCTGTCAACGACAGCGCTGGTATGTCATAAGTAACGGTGTTCTTGTTCAGACGCGTCACCGTAGGTTTGTTGATCAGCGAATCGATCCAGTACTGAACATACCCACCGAGGAGGATGGCGTTGGTGTGTTGAAGCGCCATGGCATACGTTTTCGAAATACAGTCGTCGACGCCGGTATCGCCTGTGAAGACCGCGATGCCATTACCCTGGCCAAAGGAACGGTCATAGGAACCATCGCTGTTCACACGCACCGCGGTCCAACCGTGAGTTCCCCCGCCCACTGCGATTTTGCCGTCTTCTTGAATGGCCACATCATAAGCGATATCGAGACTGGACCTGCCCGGCTTCACCAAGCCGCTGCTGCCGAATGTGTTATCCGCTTCGCCCGCAGACGTCAACCGCAAAATCGCGTAGCCGGAGGCCAGGGATGCATTGGAGCAACTACCCACGACCACGATCCTGTCGTCAGCCTGGAGCGCCATGGCTTGAGGGTTATCGCTGAGCGAATTAAACGAGGCGTTGACTTTTCCCCCTGTTCCAAACGTGGCGTCAAAGGTTCCGTTGGTTAATACACGCGCCATGACAAAACCGGTTGTGGATGGATCGTGGATCACGGTCAGAATTTTATTGTTGCGGATGACGACATCTCGGGCAGCGCCATTAGTCACATTCAGGTTCATGACGCCGTATTCGCCAAAAGATATATCCGCCAATCCATTGCTGGTGTAACGAAAGAGCATGGCTTGCCGTTGAAATTCGCCTGCCACAAGAATACTTCCGTTGTCCTGCACAGCCAGTGCATAGCCAGCACTCCAGCCGTCTGAAACATTGGTCACGAGCATTCCGCTGCCGCAAAAGTTGCCGTCGAGATCACCATTCGGTAAATAGCGAGCCAGCACCAACGCGTTGGATGCATTGCCCACAGCCACGATATGGGCGTCATTGGTCTGGATGACGACGTCATCAAAGCGACAGGCTACAAAGCCAAAGTCGCTGATCACGCGTCCCTCGTCGCCGAACGACGTATCGACCGCGCCATTCGCGGTGAAGCGCAGCACTATGCATTTATTGGTGACAGGGTTATATCTGCTGTCCTTGACGTAGCCGACGGCCACGATTTTATCATCGCCCTGGATCGTCATGCCGCGCAGGTTGCTGACCAATCCGAAATTGATGGATGCGAATCCCTGGTTCCCGAAAGACGTGTCGAATACGTCGTAGGCCCGAACTCCCGCAGAATAAACCAGAAAGGCAAAACCCAGTCTCAATGTAAAAGGAAGCCTTTTACTTTTCTCACACATAACCACCCTTTGCGTTGATGTTTATTAATTTATTTTTATTTTTATAACCATAACTTTTTTTCGAGGAAAAACAAGAATCTTATAACTATAAAAAACGAGTTCGAAAGGCGTAAATTGAATCGAATATGCGCTGTTATGTCAGCACTTATTTTTGTAGTATTTTGTCAATGAATTTTCTTTTCAGTTTCATTGGGTGCAATATAGAAAAGTAAGATTTAAATATTACACCCCATGCGGCTTCAAATTTCAGGCGCAAATGACGGCGGCGTTACCGGGAAAAAGGACAAAAACAAGAGTGATATTGCCTTCACCTCGGGCATAAAGTAGTGCATTGCAGCGTTCGTCGCCAGATGAAGAATGAAAAACCATGGCTTGCCAGCAGTGTTGCGGAAACGGTAAACTTGCTCTATGAAAAAAGTTATACTTATTGTCCTAGACTCCGTGGGCATCGGTGCGGCGCCTGATGCCGCGGCGTACGACGATGCGGGTGCGGCGACTTTGCAGCATATTGCCGCGCACGAAAACCAGGGGCTGCACCTGCCCGTATTGCAGGCCATGGGCCTGGGCAATATCCCGGGACTGCTGCCGGGCATCGAGCCGATCGCCGGCGTTTCCCCGGTCGCACAGCCCAGCGCCGATTTCGGCGCCTTGCAGGAGATGTCGGAGGGCAAGGATACGATCACTGGACACTGGGAGATCGCCGGCCTGATGATGAACCCCGGATTCAGCCTGTTCCCGCCCGACCCACCCTCGTTCCCCGACAAACTGATCCGGCCGTTCGAGCAGGCGACTGGGCGCAAGATCATTGGCAACAAGGCGGCCAGCGGCACGGTCATTATCGAGGAACTGGGACCGGAACATATACGCACTGGCGCCTGGATCGTCTATACCAGCGGCGACTCGGTCTTCCAGATCGCGGCTCACAACGACGTCATCCCTTTGCAGGAGCTGTACCGCGGCTGCGAAATCGCGCGCGACCTGTGCAACCCATACCGCATCGGCCGGGTCATCGCCCGTCCTTTCCGCGGTCGGCCCGGCGCGTTCGAGCGCACCTCGGACCGTGTCGACTATGCCTATACACCGCCGGAACCGACCGTGCTGGAGCAACTCAAGGATGGCGGCGTGCCGATCTATGCCATTGGCAAAATCGAGGACATCTATGCGCGCCGCGGCATCAGCGAATCGGTCCATTCCGGCGACATGGCCGCGGCCCGAGAACAAGTCGAACAGTTTACGCGCGAGAAAGACGGCGGCTTGATCTTTGCCAATTTCATCGACTTTGACATGAAATACGGGCACCGCCGCGATCCGGTCGGATATGCCCGGGCTCTGGTCGAGACCGATGCCTGGATGGCCTCGTATCTGCCACTGCTTGACCAAGACGACCTGTTGATCCTGACCGCTGATCACGGCAATGATCCAACGTTCAAAGGCACGGACCATACGCGTGAGTATGTGCCGCTGCTAGTTCATCGCCTCGGTCAACCAGGTCGTAACCTGGGTGTGCGCCAGGGCTTTTTTGACCTGGCCCAGAGCTTGGCCGACTTTTTTGGTCTGCCGGCACGGGCCCGAGGCAAGAGCTTCATCCTACCCTGATGCCCATGTCGCTGAATCCCATGGCCGAACTGCCACGGCGCACCTGGTTTCACGGGGTATGCCTGACACTGACCGCCCTGCTACTCTGCGTCCGCAATCTACCCTGGCAGCTCAACGACTACGACCAGGCCAAGCAAGCATTTGTCGCCTATGAAATAGTGCATGCGGGGCGCTGGTTTTTCCAGCACATGCCCGGCCAGAAAGACATGGCCACCAAGCCGCCGTTGCTGGGCTGGATCTCGGCCGGGCTCTACCTAGCCAGCGGTTCCTGGAACCTGGCCTGGCGTCTGCCTTCGCTGGCCGCGGCCTTGGCGCTGATGGCCCTGCTCTATCGTGCCGGTGAACGCTGGTTGCGGGGCGGAGGTCTGGTCGCGGCCTGCGCCCTGGCGCTCAACATCATGGGTGTGCGGCTGGCCACGCTGGTGCGCACCGACATGCTGCTGACACTGGTCATCGGCGCAGCCGGTCTGCTGAGCTACGACCATATCCGGCGTCGCGCCCCATGGGATCTCGAAAGCCAGTGCGCCCTGTTTGTCCTGATCGCCGTGTCGATGATGATCAAAGGACCGATGATCTATGCCCTGCTGCTGCCCGGTGTACTCCTCTACGCCCTGTCGGCGCGCCGGCTCGGTTGGCCGTCCGGCGCTTGGGGCGGCTGGTGGCCGTGGCTCCTGCCCTGGGCCGTGTTCCTGCTCTGGGTCAGCGTGGGCGTGATCAGGGAACCCGCTTTTTACAACCGGGTGATCGTGCGTGAATTTGCCGGCCGGTTCACCACCGGAGACCAGGCTGTACACCAGGTACAGCCCTTGTTTTTTTACATGGCGCACTTGTGCATCAAGTGGATTCCCTGGGCCTGGTTCATGGTGAGCTGCCTGGCGTGGCGCAGCGTGCGCACTGGTTTCATCGAGCGACCGGAAATGGCCTGGCTGGCCTGCTGGGCGCTGGGCGGCCTGCTGGTCATGTCGCTGGTGCCGGATAAACGGGTAGACCGCATTTTTCCGCTGATCCCACCGCTCTGCCTACTGCTGCCGGCCATGCTGGCCGCCATCCCAACCACGGAAGGCAAGCGCCATAGCGCAACAGCCACGGCGCTGATCCTGGCGCTGACGCTGATCGGCGGTTATGTCATCAGCCAGGTGGTGCTGGATTTCCAACAGCAACGCCACGCCCTGGCCGTGTTTGGCCGTAATGTGCGTCAGTATGCACGCGAACACAACTTCAACTATGTAACCTTGACAGGACATGAGGGTTTGCTTTTATACACAGATCAACTGCGGTCCACCGAGATGCCGGAGATCCAACGGTTATGGGAAGAGCGGCGCGTCCAGGCCCTGGTGCTTGGATCGTACCATATCGAAGCGTTCGCTCATTTCCTTGGACCTTACACCATCGTGTTCAGGGCCCACGACGCCATGAACGACGATGATTTCTTTTTCATTGAACGCAAACAAACAACACAAGAGTGACGGAAATGGACGATAAAAAAAATATGAATACGAACTCAGCACATCGCACAATGATCCTGGCGGTTTTCTGCGACTTTGAGAACATAGCGCTGGGCGTGCGCGATGCCAAATACGATAAATTCGACATTGGCAAGGTCCTGGAGCGCCTGCTGCTCAAGGGCAACATCGTGGTCAAGAAAGCCTACTGCGACTGGGAGCGCTACAAACAATTCAAAGGCGTGATGCATGAAGCCTCGTTTGAGCTGATCGAAATCCCGCACGTACGCCAGTCCGGCAAGAATTCCGCGGATATCCGCATGGTGGTGGACGCACTGGACCTGTGCTACACCAAAGAGCATGTAGACACGTTTGTCATCATCAGCGGTGATTCCGATTTCTCGCCGTTGGTCAGCAAGTTGCGCGAAAACAACAAAGCGGTGATCGGCGTGGGCGTCAAAAACTCGACCTCCGACCTGCTCATCGCCAACTGCGACGAGTTTATCAGCTATGACGACCTGGTGCGCAAACCCGGCCAGAAAAAGAAAGCGCCGCCCAAGAAGCAGCAGGAAAGCAAAGGCGGCAAAAAGCCATCCCAAAGCGACGATGAAAAACAAAAAGCTTTTGAACTGGTCATCGACATGTACGAAGCTCTGCTCGAAGAGCGCGGCGAAGACAACATGATCTGGGGATCCATGATCAAACAGGCGCTTAAACGGCGCAAACCCAACTTCAGCGAAACCAACTTCGGCTTCCGCTCGTTCGGCGAACTGCTGGAACAAGCGGAAGCTCACGGCATGTTGCACCTGGAACACGACGCCAAATCAGGCGGCTACATCGTATGCAGCACCTGGTAATCATGCGTCCATCGCAGCCGGGTCACAGCCCATGCCCCAATGACTACTTAAGCTTGCCGGACAAATCCAACCAAATCAAACCAGTCATATAGCATATTTTGACGGTGGCGGTCTGGGAATTGCGCTGATTACAGAAAAGTTTGTGGTTCTCTGTGTCGTAAAACCCGTCGGTGATTGGCATCTGGTAGGTATTGTCGGTCTGGTCGATCCAATAAACCTGCGAACCGAAAAGCTCAATGGTCTTTCCATATTTACCTTCAAAATAGAAATAATTGATTTCCCTGCCATACACTTCCAGCAGCAGGCTATAGGACACGGCGGCAGAACAGCCCACCATTCCTCCACGGACGCAGGACGATAACTGCGATAGGCCATATCGTTGGAGACGTTTACCCAAGTTAGTTGGAAAAAGCTCTGACTTTTCGGTTTCGGGCAAGGGTCAATCGCTATCGATTAAGGTCCCCCATGAAGCTGTGCGTTTGTAGTCCAGCCTTTAGGCTGCTTCGGAAATCGGAGATGCGTCCGATCTGGTCATTGTCGCCTGGTCTTTGCCGGATGGCACGGGCGCAGACCTGCTGGATAAGGTTGACCCGATCGTATCCCTTAATGTTGCTGACCCATTCCGTCATGTCCGGTTTGAGCGACAAACAACTGGCTAAAAAAATCAAGGCTATAGAGTCTGACATACCGGTGATTATATTGACCGGATTTGGCGAATATCTGCACCTGCGCGGCATCCCTCCCGACAACATTGACCGCATTCTATCTAACCATGTGCCTGTCAAGTAATTAGCCAAAGTTATCAAGCAGTGCGTCAGGCCGCCGCACGTGGATGGTTGACGGAAATGTTACTTGACAAGAGCGGTTTGAAAACCTATACAGGCGTTATATGGTCACCGATATTCAGCACGATGGCGAGCGCGGACGTTTTTTGATCACGTTCGATCTGGGCGATTTTGCCAATAACGGTCGGCAACTGCTGGTTGCCGGCAGCTTCAACAGTTGGAGCACCAGCCATGAACAGAAAGGCAGCGGTTTCATCCATACCGGTCGGAGCGCACGACTGGTGACCATTGAACTGCCGCCTGGTTACTACGAATATAAATACTACGACGAAAAAAAAAGCGAATGGATGGAGATCGAAGTCCACCCATCGCTGTATCATCGACAGGACGTCCACAATTTCAAATGGAACCCGTTCGGCACCAAGAATTGTGTGTTGAACCTGGAGCAATAGGCGTTCGACCTGTTGCGTCCGAACGCCTTTCGCAAAACTTCGACCTAATTGCTCAAGGAAACGGCTTTGCCGAATTTGCCGTCAATAAGTTTGAGATTGCCGCAAACAACGCCATCCCTGAGTCGCAAAGGGTTTTCCCCCAGCTTTGCCGAGCTGAGGCTTTTCAGGCTTTTGATGGATGATCCGTCTTGCAAAAGCAGGGTGGCGTCATCTTTCTTCAATCCATTGGCATAGCTTTCCTTCATTTCCTCGGCAGTCCGGATTTTATTGGAAATGCGGAAACAATTGATGCTGCCCCAGGCTTGCTGGGTGGAGCCGACGGCAATGATATTATCGTAAGCATTCTCTTCTTTGACTTTAGGATTGGGCAGAAAGCTTTGTTTCTGGGTTTTGCCATCGTCAAAAGTCAATGAGGCCAGATAACCGCCATCGTCCAACTTCTTCCAGGTCAAAGCCATGTAATGCCATTCCCCTTTTTTCCAGCCCAGTTTCTTGCTAGGGGCACTCAAGCCGCCGCCGGAGATGACATGGACGAATTTTTCGCCGTTCCAGACCTTTCTCTTGACGCCAAAGGCCAAGCTGCCATATCTGAAAAGGTGGCTGTTGCGATGCTGCGACATGCTCGCGCCCAAGGGCACGCCTTCTATAACATTATCGGAAGAACTGGAGCTGGAACGGGAGTTTTTACTTTTGCTCGATTTCTTGGATGAAGATTCCGTCTCTGCAGCCAGTTTATTGCCTGTGGGATCCAAAATTTTGAAGAAAGACATGGGTGAAATGGACGAACCGCCTTTGAGCATATCCTGTTCAAACGAGTAATTCAGGCAGAACCAAAGCTCGAATGTACCTTCGTCAAAATTAATGTTATCCTTGGCCGGAAAAAGGATCATGCCAAAAGAGGCATCCTTACCCGGAGCCGCGACCGTGAACAAGGTCGCGACAATGAAAAGTGCAAACCATTTGGTTGTATGCATCGGTTTAAACATAGCATACTCCTTCCAAAATTAATTCTATGATACTCGAGCCCGAGCCTAGTGGTTTTAGGCAGCAACGTCAAGGACATGTCGTGAATTTCTATCTTGACAGAAGTAAATGCTTTGTTTCACATCCTGTTCTCGATCAACCAGGGGTTCTATCTTGAGCCGCAACAGCAAAGTATTGAGCAGCACGCCCCCGCACTCGAGCAGACGATCGGCATGGTCAACCACCAGCCGGTTGGGCACGGGAAAAGGACGCAGTTGAAAAACATGCTCCAGCGCCTGCGACTCAAATCCCGGCCCCATAGCGCGAGACAGTATGATGTAAGCTGCTGCGGTGGAGCGGCTGATACCGGCCTGACAATGAATCAGCAGATGGTCGGCTGCTTTCTGCCGGCCTCGTGACAGGTCCGGCCAAAAGCAAGGATCCGGCGAACATGGTCCTCCGTGGGCGGGGTGATGTCTGGTCGTGCGGTGCGCTCATGCCAGGATATATCGTCGAAAAACACCTTGGAATGAGATCTCAGCAACCAATCGGGCGTGTCAATGTCCATACATGGCCCTAACAGAGTGAGAAGGTGGGTAATGCCCCGTTCGGCAAAACGCTGGATCTCGTGAAGCCCGCAAATGGAAATGTTGAAAGGCAATTGGCCATCTGTCATAGTGTTCGCTCCGGATGAAAAATTCCTGGTTAATTGCTTATCCGTTTTGCGTCGCATATAAAAGTATATACTTCAAAAAAGTTATGGCAGCAGGGACGTCTTGCACCTATGCTCCCGCCATGAAGCCTCTACCGCTACTTCCGGAAAGCTGAGGAGCAGGATGCCCCTGCTATCTACCCCGCTTGTTCCAGAAACCATTCCACTGCGGCCAGCATGAAAATGGCGCCAGCCAGGATCATCTCGATGGTGATGTGGCGCAGGCGGATCCTTTTTTCGTAGACCTTGGGCTCCAGACTGGCGACCAGTTCGTTAAAAACCGGTTCATGTTCGCCATAAAAAGCAAAGCGCCGCGGGTTTCGGCCAGTCAACGCCTCGAGCAGGTCAGGCCTTGAAAACATGGCGGCCCGTTCTGGTCCGATGCTGCCGGCGATCATGGGTTTGCGTTCGCTGGCAATGCGTTCGCCGTCCTGCCGGCCCGTGGCCTGGAACCAGACAATGGATTCCCCAGGCTCGGGACGGTATTCAAAGGTGTAATCGCCATTTTCCGCGCTCATGGGTTCAGCCCGTTTGCCGGCCTGTTCCTCAATGGTCAACTGCACCCGGGACAAAGGTTGATCGCGTCGGGCAGCGGCGCGCGCCAGGATGCGCCGGCGCCCCAGGACATCGGCGCGCTCGTCAATATCCATGAGCAGGCCATGATGCAGTACGCGACCGGCCAGCAGCCAGTTGATTAGGATATCCCACAACGCATCGTGTTCGCGGCGCACGCACGGGTCCGGATGGCGGCCCCATTTCCAAGTGGTGTCCGTCAGGATTAAGGCCATGTCAGGGTTACGCAGGTTGTCGGTCAATGCCAACGGCATAATCTGCGCGCCGGTGTCGACGTTGAGCTGCAGCAGCGTGCGCGCCCCTTTGGACGGCTGAACCTGGTAAAACAGGTTCACTTGAAGGTGATCGGTCTGCAACCGGTCCAGCGGACGGGGCAGGTTGAGCGGCGCCATGACCCGGGCAGGCGCGAACGCCTGGTCGCGAAGATTGATGTAATCGCCGATGCGGCTGGCCGGGAACCCGGTCCGTGCGCGGTCCTGCCAAGTTTTCAGGTTGGGTCCGGCCAGGATCAAAAAAGCACAGGATCGCCCCTGCATGGCTTGATCCAGGTTGGCCGGTAGACGGACGGCATCGATATCGGCCAGCACCGCCAGCACATAATCGCTCATATCCAGGGATCCCAGTTCCGGGTCGTCCTGGGTCATGACGGTCAGGCGGTCGGGAAACTGGATGCGCAGTTGACGGATCAAGTGCCGGTTTTCCAGCCGCGGCGCGCCGTGCACAAAAAGAAATTTCTCACGTGTGGTCTTTTCGAAAATGCCGGGACGCGCGTTATTCAAGACAGTCAGTTCACCGCTGACCGGCGCAATGGCCACTTCAAACGCATGCCAGCCGCGAACAAGGTCAGGCAGGCAAAACACGATTTCCGTGCGCTCCTCCAGGCGACGCCGGACCGTTTTGAGCGGCACGCCGTTCAAACGCAATTCAACCGCGACCGGGCTGTTGTAGCGGCCGACCTTGCGGATAATGGCCTTGATCACGCTTGGGTTGCGGCGGTCCGCATCGAGTTGCTCGATGAACAGGTCCATGCCCGGGTCATCGTCGGCATCGACACAGATAGCGTAAACCCCGACCTTGGCCCGCCGAGCATGCTCCACCAATAATTCAGGCACAGCCCCGCTGGTAGCGGCGCCATCGGACAGGATCAATAACTCCGTGGCACGCAAACGCGACAGCGCCTGGCCCAGGGCCTGGTCCAGGTTGGTGGCGTCGGGCAGCAAGCGGTCACGCTCATCCTCCTCAACCAGATTGCGGGCAAAGTAAAGCGGGGTTAGGTCAATGTCCTGGCTTGCTGTACGTCGCCGGATTTCGCGCACGAGTTCGGCGGCATGATCGGCACGCGTCGCGCTGCCGCCGGTCGAGGTTTGCATGCTCTCCGACGCGTCGACCAGCACAACCAGGTGATGTTCGTGGCGCAATTCGGTCTTATCGGTTGTACGGAAGTTAAACAGCGATTTGCGAGCCAACACGGCCAACAGCAGGATGATCGATACGCGCAGCAGAATATGCGGGATGCTGCGCGCCGGGCGTTCGTGGCGCACCATGAGCCAGACCAGGACCAGTGACAAACCCAGCAGCAGAGCGCCGGAAAAGAGGAGCAACGAGGCAAACGCTTTGACGCTCATATATGGCCTCCAACCAGGAACAGCCGGCGCCGGATGAGCAGTATGGTTTCGACGATCAGCGCGATCAATACCACGACCAGGGTCACGTGGGTCAGGTCATAGCGACAGGCTTCGCGCGTGCCGCCATCCAATGGAATGAAGTGGAAGTGATCGAGCGTCAACGCATCGTCAAAGGACAACCAACGCACTTCGGCGTCAGGCCATTGCTGTTCAAAACTGGCGCGCACCATTTCCTTGCCCATGTGTTCGCGCGGGACATTGGCGCAGCGTGTCCGGTCGCCGTCTGGCGAACGCAACGTATAGCGCCCGGCCTGGGTTACGGCCAAGGTGTAGTTCTGCTCGCGCAGGTCGGGCAGTTCCTGCTCGCGCTGGTCAGGCAGGATGAGCAGGCGGCCTTCGGCATCGTCGCCGAACCAGGCTTTGAGCGCTAAACTCTTGCCAACCATGGCGTTGCGCCCCCCCTGTTGGCGCGCGCCTTGCGGAGGATAAAGGATGCGGTGGACGAACAAGGGAAACAGAGGATGATAGACCGGACTGTCCTCCCGCATATCAAGAATCCAGCCCAGGGCCCAGATACTAGTGCGCCGGTTGGGCATACGCGTGCTCAATAGCGGGATGCGCCCAGAGGTCTGGTGCACCGGATAGGCGCTGCCTTCAAATATAGGCTCACGGATACGTTTGAACGGGATTTCGCGCAAGCCAGCGGAAAGCAGGTCCTCAAAAGGCTGTTGCAGCGTCAGGTAATCGGGCGTACCCTGAAGTTGCGGACGACCTGGCAGGACCTGGACCGGACCCCAGCCGGGCAGACGCGGTTCACTCGCAGCGGATCCCGGACCGTCCGCGGCAGGTATGCAAAGGATACGCCCACCAGCCCCGATCAACCGTTCCAGCACATCGCGCAACGAAACGGATAAAGTGGAACTGCCCACCACCACGATGCGTTCCACGTGCTCGTCAGGCAACGGATTCTGACCGCCAGCCGTCACTGCGGCCACTTCAATCTCCGGATCGGCGGCTTCCAGGGCCGAACCCAGGATATCGCGGACCTGGCCGTTGGCCTGGTCCGCGATGATCAACACGGCCGGCGCACCGTGCTCGCGCTGTTCGCGCGGGTCCGTATAATAGCCGAACCAGGGATGGCTATACGGTTCGTCCAACACCACGCGCAAGATCATGTCGTCCATGGCCTCGGGCACGTCCAGGGCCAGGCGACCGGTCAGCGCTTCAGGTGCGCGGATGGTGCGGGTCACAGGCCGCACCCCCTCGCCCTCCAGGCGCAGGTTTCGACCGGTCAGATGGGTGGGATCGCCACGCAGTTGCACCTCGAGCGCAACACGACCACGGCTTATGGACCTGGCCGGAGCCTGCAGCACCAGGCCGGGCGTGCGGATGGCCGACAGGTCGAGGAACTTGACCTGAGCCGGCAGCGTAGCCGTGTTCGGTTCAGGCGGTGCTGCCCAGGCTTCCGCGGATAAGCCGGAACAGATCAACAGGGCGCCGTTGAAGCCGCGTAAACTATCGGCGCAGGCGACCAGCGCTTCACTGGCTTTACCCGTCACAGGCAGCGGCGCCATATCGTCCAGATAAGCCAGCGCCTCTTCCTTTTTCATGGGCGGCGTGCTGAACGGAAAACTGGTCGGGGTCATGACGACACGGGCCTCATCGGGCAGGCGGGGCAACTGTGCGCGCAGCCAGGCACGCAAGCGGTCCAGACGGTTGCCCATGCCGTCATCGTGCAACGCGTGCAGGCTGTCGTCAATAATCACGCCCAGCACCTTGGCAGCATCCTGCCCTGGTATGGCCGGCAGCGAAAGCAACTGACGCGTCTCCAGAAAAGGTTGAGCCACCAGCATGAACAGGCACGCCAGGAACACGACACGGCTGACAAGCAGCAGCCATTTCTCCAGACGTCGCTTGCGCACCTGGATCCGGTCCAGATTGAACAGGCGCAGCGAGGGCACCACCTGGATCTGATCGTTTTTCTTGCGCCGCAAATGCAGGTATATGGGCCAAGCCACGGAAGCCAGGCCGGCCAGCGCGCCGCCAAATAAGAAACCTAACATAGCGTCCTCATTTCCAGGCCTCCGCCAGCGTCATCAGCGCGTCGAGATAGTTTATACCCGTATCAAGAGGCACGAAAATCAGATCCCAGCGGGCACATCGCTGTTCCCAGTGGCCGCGGAAAAGGCGTACGCGTTCCTCGTGCATGGCACGCAACTGGTTCATATTGACCTCGATGACCGCCCCGCTTTCGCTGTCTCTGATGTGGGTGACCTGCTGAAACGGCAACTCGATTTCCGCCTTGTCCAGCACCTGGATCACGACAATCTCATCGCCCTGCCCGGAGAGTTGTTCCAGCGCTTTTTCGATTTCGTTCTCGTCCTCTTCCAGATCGCTGAAAATAAAGATGTGCCCGCGATGCCGACGACGCCCGGCCAGGTTGCGGAGCAGCAACGGAAAGGCATTGGCGCTGCCAGGACGCACTTTGCTTAACGTGGCGAAAATATGATCGAGCTGCACGCGCCGGCTGCGCGGCGGCAGGTAATGCAAATCGTGCGCGTCGTGCACCAGCAAACCAACAGGGTCGTGCTGGCGCGTGTAGAGAAAAGCCAGTGCCGCCATCAGGTTGGCGCTGTATTCCAGCTTGTTAATGGTCCGCTGCCAGCGCCAGGCCATGGAACGCGTGGCATCGAGCATCAGGGTCACTTCGATGTTAGTCTCAGCTTCAAGCCGTTTGACGTAGAGCTTGTCCGAACGCGCGTAGAGTTGCCAGTCCAGGTGGCGCAGGTCGTCGCCGGGCATGTACGGCTTGTAGTCGGCGAACTCAGAACTGAATCCTTTGCGCCGGCTGCGATGAAAGCCTTGGATCATGGCCGAGCCCAGGATGTGCGCGATCAGGTCAATGCGCTCCACGGAGGCCAGAGCTTCCGGATCGTAGCGTTCTTTTTCAAAGGCTTCGGACATGGCAAGGCGGATCAGGGCGTGACAACGTAGTGCAGGATGTTGGCGATAATGGGAAAGGCGTCCTCAGGCCGGTAGCCGACCGTCTCGTCCGTGGGTTCTTCTTCAAAGCCGCAGCACAGGTCGACCGGACTATAGATTACGGCCCAGCGCCCTTCGCGGCGAATGCCCAGCAGCGGCGCCCATTGATCGCCATATTTTTCTCGATAAGCCGGCGTGGCTTTGATCCGGCGCGCCTTGACTTGGTAAGGATACGTCCAGACCGGATCCTGGTCCGGAATCTCCTCCAACTCGTCGTGGGGAAACAGAGACTGGAGTACTTTGCGAAAACCGGGATCGAATTCGTCAGAACAGGAGCAGGGACAAGCCATGACAGCGCCGCCCAACTGGACATATTCGCGCAGGTTGTTGATTTCCTCGCGCGCCATGCGCGGAGCTTCGCTGCCCGCGATGAAAAGAACGGCACAGTGGAACAGTTCCGGGCTGAGCGGCTCGACCAGCAATTCGCCGTCGAATTGAGGTAGCTGCGGTTGATCTTTTATCATCGCACGCAGATGGGTGAACAGACCGGCGCAGATGCTCCATTGATCGCGAAACTGCAAGCGCCCAAACGGCTGGGCCAGGTTGGTGCCGACCAATTCAGGCTCGTCGCCGTCCAGCTTGTCCGCAGTCTTGCCGTCCAACACTAGCACTTGCTCGTCCAGCTTTTTGGTCGGCGGCTTGAAATCCATGGCCCAGACGATCAGGTTGACCGCGACTTTGCGCGCACGCACCTCTTCTTCCTGGGGCCGCGGCCGCTCTTCGAGCACGGACGATATCTCGCGCGACAGAAACAGTACGTTTTTCGGGGAACAGCCGCCCTTAAGTTCGAGCGCGCCGGTAACGATCGGCTTGAGCTTGAACATGCCGTCGCACACCGGATGCTTGGGCGCGACCTTGACAAAACCCAGTTTCTGGCCCGGAAACAGGTTCTCGGCAATCTGTTTGGCGAACGAACGCTGGAACGTGCGATCATTGCAACACGCCTCACCCACGATAACGCCGCCGTCCTTGAGAAAGGCGCGCAAAAACTGGTATTCCTGGTCACTCGCCTTGAACTCGCCCGCGCCATTGACAAACAGCAGGCTGGCCTTGGCCGCGGGCGAATCAGGCCGGTCGATACGGGCCGTGATCCAGTCCAGCTTGGTTTTCAGTTTCTTGCCGGCCATTTCGACCCAGTGACTCACGTCATGGTGCTGCATGTTCCAGGCGCCGTCCCATTCCCACTTGGCAATGGCGATCGGCGCATTGCCCTTGGCCAGGAACAGCAACTCCAGGGCCAGGTCGCTGATCGACATCCCGATCTGTTGGCCCAGCAGTTTTTCCGCACCATAGCGATACCAGTCACGGCCGCCGATTTTCTTGATGTCGAGAAAGATGCCGACGCGCTCCAGGGCGTACAGCGTGTATTGGCGTCGGTGCCCGAACTGGTCTTCTTCCAACATCTGGTTCAACTTTTTGAGGGACAGGTTCATTTTTTCGTTGTAGCGGTATCGACCGCACTCGGCCAACGGCTTTTCCAACGTCTCGTCCAGCAACTGAAGGCTGGCGATGCCGGCGCATGTCATGGGCAGGGTAGCCTCGCGCTGTGGCGTATAGCCCCACCCCCCCTGAGGATGCATGGCCTTGTACCAGTAAGCGATGGCATTGCGCTTGACCTGAGGCGGGATATACACGTCGCAGCGTTCCGCCGCGGCCAACCCAAGGATCGCGAACTGTGCATTGGAATTGTCGCCGCGATTAGCATCCTGGGTGACGCTATAGCTCCAGAATCCGCTCCTGTTCTGGGCATGGCTCAAGAAAACGACGGCTTTGGCGATCCGATCCTTGTAACGCTCCGGATTGACCTGCTCCAGGGCACAGGGAACCAGCCCTTCGCTATAGGTCTGTTCGTCAAAATGTTTAACGATGTAATCGACGCCGCGTTCGACTGCCGGATGCGAATTGGGCAGGCCGGAATGTTTCAGCGCCAGCACTGCCAATGCCGTGGCGCCTACCGGGAAACGGGCATAGAACCAGGAGCCGTTTTCCTGCTGTTGCTTGAGGAGCGCTTCGCGCAATTCACCTATCCGCTTCCGTACGGCCGCATCGGTCACCCCAACGCTCTGCGCAACCGCACCGGCAATCACGACAATATATAGGATGTAAAAAATAAAGACTTTCTGACAGAACCTTACTTGGACATTGGCAGTTCCGTTTTGGATATTGGATAGTGATCGCGTCCTCATGGTTGTGCTTCCTCAATGATTTTGCCGATGACCCCGGCCTCATCAAGTCCTTCGGCACGCGCCTTGTAATTACAGCAGATACGGTGGCGCAACACAGGGACCGCCATTTCCAGGATGTCCTGGCGCGAAATGGTGGGGCGCCCATCCATGGCTGCCAGGGCTTTGGCTATACGCAGCAGTGATTGTCCAGCGCGCGGACCCGCGCCCCATTCAATCACGTTGGAAACGGACGAGGCGCCATCCCCGTTCGCATCCGGACGCGTGCGCCGTACCAGATCAACCGCGAATTCAGCGGTCTCGCGACTGACCGTGATCTCGTCAACGGTCCGCTGGTTGTCCAGAATCGCATTGGCGTTGAGCACAGCTTCCACTTCGGGAATCACGTTATCGGTGGTGCGCAACAAGATCTCCACTTCATCCGGCCGTTGGGGATAATCCAGGTAAATACACAACATAAAACGGTCCTGCTGCGCCTCGGGCAAGGGATAGGTGCCTTCCTGCTCAATAGGGTTCTGGGTGGCGATAACGAAAAACGGTGTGGGCAGATTGCGCGACTTGTCCGCGATCGTAACTTGGCGTTCCTGCATGGCTTCCAGCAGCGCGGCCTGGGTCTTAGGCGGTGTACGGTTGATTTCGTCAGCCAGCAGCAACTGGGTGAAGATCGGCCCCTGGATAAACTCCATGTGGCGCCGGCCTTCTTCGGTCACTTGTAATATGTTGCTGCCCAGGATGTCCGAAGGCATGAGGTCTGGAGTAAACTGGATGCGTTTGCTGCTCAACCCGAGCACTTCACCAAACGTTTTGACCAGGTAGGTCTTGGCCAGCCCCGGAACGCCTATGAGCAGGCAATGACCGCGTGCCAGGATCGTGGCCCAGGTGGCGCGCAGGATATGCTCCTGGCCGATGATCCGTTTGCGTACCTCGCGCATGACGCGTTCGGTGGCCTGGTGAATCGTCCGCAAGCGTTGATCCAATTGCTGCACCCGATCTTCGCTGTTCATGGCAGGTGACAAATCCACCTTGACCGACGCTTCGCGCTCTTCCTCGGGCAAACGGATTTTCATCGCAATATTACCAATGGCAATCTCCGAACCGTTGCACAACTCCGTGGTCGTGACAAAGCGGCCATCAACCATGGTGCCGCCCGACGAATCCAGGTCCTGGATCGTCACCTGCCCCGGTTGCACCACCAGCTTGGCGTGCTGCCGCGAAATCAAACGATAATTCTCCGGGAACCGGATGTAGCAGGACTTGGCCCGTCCAATCAAATATTCGCCAGCCCCAAGCTTGAGCCGGGTCGTGTCAATATTCTCGCCGGTGATCGTCAATTCGATTTCAAATGCTGCAGCAAGTTTCATGGGTGTGGTATTCCTCTCAAAATGCGTTATAAAAGTGCGCGATTCAGGGCGAAATAGCTAGCTAGTTGTTCGAGATTTGCTCGACGGCGTTTGAGCTTCTCTTCCTGCGCCATGGTCACCAGCGCGGCATGGGTTTCATGCGCCGGCACCGCAACCCAGGCGCGCAAGCCGTCGTTTATATCCATGGTCAGATCGCTGCGACGTCGCAAAACTTCAGCCGGCAGGGATTCGGTACGCACTTTTAACAGCCGGCACAGCCGCATCCAGTCAAAATCGGGCCGCAGCCAGCCACGCTGCTCTGCTCCCAGCGGTTTGATCAGCTCCTTTTCCAGACGCGCAAATAAGGATGCCACCAGCAGGAAATCGGTTTCTCTGGCCAGGAATCCCGGAATGTCGTCGTATTCCATGCGATTGAGCAAGGCCTGCCATTCCGGCGATGTGCGCATAATGCGCAGGAAAGCTGCCAAGTCAGGTCGCTGGTCCATGGCCTTGAACCACGCATTGATCCGCATGCAGCCCGGTGAGATCGGAACAGGGTTCTGGGGAAAAGCGCGGCGATGCAATTCGCGTGCCAGCACAAAATCCATGGGCGCCGGGATTCGGCTCCAGCTCCATTCCAGATCATCGAGCACGGGATGGTCCGGCGATCCTTTTTCCAACCGTTCCGGCAGAGGACCGTAGAGCCGGTCCAACCAGTTCCGCGGCGCCGCGTCACTGCCGCGATACCGCTCCATGACCGGCCGGATCAACTCGCGTAAATGAGGGTAAAGCGTGACTTCCGCCAGGCGGTTGTTGAATAACTCCGCATGCCGATCGTACGTGACCGGCATTAACGGTAATGAATGGCGATAGAGTTGGCCGGCCTGACTGCCTGCGGGAATGATGTCTTCCAGGACCAGCGCCATTAAACCACGCGACAAAGTATTCTCGCGCCGGATCCGGATGTGCAGGTTGTTGAGCATGCAAAGCAAAAGGCTGTCCGGAAACGCCTTGCGAACATCGACTTTCTTGACACGCGACGAGGGGATGTGCATCAGACGTTCCATCAGCGCCAATCGTGATGCCTGGTAGGGCGCAAAACACTGCTGCCGCTCCGCCTGGGACAGCGTGTTCCAATATGAGCGCGCCATCATCCATTCAACCGGGAAATGGTCGCTCATGCGCAAATCGAGTTCTGTGAGCATGCGTCCGGCCAGGGTTCGTGCCAATTCACGGCCTTCCTCGCCTTTCATCAGCAATTCGATGGCCTTGTCCACGCGCTGATGACGGATCAGCGCCGCAGCCGCCTTGTGCAGCGGCTCTTCGCCAAACCAGTCATAGACCGGCGTGATAGAAACAGTCTCGACTTGGTTGGTTACGGCAGGTTGCTCCGCGGTCACCATGGTCTGACTGTAGGCGCTGAAGCCGATAGCGTGCCGCTGACTTTTGGACGACAGCATGCTCAAAACCAGCAACGAATAAAGCAGCAATGCTCCGCCCGTCAAGGTTACCACACTGGCCAGCAAGTGAAAGAACCAGCCTTGATAAGGACGCAATCGCGTCTGTACTTCCTGAAAGCGGCGGCTGCGCCGAAGCTCGCACAAACCCTTACGCAAAGCCGCCACCAAACGGGGTCCGTCCAACCACTGCATGGATAGGATGCGTTTCATGAGATCAAGTCATAAAAGACTAGCACAGAGCCCACCATGCGAAAAGCTGATTTATGAACACTGAAGAAGAGAAAGATGCAATATCCGAAATCCGAAATCCTACGCCAGCGTCCCCGCGCGGGCCATCACAGGTTTGAAATAAAAAGCCGGCAAACAGGTCGTCTCCGATACATCGACGCCCCAGAAGTCGCTAGCCCGGATCCGGTCTTTGTTGGGCACGCACGCGGCTTTGAACAGCGAATTGACCCAGGCCACGCAATTGTGGTGGAAAAGCGAATAGGCCAGCGGCTGCAGCTTCTCCTGCATCGCATAGTTTTTGGCCAGACGAATGCACTTTTCAGCAAACACCCGACCGTTCATGCCCGAAGGCGTGATCTTATGATGCTCCATGTCAAAATCGGACTTCCAAATGCTGACGTGCTCACCAGGATCGATCACCTCGCGCACAGACATGACATCCGCCGCATTGTTGGCTTCAAATTTAAGCCGACCGCTTTTCTTGAATCCGCCCAAGGTAATGAAATGCTTACCATTCTCGCATTTCATGGGGTGGCTCAACGTAACGCCTTGGCCTGCCATAATCAAAATGAAGTGATGATTTCCTATCGGCGCCAACATGCTGTCCAAATCCCGCGCAGCCCAATATACCTCCGTAGCCATGACATCTTCCTCTCTTTTGTGAATTTTACCTTATTAAATGTGATCTACACGTTTAAAATACCCTGCCGCAAGGGTGCTGTCCACCAGGAATAGGGGATAAATTTAGCGGCAGCATCCAGCTTGCCATGTCCATCCAAGGCAGCCGGAATGCAAAAAGTGCAATGCCTGGAGGAATCATGGGTTCTCCATCTCATTCTTCCCGTGACCCCCATTATTCCGCCTACCCGAACTGAAAGCCTGTCTTTTCGACCATGCTATTGAACAAATCCCAGGCCTGGTCCATGGAAAGCCGTCCCACCAGCGCATCGTTCAAAAACGCCTGGAAAGCCAGATCGCGATCACCGCTGAACACGGCTTTGATCAAGGACTCCTGGTTCAGTACGTGACGCAGAACCAGAAAATTGACGTTATCCGGCAATCCGCCGGAAGCGATCGGTTCGACGCTGTCCCTGAAGAACAGCGCATTGGTTTCCACAACGGCGCCCCGCGGAATGCCATCCATCTGGCCCATGTTGGGCAGGTTGACGTTGGTCCGGAAACAGGCTTTGCCGACCAGGGCCAGCATCTGGTTCAAATACTCCTCACCCGTACCGTTGAGTTCCGGATACTCGCCGCTGGCCAGCGTTTGTTCAAACTGTTTCGGCGCTTCCTTAAAACGTTTGATCCGGTAGGAGAAGGGCGTCAGCCGAAACCCCCAGCGAAAACAGGCATTTTCACTGGTCAGGTACCAGGGCACAAATTCAGCCAGGTGCCGATCGCCTGCCGCACCCAGTAGGCCGAAACGACGGCATAGATCCAGCGCCACCTGGTGTTTGCCGGTGAACCAGTTGTCGCCATTCACCACCTCTTCCTTTGTATAAGGCCGCAGCACACCGTCTCGAGCAATGTATTCGCGCACCATGACCATCAAGTCGCGACCGCGGCAGTCCGCTTTGTCGACCCAGGTGAAATGGTTGATGCCCAGCACGTTGACATGAACCTCCTCGCGCGCCGGCTTGTCTTCGCCGGTTTTCTCATGGAAAAGCCGTGCCAGAAATCCCTGCGTGCCAAACACTTCATGACAGCACCCGTACGCCTTGACCGCAGGAAACGCCGCGTATAGGGCGCGCGTGCAGATGGTCATGGGATTGGTGAAGTTGAGGCACCAGGCTTTCGGCGCATACTCGCCAATGGCTTCGCCAAACACCTTATAATCCCTGATCGCCCGCAAGGCGCGAATGCATCCGCCCGGACCCACAGTATCGCCGACCGGTTGGTAGATGCCCATCTTCATGGGTTCTTCCAGATCAACCTGCATCAGCTCGATATGGCCGGGCTGGATCGACAGAAACACAAAATCCACGTCGCGCAAAGCCTCCTTAAGGCTGGCCACGACGCGATAATGCCACCTGGATACCGCGTCGGGATGATCCTGGAGCCAGTTGCCGAAGCGCGCGTTACACACGGCCATGTCGTGATCGATATCGTACAACCTGATTTCACCGGTCATGTGGGGACAGGTAGCCAGATCCTTCATCAATCCGTGCGCCCATCCACGACTGCCGCCGCCGATATAAGCAATGTTGAGCCCAACCGGCCGGCCATCGCCATCAGCCTCCAGGTTGGACCGTTCTCCTTTTTCCTCTTTCAGGATCATCTTTTCCGTCATGTCCTCTATCCTCTCTGTTGCAAGGGTTTGTTCTCTTCAAAAATTTGCAGCCGCAGTGCATGATCGCGGATCGGCGCTGTTTCGCGAACGATCAGATCGGTCTTGAACACACGACAACAGGGCCGGCGGCTGAACTTATTCAATCGCTGATGAATCATATCCAGGGCCGCCTCGGCGATGTCCTCCACAGGTTGGCGCACCGTGGTCAGGCCCACCGGCAGATACGCAGCCACCGGGTCGTCGTCAAAACCGATAACCATGACATCCCGCGGTACGCGGATGCCCTCGAGATGCAGGCCCCGCAGCGCACCGATGGCCATGACATCGTTGTAGGCAAACAAACCGTCTACGGCGCGCGTGCGCAGCACCTCGCGCGCAGCTTCCAGCCCTTCCTTGAAATCGTTGCCCCGGATGATATGCAGGACACCCACGTCGAACGGTTGCCCCAAGGAGCGAAACGCACACTGAATACCATGCAACCGGTCGTCCGCGCGCTGGATTTCCACGGGCGAAAAAAAGACCGGCTTGCGACAACCGGACAGCAACAAAAGACGCGCGGCCTGGTATACCCCAGCTGCGCGG
>CAZOLK010000061.1:0-23263 GCA_964580325.1 uncultured Verrucomicrobiota bacterium | reverse complement strand
CATCCTGTTTCTTTGTTTTCATGCCAAGAAATTAACAAAATCATTTCGCAATGTCTATACTATTTTGAGACAATTAGTAAAAGAAATCAGCAGCTCTTTTCGTTCATCCAAACCGAAAAGATACTTCACGAACACATCAGATGTCGCCGATATACTCATGACAGAACTATACCACTATTCACGATGCCGCCAAGACAATGATGCAAGATATTGCAACCTGATCTCAAAAAACACCAGCGCCAGGGAATTCCAGGCGCTGGTGGGCTCCCTACCCGGTAATGGTCCAGTTTAACGCAATATACGCTGAGGCTTTTGCGTGATCATGACCACATTTTCATCTATTCGGTAGATCAAACCTGAAAGCGCGGTGACATAGTTAATCGCGTTTTGAAGGTTAATGTTTTTGACGCTGAGCGTGATCGGCGGCACGGATTCAACAGCGTCGCGATCTATTTGCAGGATAATTTTCACCCCTTTTCCATCCGGATCGAATTGGCGTGCGGCTTTTACCAGAAATTCAAGAGCATCCTCGATATCAGCCTGCATGAAATCCAGCGACGGGATGGTAATGGCTTGCATTTTCTGGACAAGATCATGTGGAGCTTTTTTTTTCTTGCCTGCCATAAGCGATATTGTTTGCGCTTTTTTTTGCTTGGTGGTCGCGTTCTGCTCTGGTATGGGATTCGACGGCCTTTTCTGGACAAGTTCTTCCTTTTGGCCAATATCCATGGATATGACCTTGGGCTTGGGCTTGCTTTCTCTATTTTTTTCGGCCACCACCTTTGCTGCGCCAACCACTAGCAAAATGCTGGCGGTCACTGTCATACTGTTTTTTAATAATGTCATTTTGATTTCCTTCATTACTATGGTTTTAACTCTTTCAGGGAATGCGGCCAGCCATCCGCACTCGCGGATGTCCAGGCTGATCCGGCTCAAATCGTTGAAGCAAGGTGGTACGGGTTGGTTCACGCTACGCTCGGCAAGTCGTTCAAGCAGTGTCACATCGAGCGTGTTTCCTCGCGCTCTGGGTGCCAACAACCATCCCAGCAAGGACAGCGGCAAGCCTCTGCGCGTCAACTTATGCTGCAACATTTCACGTCCACGACTCAACCTTGATGACAGCGTGCCAGGCTTTAAACCCAAACGCGATGCCACGGCCGCTTCGCTCAAACCTTCCATATAGCGCAATAAAATCGGCTCGCGATAACTCAAGGGCAACCGGTCCAAAGCTTGCTGGACTGCCGCCGCCGCTTCGGCCTGACCCAGTTGGTCGACCTGTGCGGCCCGATCCGTTTGTTGCTGCAGGAAGAGTATTTCGCCCACAGTTTGCTCACGCCGTTTACGCCTGGTCGTCGCACGATACTCTTCGCGCACCAGGTTGCGAACGGTTCGATGCAACCAGCCGGCTACGGTTTTTTTGCCGACCAGACTGACTGCTTTTCTCGCGAGTAACAAGAACGCGGCCTGGGCGATGTCTTCCGCAAAAGCCGCTCCATTGGAGGCATCCCGGGCAGTCGCCAGAACCAGCCTTTGATGGCGTTTGACAACCTCGGCAAAGGCTTCTTCACAAGCCTTGTCGCAAAACTGCCGCAGCAATTCACCGTCATCGCTGTGTTTATAATCCATACCCATAGACTTGCTCCCGATCTAAAGATCCATGCATTCACTTGCCTATAAGATGGCCGCTGCGCATATTTTCCCTGCATTTTTTTTGGCTGTTTACATTTTTCCGGCAGCTTTCCAATCACGCCGACAGTGCGTCGGTTTACCGCAGCGCATCAACAGCACCAATTCGGCAACGATGGATAGGGCGATTTCCGCAGGCAGCCGGCGACCGATGTCCAGGCCCACCGGGCTGTAGAACCGGTCGTCCATCTCGACGCCACGCACACGGATGCGGTCCACCAGCACGCGCACCTTCTTTGCGCTGCCGATCATACCCACGTAGGGTATTTCCGCGTTTTGCATCAACTGTTCCAGACAGACTTCATCGAATTCATGACCATGGGTCAGGATCACGCAGTAGCTGGATTGGGTCAGTTTGATATGTTCAGCGATGCGCTCATAGGGCGCGGCGATACAAGTCTGTGCCCCGGGATAGCGATCAGCACAGGCAAATTCGGGACGGTTGTCGTAGATGCGATAGCTTATGTCCAGGATATCCAAGAACCGGGCCACGTTTTCCGCCACATGACCACCACCGAAAAGGACCACTTCCGGCCCTGGCAGGTGTGGTTCAATAAACACGGTCATCTCTCCACCGCAATGCTGCAGGATCGTGTCCGCTTCCGTCACTCGCCACTCCGCGCCCTGCATACAGAAGCGCAGCGTCAGACAGCGGTTTTCGCGGATCGCGGTCTGGGCCTGTTTCATGCAGACATGCTCCATGGAGCCGCCGCCAATGGTGTCTGCAGTTCGTCCCTGCTCGTCCACCACCATCTTGGCGCCAGCCGAACGAGGCGTGGAACCGCTGGCATCGATAACGGTCAGCAGGGCGCAGGGAACGCTCTCGCGCGTCCAGGTCATCAATTGGTTCAACCACATAATCATTTTCCTCGTTGCATGCCCATCTCATGCAAATTCAAGTTCGATGGTGTGCGCCCCGATGCCTTCCAGGGTGAAACAGACATAGGCGGAGGACTCGACGATCTTGCCGTTAAATTCCGTTTCCGCGCCATCCACGAGTAACGCCTTGGCTTTATGACCTTCGGGTACGAGCAACTCGATGGTCATGGCTTCGGCGCAACCGGTCAATTGCATGCGCAGGCGGTCCTCTGCCACAGCGTATTTATAGCGGACGTAACCTCCTGACGCCTCGTACTTTGCACAAGCCAGTGCTTGTTTAACATCGGCGGCGGACCAGCGTGGCACCAGCTTGACCCGGTCAAAGGTTGTTCCTTCGTCGACAATGCCGGCCAGCCCCTCGATCAGGGCATAGACGACCGCGGCCGCGCCCCAGTTTTCCGGAATGCCGAAGGACAGATCCGATGGCATAAAAAAGACGGGCTGATCGCACAGCGTCAGGCCCAAAACGAGCCATTTCGTTCCATCCGCCGCGGCGTCCAGCACGAGTTGGGCTACTTTCTTTTCCGGGTGCGGGTTGTTCAGACCGACCACATTCACCCCTACATTCAGGCAACGCGGATTGGGACCCTGCCAGGCCACGCGCATGCTGATGTCGCGATTGATATTGGCGTTTGGCTCGGATGGCATCCACCAACCCGTGACATGCTGGCCTTTTACCATGTATTCGCTTTCGCGGCTGCCGTCTTCATATACCCAGGTGACGGTTCCGGCTGTATGCTTGCCCGCCATGGTGTGCAGCAGGTAGACCGAAAGTACATTCTGCTGCAAGTCAAAACTGGTGCAAGAAGCATACGGTTCATGTCGACTGAGACCCAGGCAGGCGCGCCGCCCGTTTTTAGCCGGATTGATCACGTCAAAGGGAATGTCGTGAAAGACCTGGTGGCCGAAAGGCATGTTGCGCAGATCGTTGTCGCCTTCGCCGGTCCAGCCGGGCACGCCTTCCGCGCCGTCACCGTGGATATCCGTGTTGGCGACCTGGCGCAGGTCGATTTCCTTGAACGTACGGTCCGGGGTCCAAGGCATGGCGCCGCGGTAAGCCCAATGGAAATAGCCCTCGTGCTCAGCGCCCAGTTTTTTCAGGCGATGCAGGATATCCACGCCATACGCTTCGAATCCGTGTTCGAACGCGCCGTGGGCCAATTCGCCGGCCACAATGGTGGTCACCCCTCCGTTCATGTATTGCCACATCCCGTTATGGGCATAGCCCTTGCCGAATGGCGGATAGATCTGGTAAAATTCGCCAGGTGAGGTGGCCGGCATTTCCTGGCGGATCCGCTGATAGGTGCGAATGATCTCCACGGCCTTGTCATGGGCGATGCCGCGGTTCAGCGAGTATGCGTTGGACAGTGAGACCTGTGCATCCTCGTCCACGCCCAGGTCGCGTTGTACGTCTGGATCTTCGGGTACATGGTGTTTGAAAAACTCTCCGTTCCAACACATGTCGTTGAGTCGTTCTTCCAGCGCCGACGCGGTTTCGCGGACCTGAGCGGCGGCAGCTTCGCGGCCGGCATGGTCCAGCATTTCGGCCAGGTAACGGCAACCGGCGACCATGCCGGTATTGTCGCCGAACATCACGCCAAACCGGGTTTTGCCTGGCTCCACGCGCATGGGATCGCCGCCAGATAGCGCCGCGTCTTCTTCGTTTTGAAAGTCCCAGGTATCGATGGTGTAGCCGCGTTTGAGCAACTGGTATTTCTCGGACCAGCGATACCTGTCGTGGGTGCTGTAGTGCAGGGCTTTCAGCGCCTTGTCCAGGTGGCCGGCCATCCAGTCGTCATCGCCGGTTGCTTTCCAGGTGTAATACAGGCCTTCGAGAAAAAGAAATTCAACATCGTTTTCCACGGGGATGCGCTTGAATTCCAGTGTATCATTCTCGACCTTGCGGATAAAATCGCCGTAGGCAAACCGTTGTTCCCACATGTTGGGCGCTTTACCGCGGCGATGGATATTGTCCCAGATCATGCCGTCGTCGCGCTGAAACTCGGCAAAGAGATCGATGGCGCTCTTGATTTCGGAATAAAAGTACTTCATGCCTTTCAGCGCATGCACGTGATCGCGCAGCCAGCAGACAAAAAATTGGTAGGACTTGCCGCCGATATGTGCGCTGTGCGATTCGCCAAAGGTCGCCATGGTGCGATACAACATGTATAACAGATGGCTGTAGAAATGGTCCTGGTCAACGATTTCGGTGCGGCAATTGACATTGAAACCGAGCGAATCGACGACGCGACCTGCTTGATTTTCGAGCAGCACCAGGTGTCGACCCAGTGCGCCGGCTGCCGTAAATTCGATATTTTTTTCAGCGGCGGCACGAAAATACTCACGCCCCCAACCGTCGCGAACGCTGATTTCGCCCCGCGCATCGCAAGCTATCGTCACGGTTTCCAGAGGGTTATAGCAAAAAGCTGGCTTTTCGAGTTGCAACATGACAGTTCCTTTCATGAAAACATAAAAATCCTTTTATTCTCCTGACGGGTTGGAAAGTCAACATCAATTTAAATAGAATAGCATGGTGTTTTTCTGCTTATCGGTGCCAGGCGGTCGGCCATAATACTCGCATAAAAACTCATGGATACGGAGATAACCCAGGCGCTCGGCGATTTCATTGGGCATAAGCATGGGTATTATGGCGAAAAAACAGGCGGCGACATGATGCAGGGCACGCCCTTATAGAGTGAGGCCTTGAGCGGATTCTGATCCGTTCCTTCGGTTTGGGTGGAGAGATATTCCGAGGCAGCCATGGACAACAAGGCGGCAATGCCGGTAATCAGACCGATCACGCCACGAGTTTGGCCTGGCCAGGGACAGGGTCAGACCGGCCAACGCACCGGTCAATTCCACCAGCGAGTCGTTCAGGCCCAGAACGATGGAGCCGACATAGCGTAAGCGTTCTTCATCCAGCAGGCTCAACATGGCTTTTTCGTGTTTGCTCTCGTCATGGATGACCCGGCCTGCTTCAGGTATTATGGCGCACACCTTTTCATAGGCATCCTGGGCCTTGCTCTCGGTCCTTTTCATGAGCTTGATGCCGAAAGTCAAACCGAACAGGCGGCTGATCCAGACAAAAAAACGAATCTTCGCTTTGTAAGGAGTGGCGTCGGTGTATTTGCCCCAGATCTCAATATTCAAGCAGATGCTGCTTTACATCTTGCGGAATTTCCATCATGGTTCAGCGACTCCCCGCATGAGGTGCTCCTGGTGGAATTGCAGGCGTTTATCGTCTGGAAAGATCTTAAGATACTTGTTTACGCGTTGCAGCGCCGCCTGCTTGTCGCCGTAATAATGATCCAGCAATACAGCCATACGTGTTGCGTACAGCGCGTCTTCTTCCATGTAAATGGTCCATGAAATGTCTTCTTTCTCCATGGTCCAACCCTGGGGACGTTGCTCGATTGCGGCGCGGGCGGCTTTGATGTAACAATCCTTCAGATCGTTGAAGATTGGACTGTCCCGCTTTTTGCCCTCATCGCGCCAGCGGTCAAGGAGGAAGCCTGCCTTGGTGATGTAGATCTGGAAAGCGTCCGGGTTATGCTCGATGCCTTCGTTGACGAATTCGAATGCTGCTTCCTCGTTTTTGCGCTTGAGCCACCATCCACCGATGGCGTAGGCGCGCACATAGTGCGGATCGCTCAAGGTCATCAACTTGAACCAGGGCAGCAGTTCGGTGCCCGTGGTGTGCAAGTGGCCTTTGGAAGGGTCGCGCCAGGGTTTGACTTTGCGGTGCAACTGACCGATGAATCCGCGATAATCATTCTGCTGTGTGGGAATAATGGTGGGGGTTCCGGTGCAATCATGGTCCAGAACCACGCCTTCGCCATGTTCACCATGCTGGTGATGTGCGTGTTCATGGCGATCATGTTCGTCATGTGTTTCATGCGCATCGTGGCCATGATCATCGGCATGCGGATGATGGGCATGATGGTGGTGATTGGTGTTGCCGACTTCGCTTTCATGCCGCTCCAATGCTTTTGAAGAACCTGCTACGGACATCAATTGATCGGCGAGGTGGAGCATATAGGCAGTGCCGTTGTGCATGTAGCGCTCGCTCTTGATGTAGAGCATATCGTTGAACGCAGTGCGCAATTCGCCCAGCATGATTGCGGCCGCGCTTGTATTGCGTTCCACCCGGTCTTGTTCGCTGCGGCTACGACCTCCGCGGTAACTCAGGGGATTGAGCCGCAGCGATAAGATTGGGCTGCACAAAAACAGTGCGCTCAACATATATATCGACCATTTTCTTTTCACGATTCCGTCACTCCCGTCTCAGAGTTGTCGATGATCGAAGCGAAGCGCTGCCATGAGCATGACAAAAGCAATGAACACAGCGCTGTACGTCAGCAAACCGAGGAATGCCGGCCAGTCCAGGGCGGCTATGCCATCCGTATAACGGACGATCAGATTCAATTTGGAAAAATCGGGCAGATAGGCCAGCAACCAGGCCACAATCGGTTGAGTGGTGTTCGCATGTAAACTATTGCGGATCAGTGTCGCAATGTTCTGACCGAAGAAATACCAACCAGCGCATAGCACCAGGTTTAAGCCGCGCGGAACGAACAGCGACAACATGACCGCCAGGGCAGCCAGCAAGCCTATGGAGCAAAGCTGCAGCATCAGCAGTTGGATTAGCAAACCGACGCTGTAGATGTTGCCTTTGTTTGGCACGGGCATCCAGCCCATGAGAAAAAGCAGGAAAAGCACAAGGCTTCCGCACAAGGTGCAGGCCAGCCATTTGCTGTAGAGCAAGGTTGTGCGCCGAACAGGTCTGGCCAGCAAAGGATAAAGCGTTCTGTTATCCAATTCGTCCGGGATCTGGCGCAAGGCCAGGCTCAAGGTCAGGATGTGTGCGCAATAACCGGCCAGGCTCATGCCAAGGTTCAGCAGGAAGGCGGCTGTCGCGGCTTTATGGATGCCAGCCAGGCTGACCGCGAATACGCCACATAGAAAAATTCCCATGACCATCAATAAGATGTACAAGTGTTTGCGCCGAATTGATTCAATCATCACGCCACGGATGATCAAGGTCAGTTGGTTGTATAGGGTTGCTTGCCCGGTCATAGCGGTTTTCTCCTGAACATAACGTAGGCAAAGCCGAAATAAAGCGTGGCGTAAAACTGCCCGTACAGGGTGAGTTGCCAGAGCGTCAGCATGTCGAGTGGTTTCCACATGGCGGCATGCACCGTCTTCTCGGTAAGGTCAAACAAGATCAGTTGCGGTAAGCCAAAGGTGAGAACCTTGATGACAAACTGTCCCAACGGCGTTGCCATTGCATAGAGTTGGGAGGTCATGTTGGAGAAGACCGAGGCGGTGAAGAAAAAAATAAAGGCGAGGACCAGGGTGGCATCCAGATGCAAAAACATGGACAGCCAGAAGCAGAGCGTGGCGAGAATCAGGAACATGATGACCTGCAGATAGATAAATTGGATGAGCAAGGTCCAGGGTATCGGGCTTTGCAGATAGAACAGGCCGACCAGCGCAACGGTCATGAACAGAAGAAAACTGAAAAGACCGGCGATCATGACGCCGAGCAACTTGCCCAGTAAAAAATGCAGACGGCCTACAGGCCGGGCCAGGAGTACATAGATCGTCCTTTTTTCGAATTCCCGCGGCAATTGACGGGCAGCCAGTACCATGACCGTGAATGCGCTTGCCACGCTCATGACATGCAGGGCCACTTCGCGATAAAACTTGGTCAATCCACGCAGACCAAAGAAGTCCGTGGCCATGACCGCACCGATCAGCAGACATGCAATCACGACCACGGCATAGATCTCCCTGCGGCGAACAGCTTCGATCAATACGCTTTTTGCTATGAGCCAGACTGATCGCATATGTTATGCCTTTTGCTCGATGTTGCGTACCAAATCAATGAAGAAATCCTCAAGGGAGATTGTCCGGGAATGCGTCCGGGCAATGGTGCCGCCATGATCGATCACGGTTTTGAGCAGACTGGCATATTCATCGGCATCGTACAGATTCAATCGATAATGCCCGTCGACTTCCGCGGGGCGCTTGGCCCGGATCGTTTCCGGCATGGCTTTATCCCTGAAAGAAAAGTGGATTTCAAACTGATTCAAAGGCTGCAGCACTTCGTTGACCGGTGCTTGTTTGATCACGCGCCCCTTGTGGATCATGATCACCCGGTCACACAGGTTTTCCACCTCTGATAATTCATGGGAACTGAAAAAAATAGTGCGCCCCTTTTTTTTGAGATCCTGGAGCACATTGCGCAGATCATTGCGGCCCAACGGATCCAGGCCGGAGGATAACTCGTCGAAGATCAAAGCGTCGGGTTCGGAAATCAGGGCTTGGGCAATACCCAGCCGCTGTTGCATGCCTTTGGAAAATTGCTTGAGCAGTACACCTTCCTTGTCCAGCAAACCGACTTGACGCAGGATCTGGGGGATGCGCTCGTTAAGCGTTCGGCGGTCCATGCCGTTCAGTCCGCCATAAAGGTGGAGCAGTTCGCGCACTTTCATGAAGGGGTAGTATAAAGCCACCTCGGGCAGATAGCCGATGCGCGATCGACTTTCAATGCTGCCGGCTGGCGCGCCGAATACACTGACTTCACCGGAGGCGGGAAACATGAAACCCATGATGGTCTTGATGGTGGTCGATTTGCCGGCGCCATTGGCACCGATGAAACCAACGACCTCGCCCTGTTCGACACGAAAGCTAATGTCGTCTACGGCGCGGACTTTTTTTTTGCCTGCGCCGTATTCCACTACCAAATGGTCAATTTGAATAACAGGCGTTTCACTCATGCGCAACGTATTCCTTCTAAAAAGATCAAACAACTTTCTCTAAAAATAAATGCCTTATCCGACGAGTCAAGCGATAAGATGAAAAAAATCAGGGCTGTTTATATTTTGCTTCTCGCGCAATAGCGCGGACCTGGTCATTGATGTCCGGCGATAATTCAGCCATGTGATCCCGCAGCTTTTCAGCCAACTCGTAAGCTTTGGTCCAGTCTTCCTTTTTGAAATAAAGCAGCGCTTGATGGAACTGAATCGTAAGGTTGTCGGGTAAAAGTGCGTGGGCGTTGTTCAAGGCATTTTCCGCTTCTTTCAACTCCCCTTGTTCGAGCAGTGCAAAACCGTAGGTATCCCAGAGATTGCCGTTTTTCTCGTCCATTTCCAAGGCTTTGCGGACAATCTCCAGCGCCTCCTCGGTTTTTTTGTTGTGCACCAGGGCATAAGCAAGGTTGCCCAGGTTGATAGCCGATGGCATGATTTCGACGCAAACGCGAAAGAAGGATTCGGCCAGCGCATACTCTTTGCGCTCCTGGTAGACGGAACCCATATACATATTGGCGTTGATGTTGCGGGGATTGATCCGGAGTAAACGTTCGGCCATTTGTTTGGCTTTGTCCTGACTGCCGCGCTGGTAATATATCGTCAGCATCATATTCAAGGCCATTTCATTTTGCGGCATGCGCTTGAGTGCGATTCGGGCCAGTTCCCAGGCCAGGTCGTATTTCTGCCTTGACATCCAGATGCGCGCCATGATCATCACGAGTTCGTCCGGAGCATCGGCGCCCATTCTGGTGACCTGCATCTGGCATTTCTGGAGCAGTTCCATATCGTTTTCGCGATGGGCGATAAAGGCCAGCAGCGACCAGATCTTGTGCAGGTTCGGCAGTTTGATCGATAATTTCATTAAAATGTCACGCGCGACATTCAGATTGTCGGCTACGATCTCCAATAAGGCTTCATTCAGACGCACGGCACCGTAATTGACTTCCTGCTGGTCCAGTTTGGCGATCAACTCGCGCGCTTTGTCAAATTCGCTTTGGCCAATATGAATGCGCAGCATACCAAAAAGAGCCCGCGGATCGTCCGGGTCGCTTTTCAGCACTTCCTTGTATTTTGCCTCGCTCATATCGGTCCTGTGCTGATGCAGATAGAGCTTGGCCAATTCGAGGTCGAGACGTTTGTCCTTGATGCCGAACGTCCTGGCTTGTTCCAGTTCCTGTATGCCGCCCTCAATTTGACCCATGTGCAAAAGCATCAAACCGCGGTCACGAGAGGCATAGGGATGGCGGATGCGACCGAAAGCCAGTGAAGCGTCCATGATGCTCATACGTTCTTTGCGGCTCTTCACATAGGTATCGATACGCTTTTCCAATTCGTCGCAAGGTTGTTCTTTCTTGTGACGCAAAGCCACCAGGTTCATCATGGCGCTCAAGTTGTTGGTGAACACCTGGGTGGCCCTTTCATAAGCGAGGATGGCCTCGTCCTCCTTGCCGAAATCTTCATAATAGCACCCGCAGTCAGTGAGCACTTTACTCACCTGTCGGGCGGCGATCAGGTTGAGTAAACGATTTGGATCTTTGAATATGTATTTGCGCCATGTATCGCCATAGGCCAGGGCCTCGGGGCTGTATTCCTTTTCAGCCAGGTAGAGGACGGCCCGCGGGCGTTCACGATAGCCGGCATTGAGCCAGAGATCGCGTATGCTGAGAATTTTGAACGCATGCTGTTCGCCGGACTCTTTAATATACCAGGCATCGGACAAGGTCGCCATCTTTTTCGGCAGTTCAGGGTCGTTCCGGATCCACTCCCGCAAGAGCGCGTGTATGCCCAACATGGCCATCTGTTTAAGCCGTGAATCTTCGAAAAGAGAGGTTACGCGGCGTTTACTGACAATGTTCAAATGATAGTGGGGATTGATCAAAGTCAGGTCGACCCCTCTTTCAAAAGAGCGAATAAGCAGCATCTGGTAAAGATATCCATCAGCGATCAACCATTTTCGTCCTTCCAGATGATCCAGGACATCGTCGCTGAGCTGGTGCATGGCATGGGCCTGGTGGCCACTGCACGCCGGCACATTGATCGCTATACGCCAGCCCAGGCCGAGTGCGATCAGTAACAACGAAAGGCTCAGTCCGTACTTTCGGCGTATGGAACGCAGCAACACCTGGCTGTGGTGGGGGCTGTGGTGGGGATGAAAGAGCTGGATGTCCCAGTAACCGACTACGTAACCAAACCATATGGCGATGAAGACGTAAGGCATGATCAGGATGCGGGGAGAAAAGATGGCCCATGGCGAGATGCGGTAATCGTAAAAGATCGCCACGCCCAGACCGAGCAGCAAAAGGTGCATGGCCAGCGAACCGAAAAACTGTTCACGGCGCTGGCCGTGTTTGGGGAACATGATCATCATCAATGGCACCACGCTGGTAATGGCACCCAGCAACCATCCCAGGTTGGACATGCTGCCTTTCACCACCAGGTAATGGTTTTTGAAGAAATGCAACCATACATGGCCAAAACTTTCGAAATCGCGCCATGCCGCGACCGGCAGCGTGGAATAATGCCAGGCGAACAGGCCTGACGGCAGCAGTCCGATCAGGAAGATGCCCGTCAGCTTGAGTATCCAGGTCATAAAACGCTGACTGCTCAGTCCAGCGACCGGTCGTGAGGACCGGGACGCGAACAGGCCGTTTTTCAACATGTAAAGCAGCATGTAAAGGAAGAAGCAAGGGGAGAAGGCCAGCACCACGGAAGATTCCACGCTGAACAAACCCAGCAGCAGGAAGTTCAGCGGCACCAGCCAAGGCGTACAGCGTTCGCTGTACATCAGCACCAACCGCATCAGGATGAGCAACAGCAACGCGGATAAAGCTTCGGGGCCGGCGCGCGTAAAAGCCATCCAGACCGGACGATTGAAAGCAAACATCAAACATGCGGCTACTGCCGAGAGTGTTTGTACGCGTTCTTCTGAGAAATGAGCCCGCACCTCTTCGTTGCTGCGGTCATGGACAATTTGAAAGACGAAATCGAACAGGATCCAGACGCTAAGCACGCCGCACAGCATATTGAACACATTAAGGCAAAACGCAAGTGAACCTGGGCAAAGAATTGAAAAAAGCTGGACAATGGTGCAATAATACGGATGGTGGAGCGGTTCGATCCCCTCCATTCCGCTGAATTCTATGATGGCTTGCGCGGAGGACCCCGGAAAAGACCGAGAACTTAGGGTTAGGCTGTATAGCAACAGGACCAGCAAGGTGATCCCTGCACCGGCCCATGTATACAATTGTTTGTATTTTTGTGTCATTCGAACTCCAAGCTGATTTAACCGCAACAATCTCCTTGGATTATCACATTGCAGGAATGCGGCCAATCTTTTTTTATTTTTTTCTAAACCGGGCAATGAACATCCCGATGCAAGCTTTCTCCCAGGGCAGCAACCAGGCTTTTCCCGCACAGTGTTGACCATCCAATGGATGGGGAAATTCGTCCGCGATAAATTCGTCGTGCTGTTCGAGAAAACACTGCACCATATCCATGGTTTCAAGTTGGGTCAGGGTGCAGACCGAGTAGACCAGCACGCCGCCCGGTTTGACGGCCCGGCAGCACCGATCGAGCAGGCGTTTCTGCAATTGGGCCTTTTCGTGCATGGATTCCGGCGCCGTGCGCCAGCGCGCGTCCGGGTTGCGAGCCCAGGTTCCCAGCCCGGAGCATGAAGGATCGGCCAGGACCCCGTCGAATTGTTCGTTCGGGCTTGTTTGCGTTGCATCCATTTGCTGGATATCCACGTGACGGTACGGCTTGCGTCGAATGCGCCGGTTCAACTCCTTTAGAATACCGGCGCGGACGTCCGTGAGCAGCAACCGGCCGCGGCCGTTCATGAGGTCCATCAAATGCAGGGATTTACCGCCGGCTCCGGCGCAGGCGTCCCACCATGATTGGCCAGGTTGCGGCGCACAGACAAACCCGACACACTGGGAAGCCAGGTCCTGTATTTCCATCACCGCTGCTTCCGGTCGGTAAAAAAAAGGGGCTGGAATGCTTTTCGCCACCCGGAAGGCGCCGTCGAGTTTTTCGTGCGCGTCGACATGCAGTCCGTGCTGGGCGAGATAGCGCAGGGCGTCCGCTTGCCGGCCCTGGTCGATCCGCAACCATACCGGCAAACGGTATTGCAGCGTTTCGACCCAACAGCGGAAGGTTCGTTCGTCCCACGCTTCGGGCAGCACGGAACGGGTCCAGGCCGGGACCAGCTCGCGCCAGGAGGCTAGCTCAACGCGGCCCTGCCATTGGGCCACGGCACGGCCTTTTTCGACCAGATCGGCGGAGCCCAGCGGCGTTAGGTGCTGTTCGGGCAAACCGTATTCTTCGGCCAGGAACCGCACCGCAGGTTTGATCTCGTCCATGTCCAGGATATGGGCATACATACAGGCGCGCAAGTCGTCCGGCGTGGCTTCGCCCACCCATCCGCGCCAACGATAGTAAGAGAAGATCATGGACGAAATGAAGCGCCTGTCCCGTGAGCCGAATTTCTTGAATCGGCGATAGAATCGGGACAGGGCACCGTCCGCGGGTCGCAATTGGGCCACGACCGGCAGCACTTCAGCGAAAGCTTCCCGCAAAGTACGCACCTTTGCGGCCAGCAGGTTGCGGGACATTTCCGTCATCCGAACGTACTGCCGTTCCACCCCCAGTTGACCCCCTGGATATCCACGAAATTGACACCGATTCGCTTGGGGGTAAGGCCGAGACGCTTCTGCAGCAAATCCGTGATTTTCGCGGTCAGCGTCTGGTTCACCTCGCGATTCAACCCACCGATGCTGCGGATCTCGCAAAATGCCAGCCGGCCGTGCTCGCCCGCCGAGAAAGCCGCGCACGGCTGCAACAGCACCATCACGTACTCTTCCGGTTTCCCAATGCTTTCCGCCGTAATCCTGGACAGCGCTTCCAGCAAACTTTGCTCGTCTTCAATGGATTCCGTCGTGTTCAAAACACATAAAGGCATAATTCAGGTCCTTTCAATTGGATTTGATGTTATCTTCTCTGGTCTAATTGGAACTTTGGCAGTATGCGCGATACTCCGGCGTAATGCAACCCGGGATTGATTTCATGTGCGCGTGGTGATTGACAAATTCGCTACGTGACGTAAACTTAAGGATCAAAATAATGAACCAAGGTGGAGCGGAGTATGAGGTGAATAAAAAACCGCCGGGACTTGATTGGATTATGAAACAAGATGTAGATCAGTTGATTGCGTGGACCCAGAAATCGGAGATTTCGTCCATAAACAGCATTATGGTTAAAATTGTGGACGCCATCTGCTGCAAGGATACGTCTGCCACGGATCTGAAGAACATTATCGAGAGCGATCCTCCGCTGGTCTCGCGCATATTGAAAAAGGCCAATTCGGCCTATTACGGCATGACCCAGAAAATGGGCGAGGTGCTGGACGCCATTGTCTGCATTGGGTTTGAAGCGGTCAAGGAATTGGCGTTGAGCCAGACCGTGTGTGAGTTGTTCAAGCTGGATGACCCCATCTTCAATTATTCTCGGCCAAGTTTGTGGAAGCATTCGGTTGCCGTGGCTTTATGCGGCAAGTTGATCTATCGTCATGAACTGCGCCGAACCGGTAACGACATGTATGTTCTCGGCCTGCTTCACGATATCGGCATCATCATCGAAGATCAATTCAGCCATGAGGCGTTTGCTATGAGTTTGCAAATCATGGAGCAAAACCAGTGGGATCTGCAACGCGCGGAAAAAGAGGTTATGGGTTATACCCATGCCGAAGTGGGGCATCGCCTGGCCCTGGCCTGGAGTTTTCCTGAATTGCTCTGCCGAATGCTCGCTCTGGACGACCATGTCGTGCCGGATAATGATGCCGATATTGCGCATATGGCCTGGACCCTGGTTGTTGCCAATAACGCTTGCCGTCAACGGCAGGTGGGTTACCAGGAGACCGCACGACCGCGCATGCGTTTGCTGGAACAGGGCATGCAGGTCATCCAGCTCAGTCGGCGCGGCCTGGATATCATTATGCAGGAAGTAGATGACATGATCCTGCGCATGGAAGCCGAAGGTTGGTTCTAAAGCCCGTATTAAAATAATGCTTGTCATTGCCGGTATGGATCTTTAAAATACGCACATATTGATTTTCGGGAGCTTTCCGGCATGACCATTGGCGATAAACACTATACATATTTTACATGGGTGTACATATTGGTTCTGGCCACCTTGCGCCTATTGCTTTGCGGGCAGTTTGAGCTGGTGGGTGACGAGGCCTATTACTGGCTCTGGTCCAGGAACCTGGATATCAGCTATTACAGTAAAGGCCCCGGCATTGCCTGGACCATCTATTGCAGTACGCGGTTGTTCGGCGATACGGCCTTCGGCATTCGTTTTTTTTCAGTCGTGGCCGGTTCGTTGACGGCTTTGGGCCTCTTTGAGGCGGGCCGGCGTCTCTTTTCGGTGCGCGCCGGTTGCTGGTGTGTGATCCTGGCCAGCATCACGCCGCTGTTTATGGTCGGCAGCATGCTGATGACCATCGATCCACTGAGCGTGCTTTTCTGGACCTGGGCTATGGTAAGTTTCTGGCAGGCCAAAGACGCTGATCGACCCTGGTGGTGGTTGTTGACCGGCCTGTTTGTCGGTCTGGGCACGTTGTGTAAATACACTAACCTGGCTCAGCTTGTCAGCTTCCTCTGTTTCTGCCTCTGGCAGCCCGATGCGCGCCGACACTTACGTCGCCGGTCTTTCTACGCCATGTTGTTCATCGTGGTGCTCAGCTTTCTGCCCATTGCCATCTGGAACGAGCGTTACGATTGGATTACGGTCACCCACCTCAAAGAACGCGGCGCGCTGGATCGCGTCTTTCAGTTTCAGCCGCTCCAATTTCTCGAATTCCTAGGTTTGCAGTGCCTGCTCTTTTTCCCGTTCTTTTTCATCGGCCTGTTCCTCGGTCCTGGACTGGCCGGAAAGACCTGGCGCCGGCAACATGGCGAGGCGTTGCGCTACCTGATTTGCCAGTCAGCGCCGCTGTTTCTGTTTTATGCGTTATTGTCCTGGAACGACGCTGGACAACCCAACTGGACCGCACCTGCTTTTGTCGGTGCCTTGCTTCTTTTGAGCGGCTCCTGGTGTGCGAATACAACACAACAAAAACCGTTCTGGAAGAAAGCGGCGGCTGCTTCGGTGGCGCTGGCCGCGGGGCTGACCCTGCTCGCGCATATCCTGCTGTTTCTGCCCCTGCCCGCCAACCATAACCCGTTGTGCCGCATTCACGGAGCGCGCAGCCTGGCAGCCGAAGTCTTGCGGGTTCAGCGCGAGCGGAAGGCTGACTTTGTCCTGGTCCAAGGCTACCAGCAGGCGGCCCTGACCGCCTTTTATCTTCCGCACAACATCGAGGTCTTTCAGCCCGGATTGCGTCGTTCGGACGAAGCCTACCGCAATCAGTTCGATTTCTGGCCGGATTATCGTGAAAAATACGCCGGCCGCAGCGCCCTTTTCGTTACCAAGCAAGATAAGCCGGAGAAACGCATACCTTCACGGCTCAAGCAGGAATTTGAAAGCATCCGTCCTTTGCACGAATTCGACAGCACTTGGAACGACCAACCACTGCGGCATTACTGGTTCTTTCTCTGTGAAAACCTTCGGGTTGAGGAGTCCGACTGACCATGCGTATCCTTAACCGCTATCTGATCCATGACTTTCTGGTCATTTTTGGCATGACATTGGCCGTGTTCACGTTTGTCATGTCCGTTGGTTCCATGTTCCAGGCCACGGATTATATCGCCAAAGGCGCCTCATCCATCGCGATTCTCAAGATTTTTCTCTATACCCTACCGTTCACCCTGACCTTTTCCATTCCGATCAGCATCATGACCGGTGTTCTGCTGTTGTTTAGCCGCTTATCCATGGATGGCGAAATCACGGCCATGAAGGCTTGCGGCATCAGTATCTGGGAAATTGTCGCGCCCATTGTCATGGTTTCCATCCTGTTTTCGTTTGTCTGTCTCTACCTGAACAGCTACATGGCGCCCAGTCTGTACCATAAGCGCCGTCAGGTCATTATCGAAATCGGTGGCAAGGATCCCATGAGCCTGCTGGAGGAAGGCCGTTTTACCAAGGATTTCCCCGGGTTCATGATATATGTCGGTCGCAAACACAAAACCGGTTTCGAGGATGTGATCCTGTATGCCATGACGGACAAGGGTACGGTCAAGAACAATATCCGCGCTCAATCCGGCGAGATGCAAGTCAATAAGGAAGAGAAAACAATCAAGATTGTTCTCAACAAAGCTCGTATTTACCACGCGGACGAGGAGCAGCCCGACAAGCTGGAATTCCTCAATGCCGAATACTACGAGGAAACTTTTGCCCTGGACGAGATCTTGAAAAAGGAGAAAGCGCAGAAAAAGCGGTCGGACATGACCTTCCATGAGTTGGTGAAAGGCATTCGCAACGTCAAAACCATCTATCCCAACCTGGTGGACGATGATCTGATCAAAGCGCGCACCACGCTGGTGGTGGAAGCCAACAAGCGTCTGGCCCTGGCCATAACCTGTTTTGCCTTCACTATCCTGGGCCTGCCGCTGGGCATCAAGACCAAGCGCAAAGAATCGTCCATTGGTGTCGGCATAAGCCTGGGGCTGGTTTTCTTTTTCTATTTTTTCATTATCCTGGCCGAATCCATGCTGAAAACGCCCCAGTACAAACCGGAACTGGTGATCTGGATCCCGGTTGTCGTTTCAGAAGGGCTGGGATTCGTCTTGCTGCGCAGAATGGCTTGAGTCACTTTTTGGTCGCGGGGGCGTCCCGCCCCTGAACTTCACGAAGGATTCGCAGCAACAGTCGGGATTCCCCTTCTTCCACTACCACCATCTATATTCCAAGGCGTTAGCCGGCAAGGCGCGAATTTGCAAGAATAGTGAAATGTTTCGAAACATTCGCAACGAAGCCGGATGGGATGAATTGCCCATCAATGGTGAAGCTATTTTTGCACACGCCCTAAGTCGTCCCGCGGGACGCCCCCGCTAACAACTTCGATAAATTAATTATCTGGGGTATGCACTTGACCTATACCCATCTTTGGTGATATTTTATTTATCCGAGATTTATTATTGAATTTCGAGACAGATTTTCGAACGATGAGGACTGCTTGGCCATGTGATAAGTTTTGGCGGACGGAAGGAATTCTGTTTAAATGCAAAATTTGTCGGCGAAGAAGTTCCGTCACGGCTGGCACGATTTTTCACGACACCCGAAATCCACTTCGTCTTTGGTTTGAGGCTCCATCAATTGCGAAATAATTGCGATAAAGAAAAGTTTTTATCCAAGGGTACAATCAAGCGCATACCCCAAATTAATGCATACCCCGGATTAATTATTATAGACGAACCTGTTTGGCAAACGCCTTCTTCATGTGGTATCTTGACCTCTGACTGTAACTATAGCCATGTGAAAAGATGAAGTATGCTTTTGCAATTATAGGGGCTTTTTTTTCAGGGGTTTTTGTCGTGGCGACCGGTGCGGACAAGCCGCCGCCCCGGGTGACTTTCATCAATGTCGGCACGTGCGACGAAACCTTCTGGACCGTGGCCCGCAAAGGGATCGTTGCCGCGGCGCGCGATCTGCATGTGGGCATCGAAATCCTCGAAACAGACCGTAGTCATGTGAAAATACTCGATCATGTACGCACCTTAAAGCAACGCGCCGAAAAGCCCGACTACATCCTGGTATCCAACGAAAAGTCCATGGCGCAAAGCGTGCTGCGCGAATTGCAGGGCACGGATATGCGCCTTTTTTTATTGATCAATGGGTTGACCTTTCCTTTCGCAAATGAGCAGGCCGAGACGCCTCCACCCTACGCCGGATCCTTGACGCCAGACAACCGGCAGGCCGGTCGGCTCGTGGTGGAAGTTTTGCTGCGCGAAGCGCGGCGTCTTGCTTTTTCGCGCCTGGAATTGCTGGCGCTGAGCGGCAATCGTTTTACGCTGGCTGCAATCGAGCGGGAGAAAGGTTTACGCGAGGTCTTGGCCGAGACGCACAATGTGCAAATGAAGCAATTGGTTTATGCCGAATGGAACCAGAACAAAGCCTACACCAAGATTCGTGTTCTTTTGGCGCGTTATCCGGAAGTCAACCTGATTTGGGCAGCCAATGATCCCATGGCACTTGGTGCGCTGCGCGCTGTACGTGAAGCAGGCAAGCGACCCGGACGCGACATATTGATCGGCGGCATCAACTGGGACCCCGAAGCTTTGAAGGCTGTCGCAAACGGCGATATGGTGGTTACAGTGGGCGGCCACTATATGATCAGCGCCTGGAGCATGGTGGCGATCCACGACATGCATCGACATATATTATCCGCACCCTTTGAGGCATCTGTACCCATGATGGCCGTGGATGCCTCCAACATCGAACAGATGCTGCCGGTGTTAAATCCCTATGATTTCGAACCTGTCGACTATCGGCTTTTCTCGAAAACCGAAACAAATTCGCTTCCGTTCAGCATTGCTGACATGTTGCCGATCGAAATGCGGAAACGCGATATTCATGAAGCTTCGCAATAAACTACCGTTGGCCATTGGCTGGACTTCGCTGGTGATCACCCTCATCGTCAGCGTGTTCATGATACATGAAATCAAACAACACGAAACGCTACGTTTACATCAAAAGATTCGGCATTACAATGAACTGATCAAACTCACTAGCCTGGAACCCTTGTGGGATGTCGATTCCGAGAAACTGCAAGTCAACCTGATCGCTTTTTTCAAAGATCCCGAAGTGTATGAGGTCGATTTGCACGATAGAACCGGCTTCATCAAGGCGCGCCTGGCCAGAGGCGTCGGGATCAGGGACAACGAGAAAATCAAGCATACACTCAAGATCGAAAAAGATCAGATCGAACTGGGTGAAATCACCATCACCTATTCTAAAACCATTTTGAACCAGCGCATCCGTGCCATTACAGCGGGTTTTGTCGTGCTGGGTTTGATCGTCATGTTGATCAATATCATGGTCATCTACGGCATATCCATCATGTTGCTGCAGCCCATTGACGCTACGGTTCAGGCGTTGAAAAAAGTTGATGAGGGCGATTTCGATACGGTACTCGATTTGCATACCCGTGACGAATTCCATGAAATTGAGGTGTATTTCAACAAGATGACGCGCACGATCAATGCGGAAATTGCGGCGCGCGAAAAGCATGAGAAGGCACTGCAGGAAAGCGAGGAACGGTTCCGGCGTCTGGCCGAGAATGCACGGGACATCGTCTATCGCATGTCTTTGCCAGATGGCCAATTCGAGTATATCAGTCCCGCGGCGACAGCGCTTTGGGGATATGAACCCAAGGCTCTCTACAATCAACCGGAACTGTATCGCGATATCGTGCATATCGACTGGAAGCATACGGTTCAACAGCTGTGGAAGGCCCCCGATCCAACGCCTTTCCTGGAATATCCGATTGTGCATGCCCATGGTGAAATCCGCTGGATGCATCAGCGTAATGTCTTCGTTTCCGATCAGCAGGGAACCCCTGTTGCACTGGAGGCTATTGTCAGCGATATCACCCAACAAAAGAAATTCCAGGAAGAGCTGGAACTGGAAAAAGAATACTTGTCCGTCACCCTGAAAAGCATTGCTGACGCCGTGATCACCATCGATATGGACGCCCATGTGCGTTTGATGAATAAAACAGCGGAACAATTGACCGGTTTCACCAATGCCGAGGCCCGGGATAGACCTATAACCGATATCTACCGCTTGTCACCTGATGGCCAGTCAGCCGGTGAACATCCGGTTATTTATGCCCTGGCCGCAGAAACCTTCCCGGAACCGACCGAACAGTGGCAATTAGAGGACGGGAACGGAAAGACCAGGCCCATTTCGCATTCCATTGCGCCGATCAAAAATACCGAGCAAGCCATGATCGGCGCGGTTCTGGTTTTTCGTGATATGTCCTATTGGCTCGAGATGGAAGAGGAACGTGCCAAGCGTCAGAAACTGGAATCGCTCGGTGTGCTGGCAGGCGGCATTGCCCATGATTTCAACAACGTCCTCACCGCCATAATTGGCAATATTGCCATTGCCCAAATGAATCTGAATATGCCCGATTCCGATGAAGCAGAAACCCATCAATTGCTCAAAGCCGCCGTGAGCGGGGCTGAGCAAGCCGCTCATTTGACACGGCAGTTGCTCACTTTTTCCAAGGGCGGCGAGCCGGTTTTTGAGAACGCCAATATAGCGGAGGTCATCCGCGATTCGGCCGGCTTTGTTCTGCGTGGATCATCCGTACAGGCGACCTTTGATTTTGAACCCGAACTGGCCCAGGTCAGGATCGATAAAGGACAGATCAGCCAGGTCATTCAGAATATCGTACTGAATGCCGCGCAGGCTATGCCGGACGGCGGCTTGATTACGATCCGGGCCGCGAATGAACATGTCATGGAGTCTGATGAAGGCTCGCTGATGTTCGGCAACTACATCAAGATCGACATCCGCGACACGGGTCCCGGCATTCCCGAAGAGCATCTTCAACGTATTTTCGATCCTTATTTCACCACCAAGGAAACCGGTAACGGATTGGGATTGGCCATCTGCCATTCCATTATTGCGCGCCACCATGGATCCATCGGGGTCGAGTCAGGAAAGGGGACCTGCTTTCACCTGCAAATACCGGCCATGATCGATGTAGCGCCGAATCAACCTGGACCCTCCTGCTCCTTTGTCAAAGGCAGAGGGCGCGTCCTTTTTGTTGACGATCAGGAGATGATTCGTGCCGTGACTTCACACATTCTGCATTCTCTGGGTTACACCTCCATGTCGGTCGCCGACGGCCGCGAGGCGCTTGAATGTTATCGCGCGGCGTACGCCGGTGGTGCGCCTTTCGATGTCGTCATCACCGATCTGACCATACCCGGCGGCATGGGCGGTCGCGAATTGATGCGTGAATTGCGTGCCTTTGATTCCAATGTGATCGGTATTGTTTCCAGCGGTTACAGCAACGATCCGGTCATGGCCCATTATGAAAAGTATGGGTTCAAAGGCGTCATCACCAAGCCGTACACCCTGGCGAAATTCAGCCGCGTGCTTAACGAGGTTGTCCAGCGCTACATTGAAGCCAGTCCTGCATGACGCGACCCCAAACCATAAATTCCCGCATAGAATCATGAGGAAAGTAAGGCTGCGCACCACAGACGTTCCGTAGCGACTCCTCCAATCCGATGCAAGCCTTCGTAAACATACGCCCAAAACATGGATGGGACCCTTATCGTCTCGATGTTCCAGCCTATCCAATCCATTGATCGCGATGTTCCACTTTCCAGGCGGCCCCGCCAAACAGTGCTCCGCCAACTTGATTTCATGTCCTACAGTGCCTCGTCCGTCGACGTCGGTGCCAGCGTTATCCTGATCGAGCACAACCTCGATCTGATTGCCGAAGCCGACTGGGTGATCGACCTCGGCCCCCGAAGTCGGCGACGGCGGCGGCCGCCTCGTCGGCATCGGAAGAGCCAACAAAATTCATGCTTTTTTTCCTTTTAGTTTTCACCCCTGCCCTTTGAGAGAGGGCTGGAGTAAGGTTTGCAGACGAATTCAGTAACACGCATCCGCAACTTTCGCTGTTTATGGAAGCGCCACGCGGGGCGCGGGCTTTGGCGGTGAAAACGTAGCTGCCCGAGCCGGTCGCAATCATGGCTTCGCCATCGCGGACTTCGACTTTGTGGACGCTGGGTGCTTTCGCAGCGGGTTGGCCGCCTTCTTGCACCGAAGCCGGGTCGGGCGTCGGCACATGGATCGTGGCGGTGGTGACGATTTTGCCGCGCACGCTGTCGTAGGCGCATTTGACCCTGCACCAAGGCCCGGTAGGTCCAGGCCATCGTATCGGCGATGCGGGTGAGCATCTGTGAAAATAGGAGCGCTTGCTC
>CAZOLK010000060.1:0-23343 GCA_964580325.1 uncultured Verrucomicrobiota bacterium | reverse complement strand
CGGCGGCGGCGGCGGCGGCGGCCGTGATCGCGGCGACCGCGGTGATCGCAAACGCTGGTAAAAAGCGTCCCCTATTGCCCGGTTAAGTCGTCAACATCCGATTTCCGGGCCAAGTGCTTCAGACCATATATATATGTAGCGTTCATCTCCAAATGGACGTATTGTCATGTCTATTTCCACTGGTACTTTATCCGGAAAGTCCACAGGAAATGTACACGGCACACGCCCACTGGGATGAACGCTACATTTTAAACTGAACAGAATTGTTGCATGAAGAAGATTATTCTAGTTGGAGACGGCATGGGGGATTATCCCCTGGATGCCCTGGAAGGTAAAACACCGTTACAATGCGCACACATTCCCAACATGCGTCGGATCGCAGCCCATGCTTTGGTGAAAATGGCGCGTACCGTGCCTCCCGGCATGCCGCCGGGCAGCGATGTGGCCAACCTCAGCCTAATGGGGTACGATCCCGCGTGCAACTATACGGGCCGGGCGCCTATCGAAGCCGCGGGCATGGGGCTTGAACTGGCTTCTGACGACATCGCTTTTCGCTGCAACTTGGTCACCATCCGCAACGGTTTGATGGTGGATTATTCCGCCGGTCACATCAGCGATCATGACGCCAGCGCTTTAATCGAAACCTGCCAAAACGAATTTACTCAACCCGGATTGCATTTTCACATGGGCGTCAGTTACCGCCATCTAACGGTTTGGCGCAACGGCCCCAGCGACATCACGACGCAACCACCACATGACATTGCCGACAAACCGATCGCCGATTACCTGCCCAGAGAAAATGGCGGCGATGCCGTCTGCCAGCTGCAGGAAGCTTCCGCCGACCTTTTTCGCGACCATCCGGTCAATCTGGCCAGGGTTGCGGCCGGCAAGGAGCCAGCCACCCAGATCTGGTTGTGGGGCCAAGGGCGTGCGCTGCACCTGGATACTTATGGAGAATTGTACCACTTGCAAGGCGGCGTCATTTCAGCGGTCAATCTGATTCGCGGCCTGGGTGCACTAGCCGGGCTGAAGATCGTCAAGGTTCCGGGCGCGACCGGTTTTCTGGATACCAATTACCAGGGCAAAGTCGACGCAGCCCTGCATTGCCTTGAAACCAGCGATTTTGTCTACGTGCACATCGAAGCGCCGGATGAATGCGGCCACATGGGCGACCTGAAGCTCAAGATGCAGGCTATCGAGGATTTTGACGCCAAGGTCGTCGGCCCGATCTGGTGTACCATGGAGCAACGTGGTGAACCCTACCGGCTGATCGTTTGCATGGATCACCGCACCCCTATCCCTTTGCGCGGACACAGTGCCGAAGCCGTACCCGTGGCATGTCTCGACGGCCCGGTCGGCAAAGTCGACGATGAAATGCCGTTTGACGAATCGCTTGAAGAACACATGGAAGAAGTTTCCGCCTGCGACTGGATCGCTTCGCTGTTGCGCGCGTAGAGCAGGAATTTAGGGTGTTGGTGATACGACGTAGAAACGCCGCATCTTCGGCATAAGGGCAATAAGTAGCGATGCGCATACTCAACACGCTGAATCGTTGCAAAGTGACCATGTCCCACGGCTTGGATTGCAAAATCTGTTTCAAACTCTGCTTGCGATAGGGCTTGCCAGTCGGATCGTCCGGGTCAGCCTCATGCTTGGCCACATGGTTGCAATGACGCTCCAGCGAACAGGTGCCCAGGTTCGCCCGTCCCCAAAAAAGGTTTTTATCCGCGGCTTGGACCATGGGATCCAGCTAACGGGATGAATTGTCGGCAAAGCTGTTGCCGATGGTTAGCACATAGAGGTGGCGATTAGTTAATTTGATCGCAAGAATCGATGGAATCGAATTCATCTCTTCTTTCTATGTTTTGGTTGCGGCTTGGCTGCGCCGTATCATTCAGTGAATTCCGTGGTTCCTCCCTTGTTTGCCAACGCCCCATATTCCCGCTTGACGCTTCGCCTGTTTTCCCCAATAATCATACCCATGATAAGTGTTTCCCTACAATCAGTTGATGCAACCGGAATACGGCAAGATCATCCATGACGACGGGTCCGTGGGCAGCAGCATCATGCCGCAGAAACGCAACCCGGTTCTGCACTCGGATACGCTTGCAGCCTGAAAAATGGCGCGGTCTCGTCAGGCGCTGCTCGCGGGATGTCTTGTCGTAACGAAGAGAATGAAGAATGACCCATAACCAAAATCCTGCGAAAAGATCAGGGGCAAGATGCCCCTGCTACCAACGAATAGCCATGCTGTGGCTTGTTTACATTAACCTTGTCTGCGTTGCGCAGGCTGACGGCAGCGTGATTTTCGGGTTGCTCAAGGACCAGACCAACTTGGTCGAAGGACTCTACCTGCAAAACCTGCGGGCCAACGGCGACAACGCGCCCAACCTGACGCTGACCAACCGCGATGCGGAACTGGAATTGGCGATCAGTCTGGTTAACGGCTACACCAACCAGATGATCCTGCGCCGCGAAGACGACGTGACATGCTGCATAACCAACATCACCTGCCGCAACGCAGATGGCCAGATCGTGGCCATGTTCACCAATCAGCCGGCCATGATCGCGTTTCCCTATCACCTGGCCTATGAAAACCTGCGCCAACCCCATCTCCTGTCGCCGGAAAACCGTCGCATCGCCTGCGGCTGCGGGGCCACGCGCTGGACCAGAACGCTGCGCCTGAGACGTCTGCCCGTAGACCGGTTCAACAAGCCACACCAGCCCGTGTCCCTGCCGGCGAACAACGAACCCCTTCCCCTGCCCCAATCCTGTGCATGGCTGGATATCCGCATCCGGCTTGTTTTCGACTATGTCGTCAGCGACCGGGCCGGCCGCCATTGCGCAGTCAGATTCGTTTGGATCAAGGTATGGCTGGATAAGTAGCGTTCATCTCCAGATGAACGTTCTTCCGACTTGACCTGGCCTGTTTTTTTTGCCTAAGTAGGCGCGTTTATGATCGTTGGCATATTTTTTTTTGCCGTGAGACCTGATCCCGAACACAACCGACACTTTTTCACGAAAGGAAAACGCACATGAGAAAACAACATTTTGCAGTCCTGCCGCTCGTGCTGCTATGCGGCATGCTGGCATGTACGGCGCGGGGCGATGCCTCCATCGACCTGGCCCGGCTAGTTCAGGCCGCGACCCGGGATAGAAATCCGGCGGCCCAGGTCTTGCTCGGCAAGTGCTATCTGGATGGCAAAATCATGCCGCAAAACAAGGAACTGGCCGCTGACTTATTTTATTACGCAACGGTCCAGGGCGAGGCCAAGGGTTTGAAAGAGCTTGAAAAAATGGCGGATAAAGGTGATCCCAAGGCCCAGTTCTATCTCGGCGCCTGTTATACGGCTGGTCGAGGCATGGATCAGGACCTGGAGCTGGGCATCAAGTGGTGGTCCAAAGCAGCTAAAAACAATCAGGTCCAGGCCCAATATCTGCTGGCCGATTACTATTACCGTTTGAAAGACGAACACAAGAAGAACATGAAGCAGGCGGTGAAATGGTTCAAGCGCGCAGCCAACAACGATCATGACGAGGCCCAACACCAACTGGCCACCCTATACTTCAACGGTGAAGGGGTTTCACGGAACCATCGCGATGCGGTCCATTGGTGGTTCAAAGCGGCTGACCGGCAACATGCGGCCGCGCAATACCACCTGGGCGTCTGCTTTGCCGAAGGCCACGGCAACCTGGTCAAGAGCCTGCCGGATGCCATCAAGTGGTGGCGCCAGGCCGCCCACAACGGCGACGTCGAGGCTTTGTATGAAATCGGCCGCCGCTATGTTGAAGGCGACGGCATCGCAAAGGATCTGGTCGCGGGCGCGGCTTTCCTGGGCGATGCGGCCAGGAAACAACACCTTCAGGCGTTTGAAGCGCTGCGTGAACTGGCCAGCGAAAACCAGGCGGATGCGCAATATATCATTGGCCTGTTCCACCAACAGGGCATCATGACGGTCAACAACGAAACGGAAGCCGTGCAATGGCTGGCCCGGTCCGCAGCGCAGGGCTATGCCAAGGCATTCGAACGGCTGCGCGTCATGAATCATCACGCCGATGCGCAGACCGCAACCGGACTGTGTTACCTAAAAGGCGTTGCGACCAAACGCAATACGCTGCGCGCGTTTTACACGCTCAAGCATGCCGTCGAACTGGGCAGCGGCGAGGCCGTGCCCTGGATGCTCAAGGCCGCGGAAGACCGACCGGACGAGCAATTGATCGTCGGCTCGTTGTTGATGGAAGGCACGCTGCTCAAGAAAGACGTGACCCAGGCCGTGAACTGGTATCGCAAGGCGGCCATGAACGGCCACAGCGAAGCCCAGTATCGCCTGGCACGCTGCTACGAGACAGGGGTGGGTTGCGAAGCGGATCAGGACCAGGCACTGCGCTGGTACCGCAAATCAGCGGAACGCGGACACCCACACGCGCGACAGAAGGTCAAGTTGGCACAGCGCGCCAAGCAGGAGGAGCTGCCTGACGCAGCGCCGCTTGGCGGCTACGGTAAAGCGCCCTGGGGCAGCGATCCCGCGACCGTGCGCAGCGTGTCTCCGGGTTCGCTCAAAGATCTGTTCCGCATTTCCAAGGCTTCGAGCGAGTTCAGCGACATGGCGCAATGGGCTGGCATGGATGAACTGATCGAGCTGATCCGCTACAGCCCGGGCGAAATCCAATGCCTGCGTTGTTCCGGGCAAGGCAAAATCTACCACTACTATTTTCTGGACAACCGCCTGTTCATGGCAACCTACCAACCCGCGGCCAACGTGGATGCAACCGCGATTCTACAGGTGATGCAGCAGAAATACGGGCAGGGCGACGAACAAGCAGGCTTGCTCACATGGCGCAACGAGAACGGGGAAGCGCGCCTGGTCCATGGCGGACAAGGCGACGATGTACACAGCATCCTTTATATTGACACATCCCGGCACGATGAGATCGCGCAGCGGGTCAAACAACTCCTGGACACCAAGGCTGAAACCAAAACCGCGGCCCCGGTGCAATCCATTGCGCGCGACCTGTAGGGAAGTCAGAAGTTGGGTGTTCGAAGTTGGGTCATAGGGAAATTGGGAAGGTGAGATGAACAAAAGCTTTTGGAACGTTCAGGGGCAAGATGCCCCTACACTACCAAGTCATTGGGGAGCAACTCATGCAAGTGTATACCTTGGCGGCAACGCGTGAACGCGACGAACTCAAGCAGGCTATCGCCTCGTTTGATCAGGGCCTGATCCAGATGGGCGACTTAAAAAAAATCAGCGCGCGCTTCGGCATCTACGAGCAGGCCGACCGCGGATTCATGATCCGCGTGCGGACCCCGGGCGGTGAGATCGCGCTCGAACACATGCGCCACCTGACGACCTTGGCGCGGCGCTATGGCGTGGGCTATGCCCACTTGACCACGCGCCAGGACATCCAGTTGCACGACGTCTCGCTGCCCTCCATCATGCCCATTGTCGAAGCCTGTATTGACCGCGACATCCACTTCCGCGGCGGCGGTGGCGACACATATCGCAATATCGTGGCCTGTCCGCACTCCGGACTTTCCGCGAAAAGCGTGTTCGATGTCTACCCCTATATTCAGCAGCTCAATCGGCTGCTGCTCGGATACGACGATGCTTTCAACCTGCCGCGCAAGTTCAAGATCGGCTTTTCCTGCTGCGATGAGGACGGCATCAAGGCCGTAATGCAGGACCTGGGTTTTATTGCCCGAATCCGCGAAGGCGTGCGCGGTTTTGCGGTCTGGGGCGGTGGCGGTATGGGTCGTGAAAGCATGCCCGGCATTGAACTGCTGGATTTCATGCCTGTGCGCGACCTGGTGAAATGCACGCGGGCCATGATCGATCTTTTTTTCCGGCACGGCAACCGGGAACAACGCAACCAGGCCCGTCTGCGCTTCTTGCCGCGGGAATGGGGCGCGCAAAAGTTTCGCGAAACTTTTGCGGAATATTTCGCCACTACGGACGCGCCATTCTGCAGCATAGCGGAGCAACCGGTCTGGAATGTAAAAATCTTTCGTGATCAGCGAACGCCGCATGTCGAGGCCGCGTTTGAGCAATGGCGTTTGCGCGCGGTTCAACCGGTCCAACTCGGTTCGGACATGTACAGCGTGAAACTCTACATTCCTTTTGGGAACATGCTGTTCGAACACCTGGACAGCTTGAATATCATCTGCGAACGTTTCGGCATTCCAGCGGTTCGGTTGACGCCCAACCAGAACATCCTGATCCCGTTACTGCACGCCAGCGCGCTGCCCCGCTTCCACCAGGCCTTGCTCGATCTGGGCACCTATCCCAACTGGACCGGTCAATCGTTCAAGGGCCAGCTCCACACCTGCATCGGCGCCAATGTCTGCAAGATCGGCGTACTCGACGCTCAGGGCATCGGCCGCGAAGTCGCGGAGGCACTGGACCTGCTGGCCAAGGATCATCCTGAACTGGCCACCCAGCATTATAATGCGATCATCGATATGATCCGCATCTCAGGCTGCTCCAACGCCTGCGGCGGCCATCCCTCCGCCAGGTTGGGTTTTCAGGGGTGTAGGAAAAAAACCGATCAGGGCACGCGCGAGATATGCAAGCTATTTCAAGACGCACGGCTCATGGGCCAAGATCCCGTGACAGTCAGCCATGACAAAGGCGATGACGTGCCGCGTGAAGACATACCGCTACACGTGTGCGAAACGGTCAAGCTGGTTCTTGGTTTATAGTTCCGCATTATGGGGCCAACTCCACCACGATGCGAAAGATGTGCTGAGCCGCGACCGAGGCATTGGTGTAGATGAAGGTGTTGACCGGTGGAGTGGCCGGGATGTTGGTGGCATACGGCGTGAAGCCCTGCATCAGGTTGGTGCTGACGTGGATGGCGTAACGCCGGCCTTCGGAACTATCCCAGTTCAGTACGATCAACTGGTCGACCACCGGATAGAGGTTGGTCACCGCGAAACACTGGATCGGGTTGCGCGGGTCCGTGCCAGCCACAAATTCAGCGTAATCGGTCAGGTTGTCGTTATCCGTATCGATGTTGGTGACGGATGAGCCAAAGGGCAGGTAACCGTAGAAACCCCAGCGCCGGGCGCGAGCGTACACCTCGAACGTGTCGGACAGACCGTCGCCATCGGTATCCGTGGATTTGCTGGCCCATGGCGTGTTGCCGTAGGTGCCCATGTTGCGCATGCCACCGTTGTAGAGCGGTTCCTGGTCATTGGGCGCGTTGATGTCGCCGGTGTCGATGCACGGGCTGTTGGTCATGTAGAGCACCCAGGAACCGGATCCCGCGTTGTAGGCGCCGGCTGTGCTGCGCAAGTGGAAATCGCCGGCGGTCGAGTTTACGAACTGGGGCGGTTCGGCCATGCTGTGCCGGTCCTTGCCGGATGCGATCTGCCAGTTGGTCAGCGCGGGGTAATCGGCATGGATATAAGCGTTGCCGGAAAACATAAGGTTATTGTAATCGCCGGCATAGCTCGTGAGCACGCTGTTGGAGCCAATGCAGTAGATCGGTTGGGACCCGGATGCACCGGGTACGATCGATGCAACCACGATACAGTCGCGCATGGAGCCCTGGGCCTGGAATTCGACCTGATGGTTGCCGCCCACCGCGCCATTGCCGTTGTAGGCGATGGTGCAGTTCCGCAGCGCATTGGATCCGTTGCCGCTCAGGGTGACGCCCGCGCGGCTGTTCCAATAGACCAGCGACTGACGCAATCGATTGCCCGTCGCGTCCATCTCGACGCCCTTGTTGCACTGATGCACGTCGATGAAGGCCAGGTCGTTGTTGCCGGAGTTGAGCAGCTTGACGCCGGCATCGCCCGCTTCACGCACGGTCACGTTGGAGATCACGTTGTTGGCCGCGCCGTTGAGATACACGCCATGGTAGCCGCCGCGGATATCCAGGTTGACCAACCGGATGTAGTCGGCCTCGTTCAAGTAGAAGGCATAGGATCCGGCCCCTGTATCGGCGCGGTTGAAGACAGCGCCGACAATACCGGTGGCGCCTATCAGCGAGGTGTATTCACTGGAGACGCCGGAACTGCTCTCCGGCAAGGTGATCGCATTGGTCAAGCTGTACATGCCCGTGTCGATATAGATGGTGTCGCCGAACGTAACCGCATAATCGTCGATCAGGTTTTGCACGGAAACTTGCGGCGCGTTGGTGGTCACGCCATGGTTGGTAGTGCTGCCGGTCGCGGAGCAATAGAGGTCCATGACATTGTACTCGTCGTTGGCATAAAGCGTATAGGGCCGCACGCGGAACGGCCATTCGTTGGTGTCACCGGTTCCACCGACATTCAATCGCCAGCGGAAAAGCGGGCTGCCGACGACATTGGTCGCCGGCCAGAGCAGTTCACAGTCATCGATGGCTGGAGCGTTGTCGATCAAGCGCCATTGGTCGCCCAACACACGCGTATAATTCAGCATTGCCGACATATTGGAAGCTATATTGTTGTATCGCCAGCGGAGCACCATATTGGTGGGCACGCGAAATGTGCCGCCCTGGTTGAAGGTAATGGCCATGACCCATGGATCGGTGCGGCCCAGCGAGGCTTGAGCGGTCTGGCCGTAACGGCCCAGATTTGCGCGACCGCCGTTGGGCGTTGGTTCGTTGGTGATGCCGCCGAGTCGAGGACCGGTGTCGATACAGGGGCTGTGCTCGGTGAAATTGGTCCAGCCGGCCAAAGCATTGACATAGGTGCCGTTGGTCACCCAACTGCGCAGATGGAAATCGCCGGCGCCGGGATCAACAAACAGCGGATCGAGGTTGATGCTGCGCAGGTCCTGGGTTACGGCCAACTGCCAGTTGTAGAGGTAAGGCAGATCGCGCTTGAAATAACCGGCAAAGGCCGATGCCGAAGCATAGAGATCGTTGTAATCGCCGGTATATTCCTGGCCGGAGAGAAATATGGCATAGCTGTTGGATACGGCGCTATGAAAAATGCAATAGCGTGCGTCGAGCGAACCTGCTTTGACGTATAACTGGTATTCGCCGTTGTTGTAGAAGGTGGAATACAGCAGGCGATTGGAGAAACCACCGGAGATGACTCCGGCTTCGGCATTGCTCCACAGCAGAACGCGTTCCAGGTACGACGCGCCTGCTTTCTGCAGGTCCACGCCGGCCAGGGCATTGTTCCAGGCCTGAATATCGATCAGCGTGATGCAGGAGCCTTCGAGTTCGATCCCGTCTTCGGAACCGCCCCAGGCCCGAATGGAAAGCACCGAATTGGTCGCGCCCTTGACGCGGATGCCGGCTTTGCCCATGGCGGTCACATCCACGTTGGTCACGATGCACAGGTTGCAATCGTTCAACCGCACGCCATACTGGACATTGCTGATATTGATCCCGCAGATCCTGACATGATCCGCATTCTGCAGCGTGATGCCGTCATCTTTGCTAGAAAGCCGCAAGCGCGTACCCATGGCCACATCGCCCTGGATGGTGACTATGCCGTTGGTCGACCCGGCGTCGGCGGCGGTCAGCACCGCACTGTTGCTGTAGAGGCCCACCTCGTAGATAATGGTATCGCCGGCCTCGATGTTATTGATGTCCAGCAGGTCCTGGAGCGTCAGCGCCGGCGCCGAGGGCAGTACGCCGCGGTTAACCGGATCGCCGGGCGCGGTGCATACCAGGTCGCCGGCGGTATTGGTGTCGTTGACGTAGAACATGTTGGGGTTGAGATAAAAGGCCTGGTCCACAACATCGGTGTAGGCGCCGGAACTGACGCGCCACAGCGCGTTGATCGAACGGTTGGTGACACCCCAGGCATAGGTCTGATTGGTCGCGCCGTAGCCGTTGACAATGGCGATCCAGTCAACGCCGCCGTTGGTGGAATAGGCCAAGTCAACCGTGGCGACACCGGCATCGGCGAACCAGTAGAGCGTCAACGGATTGCGGTATACGCCGCCGTCGTTCTGGCTGATGGCCAAGACCAGGCCCGAGGTACTGCTGAGCGAAGCTTCGGCAGTGGAACCGAACGCGCCTATATTGACGTTGCTGCCGTATGGCGCCGGTTCACGCACAGGTCCGTTGGTCGGCTGCGGCAAACCGGTATCGATACAAGGACTGTGCTGGGCGAAATTGGTGCGTGTGCCGTCCACCAGGTATGTACCGTTGAGCGTGATGCTGCGCAAATGGAAATCGCCGTTGGTCACATTGACGAACAGCGGATCGTGGCTCAGGCTGTACCAGTCCTGGGTTACGGCTTCGCGCCAGTCGGCCAGCGTATAGCACGGCGTGTCCAGCCATGCGGCGTGCGAACCGGCCAGGGGCAGGATGTCGTTGTGGTCGCCCGTATAGGTGCTGTCGATCAGGTTGAGGCAATAGCCGGCGGGGTTATGGGCAGCCACAATGGTGTTGTACATGGTCAGGTTCGAATTGTCGGCGAAAATCGCGTCATAGCCGTTAGTGAACAAGGTGGCATTCATCAGCAGGACCTCGGCCGATTCCAGCAGCACGGCATTGGACCGGCAGAATGCGACCACGGTGTTGTAGACGTCGAACCGGCCGCTGTCCACGCGAATGCCGCAGTTGCTGCCATTCACCAGGTAACCGTTGGTCAGCCGCGAACCTTGCGACGAATCCACCAATATGCCGGCCGTGTCGAATCCGTCGATGCGCACATGGCTATAGGTGTTGGAGCGCCCGTTCTTGTCGATAATGCCGGTTTGCAGCGTGGGCTGCAAGACGGCGCGGTCCAAGACGCATTCGCTGGCAATACTGAAATAAGCGCCGACCTGCATCCCGGTAAAAGTAACCCGGGAAACATGAACATACCGGGCCAGGTTGAAGACCACCCCGGTCATGGCCGAAGGCTGATTGGTATGGGCAAAGACCGTACCGATCGCGCTGTCCGTACTGCCTTGCAGGTACACGTAATCCTCGGTGGTTCCGCTATCGTCGGCGCCGAACAGCACTGGTGAATTGGTCAGCAGATAGCGCCCGGTATCCAGGAACACGCGGTCGCTGTAGTCCAGGTCGTACCGGGCCAACAGCGCATTGATATCGGCCATGGGCGCATTGGAGGAGATGCCCCAGTTGGTGAAGCTGCCTGGCGCGGTGCAGTAGACATCGTTGCTGACCGAACCGTCGTTGACGTACATGCGCAGAGGCCGGACATAGAAGGTCCGGTCGATCACGTCGGAAACGCCGCTGGCCTGGATGCGCCAGAGCGCCATGGGACTGCCGTGATAGTTGGTCGTGTTCCAGATAACCGTTTCATTGGACACCGCGATGCCGTTGGTCACGTTGACCCAAGTCAGACCGTTGTCATGGGAATACTCAATCGTCGCTGGCGTGGCCGGAGCATTGGTCAACCCCGAACGCCAGCGCAGCGGCACGGTCGTGCCGCGGGCCGTGCCGCCGTCATTGAACGAGACCGCCAGCAACCAGTTGCTGACCAGGCTGAGCGACGCTTCGGCCGTGTCGCCATAGAGGCCCAGGTTCAACCGGCCGCCGTTGGGCGACGGCTCGCTCAGACTGTTGGTCCACAGCGGCCCGGTATCGATGCAGGGGCTGTGTTGGGCAAAGTTGGTCCAGCCGCCAAGGGCATCCACATAGGTACCGGCCACGGTGCGGCTGCGCAGATGGAAATCGCCGCTGGTCATGTCCACGAACAGCGGATCATGGCTCAAGCTGTAGAAGTCCTGGGTGGACACCGTCTGCAATGCGCTCAGATAACGGACCGGGTCTTTCTTGTAGTTGGCCACCAAGCCGCCGGGCACGGTGTAGTAATCGTTGTAGTCCGACGTATAGGTACGGGCATCGTTGTAGATGCAGGCCGTGCTGGTCGCCGTATTGACATAGATATTGTAGCGCAAGATCACGGGACCGTCCTCTATACGCGCCTGGTCGTTGCTGTTCAGGGCAAAAACGCAATGCTCGACCAAATTGGATTCGCCCTTGAGACGCATGCCGTAATCGGCATTGGCGCGGGCGGCGCAATGCGCGATCGCGGCTCGGTTCAGGTTGTCGCCCTTCAGCCCGTTCAGGTTGTTGCCGGAAAAGCGGTTCCAGGCAAAATCGGCGTTGTCCAGGGTTTTGACGTTGAGCCCGTTGCCCAGGTTGGTGACCAGGCAACTGTTATGCAGGGTCAATCGCGAACCTTCGACATACAGGCCGTCACCAGCGCAATGACGCACATCGAGCTGGTGGAATGCCGTGTCGGTGACGCGCGTCAGCTTGACGCCGTCGTTGGACGAGGCCGTTACCGTCAGATTGCTGAAGAGCAGGAACGAGCAATCCGTGGCATCCAGGCCATACAGGTTGGACGCCATGGCAATGTCCTGGAACGCAAAGTAGCTGACGTCGTCAAGCACCATGGCATACTTGCCGGCCGAGGCGAATATACTGCCGCCGGCAACCTGGTTGGTGCTGCCGTAGAGCCGGATCCAATCCGACGCGGAACCGGTATCGTTGGAAGTGAACGTGATGTCGCGCCCCAGCGTATAGTTGCCGCTGTCGATAAACACCTCGGCGCCGGGTTCGAGATCGTGCATATCCAGCAGCGTTGGCAGGCATAGTTGCGGTCGTTCCGGGGTTACGCCGTCGTTGGCCAGGGCGCCGGGCGCGGTACAATACATATCGCCGTTGGTCTCCGTATCGTTGATGTAGAAACGCATGGGATTGATGGCGAAGAAGAATTCCGTCTCGTCGTAAACGCTGGGGTCCGCGACCAGTTCGATGCGCCAGATCGCGTGGGCGATGTTGGTGTAGGGGCTGGGATCCCAGGTATAGCCGGGCGATCCGAAATTGACCAGCACCGTATCCAGCAGGATAAAATTGGTGGAGCCGTCCAGCGAAAGCAACAGGTTCACGGCATTGGTTGTGGTATAGCCCCATTGCCAGTGGAGCACGTTGGTGATGTTGTTGCGGGCCACGCCGCCGTCGTTGTAGGTCAGCGCGAGCAGCCAGTGGTTGGTCAGGCTGAGCGAGGCTTCGCCGCTGCGGCCATACGCGCCCAGGTTGATACGGTTGCCGTGGGGCGCGGGTTCCTCGTCGGTGAAGAAGACCGGACCGCCGTCAATGCATGGGCTGTGTACCGTATCCTGGACCCATGAACCGGTCGCCCACCATCCGGGACGATACCAGCGGCCAGCCGTGCTTTTGAGATGGAAATCGCCCGCATTCGGATTGGCGAACAGGGGATCGTGGGAAAGGCTGCGGCTGTCCCAACCGCCGGTTGCTGCGCGCCACTCGTTCAGACGCCCGCGCGTGCCGTCCTTATACGCCACGAACGCGCCGTTGGTCACAAAGAAATTATTATAGCACCCGCAGTAAGCGCCTTGGTCCATGCGCACGCCGTATGTACCGGGCCGCTCGGCGGTGACGATGCTGTATTCCAGCAGCAGATCGCCGCTGTCCAGCTCCAATTGAGCTTCGCCCGCGTTCAGGGCAAACACGGCATAGCGCAATGTATTTGACGTGCCCGAAAAGACGGCGCCGGCCAGGCCGTTGCTCCAGGCCACGATATTGGAAATGCTGGTATAGGAAGCGGACGCCAGACGCAACCCGTTGCTACCGCAACCGGAGATATTCAAACGCCGCAGATCGGCGTACGACGTACCGTACAACAACAAACCGTCCCGCGACGCGTTTTCGATGGTCACGTTGTCGACGCGGAAACAATGGGCATTGGCCACGCTCAACCCATAGGCGCCGTTGTACAGGGTTAAATTGCGCAAATCAATGTAGTCGGCCGCATCCACGCTGATCAGCGAAACGACCTCGCTATCCGGATTGGGCGCCGGCACCAGAAGCGAACCGACCGAGTTGGTGCTGCCGATCACGGCTACATGACCGCTGACCGACCCCGCATCGTCGGCGGTGAACGACGCCGTGTTGCGCAACTCGTAAAACCCAGTGTCGACAAAGATCCTGTCCCCATATTCCAGATCGTAATTGGTCAGGATCACGTTCATCGAGAGCAGCGGGTCATCGTTATAGACCCCTGAATTATTCGCGTTACCCAACGCCGTGCAGTAGAGGTCGCCGAACGGGTATTTGTCGTTGATATAGAAGGAATAGGGGCGCAACTGGAAATCGTTGTCCGTCGTATCCTTGTAGTTGGGATTGGATTGCAGGCGGACGCGCCAGCGGGCAAACGGGCTGCCCTGGTACTGGGCCACGGTGACGTCGCTGGTCCAACTATAGCATCCGTCTTCGATGGGGATGTTGGAGGCAATGACCAGCGAGGCGTGGTTATGGCCGGGATCGTATTCCAGGATCACGTTGTCGCCGCTGAAATTGGTGGCATATCCCCAGCAGAGCTGAACCATGCCTCGCGCATCGCCGCCGTCATTATAGCTGAGCGCGATCAGCCAGTTGTTGGAACTCAGCGAAGCTTCGTGCGTGTTACCGTAGGCGCCCAGGTTGGCGCGGCCGCCGTTCGGTTCGGGTTCTTTGTCCACGGAAATCACCGGCGAGGGATCGGCCATATCGATGCAGGGACTGTGCGCCGTATCCAGCACCCACTGGCCCGTGGCGCGCACATAGCGTCCCGAGACGCTGCGCAAGTGGAAATCGCCTTGCTCTGGCGCCGCGAACAGCGGGTTGTGGGCCATACTCAACTCGTCCTCGCCCATGGCCAGTTGCCAGGCCGACAAGGTGCTCTTGTTGGAGAAGTGATAACCGACACGGGCATTGTTGGTGGTGTAGAGATTGTTGAAGTTGCCATCGTATTCCGTGCCTTTGGAATAAATGCAATAGCTGCCGGGAAACCGCGCGGTCAGGATCGAATTGCTCAGCGAACAGCGCGAGCCCGTCTCCAGCCCCAGTTGCGCGACCACGTTGTCGACCAGCGTACAGTGATCGACCGCGTTCATGGCCGGTGTGTTTTCCAGCTTGATGCCGTATTGCAGGTTGGTCCAGATCAGGCAATTGGCGATCCGGTTGTAGCGGGTCGTATCCAGAAAGATGCCGGAAGAAGACGTGTTGCGGATCTCCAGGCGCTCGAGCAGGTTATGGTCGGCGCTGCGCAGGTAGACGCCGTAGTAACCGCTGGTCAGGACCAGGTCGGTCAGGTGCACGTAATTGCAGTCGTTGAGATAGAAACCGTAGCTGTCCGAGCCCGTGCCGGAACGCCCCCAGATCGTGCCGCCGGCCGCATAGTTGGTGCTGCCGCGAAAAGAGACGAAGCCGTCGGCCGCCGAACCAGCGTCGGCCATGGTGATGACCAGGTTGCTGTACACCGAGTAAACGCCGGTGTCGATATAAACGGTGTTGCCCGGTTCCAGGTCGTAGATGGTAAGCAACTTGTCCAGCGAAGCCATGGGAACGTCCGGTCGCAACCCGCGGTTGCCGTCCGAACCGGGCGCGGTCGTGTAGACATCGCCATTGGTGTCGGCGTCGTTGACATAGTAGTTCACCGGGTTGATGGAAAAGGCCCGGTCCACCACATCGGTGACGGCCACGCCAGGCGCGGAAAGCACCACGCGCCACAGCGAACTCTGAGCGCCGCTGATGCCGTCCGTATTCAGGGCCAGATACTCCTCGAACGCCCAGGCCGTACCCATTGGGATCCAGGACATACCGCCGTTGATCGAGTACTCGGCCGTGACCACGTTGGTAAGATTGGCCAGCCCATAGGTCCAGTACAGATTGATCATGTCACTGGCAATACCAGCATCGTCCAGAGTAAGCGCACGTATCCAGATGTTGCTATACCCGCGCGACGCCTCCGCGGTATTGCCGTAGGCACCCATGTTGACCCGGCTACCGTTGGGCGCGGTCTCGTGCGCATAAGCGGCCAGCGGATCGCCCAGGTCAATGCAGGGGCTGGTCACCGAATCGGGCAGCCAGGTGCCGATAATGGAAAACCGGCCCGACTCACTTTTCAGGTGATAGTCATCATCGATAGCATCGGCAAACAGAGGGTTCTTGGAGATGCTGCGCAAATCGCAATTGGTGGCCCGTTGCCAGTCGGTCAGCGTGGCGTAAATCTGACCCGCGTCATAGGCGATCCAGGCGCCGTTAAAAGCGTAGAGATTGTTGTAATCGCCATTGTAGCTGCCGTTGAACGGCATATAGAGGCAGTAATTATACACGCCGCGCGCAGCAATGATCGAATTGCGCAGCGTCATCGAGCTGTTGGCCAGGTAGACCTGGTACTGATTGTTGCTGACAATGGTGCAAAAATCGAGGACGTTATCGCGGGAATTATTCCAGATTTTGACGCCGTCCAACCCGTTGGCGGCCAGGATCGCGTTACTGATCGTATTGGCGTGGGCCGTCTTGATTTCCAGGCCGATGCCGTCATTGTCTAATACGGTCAGCCGGGACAACCGGTTGCTGTCCGCGTTATCCAGTTGCAGCGCGCATTCGGTGACGCCGTTGATGACAATGTTGCGCAAAGTGCAAGCATGGGTGTTGTCCAACTGCAACCCGTAATCGCCGTTTTGGATTGTGATATCCTCGAAGCGCAGGTAAGCGGTCTCCTGCAGGATCAGCGAATAGAATCCCAATCGGTTGAACACGGTTCCATTGGTGCTGCCCAGGAACGAGACCGGCATCAGGGCGCTGCCCTGGTCCCCGGAAAGGACCGTGACGTCTTTATTGAAGTTGTAGGTTCCGGTGTCCAGCAGCACGGTGTCGCCTGGGTCCAGGTCATAGGCGGCGAGCACCGCGTCGAGCGAGTTGAGGGGCAGGTTGGAACTGGCGCCCCAGTTCAGGCTGCTGCCTGGCGCACTGCAATAGATATCGCCGCTGGTCGCGGCATCGTTGACATAGAGCCGGAACGGACGCAACTCAAAGGTATAGTCGGTCTGATCCCAGATGCTCGGGTTATTGGTATAGACCACGCGCCAGCGCCCAGCCGGGCTGCCGTGGTAGAGCAGCGTGTTCCAGGTAGCATATCCCTGAGCCACGGGCAGGTTGTTGGTGATCGCGATCCAGCCGATGGACGGGGTTTGCAGATACTCGATGCGCACACGATCGCTAGCGTTGGTCAGGTTGCTCAGCCAGCGCAGGACCAGGTTGGTGCCGCTGGCGCGCCCGCCATCGTTGAAGCTGACCGCCAGCAGCCAGGGCGAGGACGGCGTAACCTGGGCATTGGTCGTGTTGCCGTAGCAGCCCTGATTGACCCGGCGTCCGTTAGGTGCGGGTTCGCGCGCATAACTTGCGTCAGGACGGCCGGCATCGATCCCGGGGCTGTAAGCGGCCAGCCGAAAATCGTCATTGGCCTCATCCACGAAAAACGGGCCGTGATTCAGGCTGTAGGCATCCTGGGTCGAGGCCTGCTGCCATTCGTACAAGGTAGTGCGGCGCGACGAATTGACGATGCCCACCGCGGCCTGATTCGTGGCGTGCAAGTTATTGTAGTCGCCTTCATACAGACCGCCGACCCAATCGATGCAGACCGATTGCACTCCCGTGGCCATCATCAGGCAATTCTCCACCAGCAACGATCCGCTGTTCAACTCGATCTGGTCCTCCTCGTTGCGGACCAGGGTGACATGCCGGATCACGCTGTCAATCGAGTTGTCGACGGTTATCCCGGATTGCCCATTTTCAAAAACCAGTGCATGGGATACCATGCAATCGCGGCTGTTTTTGAATGCCAGGCCGTTATCGGTCATGCCGGATACCGTCACATTGGTAATCAGACCGTTGGTTAAACCGTCAAACAGAAACCCCTGCTTGCCATCGACCACATGCACATCCTTAATTAGGATGTTGTGCGAGTTTTCCACATAAAACCCGTACACCGAAGGCCCGCTGACCGTTATATCGGAGAACTCACAATCGGCCGAACCGGTACAATATACACTGCGCTGACCGCCCGTGATGGTCAGTTGCGAAAGAATCAAGCCGTCCGATTCGATTTGCAACACACGATCCACGCCGCTGCCGGCTAGGGTGACGCCATTGACACTGCCGTAAATCGCCAATGGTCCACTGGACATACCGCCGCTGACCATGATCACATTGGTCACATAATACACGCCGGTATCGATATAGATAATGTCATTTTCGTCCGGCGGCGGCGACAAGTCAAAGACCGCCTGCAGTGTTGCCTTGGGACAGCAACTGTCCGTACCGATATATTCGTCGTTGCCCGCGCTCTGCGTATAAACATCGCCATTGGTCGACAGATCGTTAACATAAAATAGACGCACATCTGCAATGCACATTCGGCAAATCAAAAGCAGGCAGCAAAAAATGCCGGGCCAGGATAGCCCGTGTTCAGCAACCATTTTGTTCATAGGCGCACCATTATTTCCTAACAACTTGCGTTATAACGCGATGCGAAAAATACTCAAAGGCATTTTTCCGTAAATTCCACTACGGAAATCTACCCCATTTTGCAACCATTTTCAAATAAGCTAGCAGGATTAATGCCGAAGGGCGGGTGGCTCGTGGAGCGTGTCGGGTGGGGAGCGTGTCGCGTGGTGTTGGGTGGCTTGACGAATAATATCCAATATTCAACACGGAATATCTAATAGCCAAACAAGGAAACACCCCACTCGCCACTCCCCCACGCGACACAAAATAATACTTTTCCATGGCCAAGATCCTTTATGTTTGCCATAGTAACACTTTTTAACACGAGGACGTGCGGATATGGAATTGACAAATCTACGCTGTGAATATGTTCAGCATCCCCTTGGCATCGACGTCCAGGAACCGCGCCTGAGCTGGGAGCTTGTCTCTGCCCGTCGCGGTTGCCGCCAGACTGCTTACCGGATTTTGGCCGCTACCTCGCGCGAACGCCTGACCCCTGGTGCCGCTGATTTGTGGGATTCAGGAAGGATCGCTTCGGGCACCGCAGCGCAAATCCCTTATGGCGGTAAAAAAACGCGCTCCGGACAGATATGCTTTTTTATTGTACGCGTCTGGGATGAACATGATCATCCTTCGGATTGGAGCAAACCTGCGTCCTGGGAAATGGGGCTGATCACAGCCGCGGATTGGCGCGCCACCTGGATCACGGCTCATCCGTTTGACGCCGCGGAACAGAAACGCTCACAACCCGCCTCCTATTTCCGACGCGAATTCCTGGTTGACCGACCGGTAAAACGGGCGCGCGCCTATATCTGCGGCCTGGGTTTCCACGAACTGTATCTCAACGGCGAACGCATCGGCGACCATCAGCTTTCACCGCAACAGACCGATTATGACGACCGAGCCCTGAGCAGCCTGCTCTACCCGTTTGAAAACAAAACCACGCACCGCGCACTCTATGTGACCTACATCGTCACGCGTGGTTTGAAGCAGGGGCGCAACGCGGCGGGCGTGATTCTGGGCAATGGCTGGTACAACCAGCGCGAGCGTCAGACCGAAGGTTGCATGTGGTACGGCGTTCCACGCTTTATCCTGCAGATCGAAATCCTCTATGAAGACGGCTCGCGCGAAACTGTGTTCAGCAACCCGATCTGGAAAGCGACTACGGTCGGCCCGATCCTACACAACGGCATCTACAGCGGCGAATTGTATGACGCACGCCTGGAAATGCCGGGTTGGCACTGTGTCGGCTTCGACGACACCGCCTGGAGCCACGCCTATACCGCACGGCCGCCGTCCGGCACATTGCAGGCCCAATTGGCGCCGCCGGACCGGATCATACAGAACGTCAAACCGCGATCCATCCAGGAAATACGGCCCGGCGTATTCCGCTACGACCTTGGCCGTGACCTGGCGGGTTGGGCCCGCATCCGACGTCGCGGCTCCCACGGCGAACAGTTAACCCTGCGCTTTGAAGCCGGTGAAGGTCACGATTACGGCCAGCAGGACACCTATATCTTTCGCGGCAGCACCGTGGAACACTTCGAACCGCGCTTCACCTGGCATGCGTTCCGCTATGTCGAAGCAGCCGGCGGCGAAGACTGGCGCCTGGACCAGATCGAAGGGCGCGTGGTCCATAGCGACGTACCCCGGGCCGGAACCTTCACCTGTTCCAATGATCGTTTCAACCAATTATACGACACGTTCCTCTGGACCCAGCGCATGAACATGCACGGCGGCGTGCCCAGCGATTGCCCTCACCGCGAACGCCTGGGTTATACAGGCGACGGCCAAGTCTGCGCCGAAGCCGCTATCTACGGCTTTGATATGGCTGCTTTTTACACCAAGTGGATCCGCGACATTGCCGACGCACAGCATCGCGACAGCGGATTTGTGCCGCACACCGCTCCGTTCCAGGGCGGCGGCGGCGGACCTGGCTGGGGTTCGGCCATCGTGTTCCTGCCCTGGATGCTCTACCTCTATTACGGGGATAAAGACATCCTGATCCGCCACTATGACGCCATGAAGCGCTGGATCAGCTATCTCGCCACCCGCACCGACAAAGACGACATCCTGGTGCGCGAGGAACCGGGAAGCTGGAACCTGGGCGACTGGGCTGTTCCGCGCGACAACCGGCATGAACCACCCCCGCCGGAACTGGTCAACACCTGCTTTCTCTCGCAATGCGCCAAAATCATGTCGCATATCGCTGCCTTGCTCGGTCAGGCCTCTGAATCGCTGAATTACGCCGATCTGACCCGCAAGACCAACCAGGCCGCGTTCCGTCGTTTCTTCGATCATACCGCGGGGTGCTACGCCCACGGTCGGGCCGGCGCCGACGTTTTCCCGCTGGCATTCGACATGGTCCCGGCCCAGCACATGGACCAAGTCTTTCAGCACCTGGTCGAACACATTGTCTATGACACGCGCTACCACTTTGACACCGGCATCTTTGCCACGCCGCTGCTGCTCAAGGTGCTGACCCGTTTCGGCAAGGTTGACCTGGCGTACAACCTAATGAACCAGGAAGACTTTCCGAGCTTCGGCCATATGTTGGCTCATGGCGCAACCACGCTCTGGGAGCATTGGGACGGCTCCGGATCGCACAACCACCCCATGTTCGGCAGCGTCTGCACCTGGTTTTTCCAAGTACTTGCCGGCATCCAACCGGATATGGCCCAGCCCGGTTTCAAGAAGATCGTACTCAAGCCCTACCCGATCAAGGCACTGACCATGGTCAACGCGGAATATCAGTCCATCTGCGGCCGCATCGGCAGCCATTGGGAGCGCTCGGATGCATCGTGGAATTACAAGGTGGAAATACCGCCCAACAGCCGCGCCTGGGTCTATCTACCCGCACGCAACCCCAGCGCGGTCACCGAAAGCGGACGCCAACTAGCCGATGCCGTGGGCATCCACTGGTTCCGCCGCGAACAGAACCGTCTGGTCTGCGAAATCGGCGCCGGCGTCTACCATTTCGATGTAAAATAGATGCTGACTTCAAGGCCATCTTTTGCCCCTATCTTCACCATTGAGGGGCAATTCATCCCTTCCAGCTTCGTTGCATGCCCTGTGCCAGGCGACTACTTTGGCGTGGCAGTGCTTTGCCTTACGATCAGGTTGGCCGGCAGCATGCGTGGCGCGAATTGGGGGTCATCGTCGCTGTTGATCATGTCCATCATCATTTCCACGGCTGCCTGACCCATTTCGTCGAACATGTGCCGCACCGTGGTCATGGGCGGCCAGGCATAGGGCGCCGCTATGTCGTCAAAACCGGTTATGGAGACATCGCGCGGGATGTCCAAACCGCGTTCGCGCAGAATCACGTACAGGGCCAAGGCCACGATATCGTTCCAGCAGACCACGCCGGTCGGGAGGTCGTCCCTGGGAAAAACAGGTTCAATGGCTTTGACATAGCGGCTGACCATTTCATCCAGCCGCATGGGACCCGCTTGTCCTTTGAACCCCAGCGTACGTCCCTGTACGTCCGCTTCTTTCACCGCTTCTTCAAAAGCTTCGGTCCGTGTGCTCTCTTTGACAATGTACGCTGGCGCCAACCAAAGCAAATCGCGATGGCCGAGTTTGACCAGGTGGTCGATGCTCTTGCGAATGCCGTCCTTTTCGTCCAGGCGCACGACCGGCAGATCCACAGGTTCCAGCGGCGCCACCACTACCACTGACATCATTTCGCGACGAAACTCCTCGATGACCTCGGGCTCCAGCCGACCGACAACAATCACGCCATCAATACGTTTCTCCTTCATATAGGTGACAGCCCGCTGACCGACATCGGACTGCTCGTCGCTGACCAGTTGGATCATGTCGTAGTGCACTTTGCGGGCGGCTTCCAGAATGCCTTGCGCAATCGGACCGAAAAAGGTGGGACTGTGACTTAGGGTAATCAGGCCAAACGTGAAAGAACGACCGCATTTGAGCGTACGCGCAGCGTAGTTCTGGTGATAGCCCAGCTCTTCGGCGGCTTTCAGCACTTTCTCGATGGTTTCAGGCGCGAAACGCATGGTGTTTGCCCGTCCGCTCAGGACCAGACTGACCGTCGTTCGACTTACACCGGCACGCTCCGCAACTTTATATTGTGTAGAATGTGTTATCATGTATTTAACTTGACACGATTTAATGTCATTTTCAAGTTGAAATTTGCAAACAATGCAGCGTATTATCTTTTTTCTTTTTTAATCCGGCATAGTACATGAGGAGAAAATACCATGGCCGAAAAGAGACCCAATATTGTAATGATCGTAGCTGACGACACCACGCCATCCTACCATGGTTGCTACGGCGGTCCGACGCCCACGCCGCAAATCGACCGCCTGGCGTGCGAAGGCGTGCGGTTCGACCGTGGCTATTGCAGCTCCTCGCTGTGCAATCCGAGCCGCTGGACCTTGTTCACCGGGCAGTATGCCGGACGCAGCCCCAATGTCGTCGACCAGGTGGCCGAGCACGATCCCTATACGATCAACCAGAACGCGATGCTCGAACCGGATACGCCGACCCTGGCCAAAACATTGCGCCAGGCCGGTTATTTCACCGGGCACGTAGGCAAGTGGCACAGCCGTTTCGATGCTTTCTGCATCGGCGAAGAGGAGCCGCTGCTGCCCCACGGCGATCCCGACGATCCGAAAATGGATGCCGAATTGCGCCGGTGCCAGGCCGTGGCCCAGCAAGTGGTCCGTGTGTGCGGTGGTTTCGACGTGGCCGATCGCATCAACTGGGGCAACATCGGCAACAAGCTCCACGAGAAATTGCGCCACCACAACATTGCCTGGCAGACCGACGGCGCGCTGGAATTCCTGGACCGGGCCGCGACTGACGGTCGTCCTTTCTACCTGCACCTGGCCAACAGCGTGCCGCATGCGCCTGACTGCAACCTGTCGCTCAACGCCGACCACCGCTACACCTGGGGCGGTAAGCTGGAGACCGCACCGCAATCCCATCCCGCGGACGACACCGTGCTGGAGCGCATGCGTAAAGCCGGCTTGCAGACCGATGGCCCAATAGCCGGAGTCAATGCCGGCATGGTCATGCTCGACGACCAGGTCGGCGCCGTACTCGGCAGGCTGGAGCAACTCGGCCTGGACGAAAACACCATCGTCATCTACACCGCTGACCATGGCATCCCCTGCA
>CAZOLK010000059.1:6369-23418 GCA_964580325.1 uncultured Verrucomicrobiota bacterium | reverse complement strand
AACTCGCAAGCATCATTGCAGCATGACAACCATACTTCTTGCTGCCAGCTATTAAATCCGGGGGTGCGATGCGACACCTCGTCAATTATCTCTTCGGCGAGACCTGCTTCACGTAGTGGATAATCGTCGCAAAACATTCCGTCAAATATCTTTGCTGCGCTACCATCGGCGATACACCAAGGGCAAATTGCTTCTACTTCATCTGGGCAGTAAAGGTTAGAAGTATACACATACCCTCTTGATTGTTCGCAACAGTCGCAAATCGAGTCACTTTCCTTTATGGCACCCGTGGCGATTGGATCGGGGTGATATTTGAATTGTGGTAGATTCATTTTTTTTTTTGCTAACGTCAGCGTTCAGGCTGAGGCGCGCTAGCGCCGATAGCCTGCAACGCTTGGTTCGGGGCTTTCTTCTCATCGAGAACTCGAACTTGTTATTTCCTCCGTTCGGGCCTTGGAATGGTACATCTCCCGTTCCCTCCAAAATCCCATCCCTGTCCTCATCGGAGCCTTCAAATACGAAGGCGTCCACGTTCACGACATTTGCAAAAAGGATGATGAACTTGAACTTGCCTATGTACAGAATGCCGCGCACCGTCTGGCGGTCGCCATCAAACCTCTTGAGGGAGCCATTCTTCTCTATCACCACGTCGCAATACATGGTCGTGAGGTTGTCTGTCCACCAACAATTCGTTATGGTCACCTCTTGTTGAAAACCCATGTCTGAAATCCGGAACGTAATCTCGTACTGACCATTGGTGATGCCCGCGCCATTGGCGAGAAATGGGAGGAGGCATAGTAAACTCGTTATGATAGCTTTCATTTCCTTCTTTTTTCTCCCCGAATGTTTACTGAGCAACCGGTCGTCATATCACGACCGATTTCGAATTTTTCTTATTAGATTTTACTGCCTGCTGACAGGCAGGCTTATTTTTATAAAAGTATAAACTTTGGTTTGGCTATTGCAAGAAAAAAAAGCTTGGACTTTAATTATGCTATACTCGACAGAAAATAACAGACAGAAAATGCATGCCTTGACTCTCTTATTTTTTGTCTTCAACTTTTCTGTCAAATATGTCAAATATGGTTTTGGCTTGGTATATGATTACCAGACATAATAAAAACAAGCCCTGGTTCTTCAACATGTCCCTTTTGAAGGGCCGGGTTCCATGGCGCCCTGGTTGGTTAGCCACGGTTATACCATCACGTATACACCTTTTATTCGACGACGCAGGCCAGAGCTCTGGTCTCCCATTGCAGCCATGAATTAGTGGAATCAGCGTTTGTCCAGCCGGCGGAGCGGATCCTGGTTGTTGAAGACAAGGTATACAGTGAGATGAACAAGGTGATGGCAACGTGTTGTTGAGTGCACTGGATGATCCGAGATGATTGGAGAATAAGGTTATCCCCCGTCGGGACAGGCCGATTTACAGATGAACCTCCCTGAACTTATGCAACCCGCTGTCATGCAGACCTTCAGCCGCGACGCGGCCCTCCCAAGTGTTGCCGGCCGCGCCTTTCACGCCTGAAATGAAAATCGTTTTGTATTTGAATGGGACAAATGAGTATTCCTTGAACTGCTCGAGTGCTTTTTCCTGTTTCTCCTCTGTAGTGGCGCTGTCTTTTTCTTCGCGTACCTTTCTGTAATGCTGGATAGCACCATCGGAATTGGCGAAACCTTTCTTGCCCTTCGCATTTGTTTTGATCAGCGCTTTGATGTTCCCTACGATCACTCCGCCCGGTGATGCTTCCATAATGACGCAACTGATGTAGCATGTCATATTGCGTGTTAATTCAGGCACACTGCCTGTTGTCGCGGCAGCGCTTTTGGACGTTCCGCCAGGTTCGTCTTTTCCGACTGCCTTGACCGCGGCATTGTTCTCCCAGAACTTCTGCATCGCAACGTTCTTTTTTTTCTGATAGTTCGCGGCCTTTTCAGGATCGTACCCATATTTTTTCTGTATGTCTTCGGGCATTTCAGTGAACAGGATTTTACCGATGCCACCTGTATGAAAGACAACAATGCCATCAGGTTCAACACGTTTAACTTTGCACTTCTCGTAAACTTTTCCATCTGTGGTTTTGATGGTAATACGCTCTTCCGCGATTGCACAGCAGGCTGTTGCGATAAGTATCATCATCCATATATGCTTCATCACCGATCTCCTAATTTTTCCACATCATTATACTTCATCACCGATCTCCTAATTTTTCCACATAAAACAGATGTCATGCAAAATCAAGGATTTTTTCACGTAATTATTTTATGTTTCAGGCCAAAGATGCGTCCATTGGATAGAAATCCTGGAAAAATAGTTGTTGTATCAGACCGAGGGCGTTTAATATGCTTGGTGATGACGCCCAAAAAACCAACCAGCTCATCAGGGCGGCGCACGACGGCAGGCACCCCAACCGCGCATCATCGGGGAACCTTCCAATGGACTCTCCCAAACAGAACACGGCGTGCTATCCGGCGTCACGAAACAAGCCGGCGAATTCCCGGCGAGCGGAGTTCAATCCAATCCTACCGGGATGCCTGCGACTATCCTCTGCAACTACCAACTCCTAACCCCGCGCTTGCCTGACCTGGCGCGGGGTCTGGCCGGTTTCGCGTTTGAAAACGGCGTAGAAGTGGCTCAGGGATGGGAAGCCGCAAGATTCAGCCACCTGGATGATGGGAATATCCGATGCGCGCAGCAGGTTTTCAGCAGCGCGCGTGCGGACCATGTTCATGTGCTGCACTAGGGTGCGACCGGTCTCGCGCTGGAACACGGCGTGGAAATGGCTGCGGCTCATGTTGGCCATGCGCGCGACCTGGCGGATCGCGACCGGCTCCATATAGTGCGCATCGAGAAAGCGCAGGATTTCATCGATGCGCTCACTGTTGTGGGTTTTGGCAAAAGCTTTGTGCAGGGCACCCAACCTGGCGCCGCGGATAAGGGCCAGCAGGAACTCCTGCACCAGCGCCCGCAAAGCACAGCGATAGCCCCGCTTCTTGTCGCACATCTCCTTTTCCATACGCATGAACAGATCGCGGCAGTGCCTGGCGGTCGCGGCGCGCAACGGGACAGCGTTATGTCCGGCCCATGCGCGATCGCTCAGAATCGCCATCATTTTACAGCAATCCACATCACCATCCAGCGTCGCGGAAAAAATAGCGGTCGGCATATTGAGCACATAGCCCTCCATCTCAGCATCGTGCGCGCCGGCGCCGATATGCGCCTGGCCGGCAGGGAAGAAATGCAGGTCGCCGTCGCGCATCTCCTCCACGCGTTGTTCTACATGCTGCGTACCGCGACCGGCGACACACAGAAAGAATTCGTGGAAGCGATGCGTATGCAACTGGGGACAGGGCCGACATCCCAGTTTAATATTGAAACAGGTAAATGCAGCCGGTATCGCATGAATGACCGGTCGCGGATTCATGACGCAAGGTTATAGGGTTCGATACGCTTCATGTCCTTTACGATACTTCAATCTTTCAGATTATTCCAGAAAAAATACGGACTATTCGCGAAGATTTTCATTTGGAAGATGCGATAATACAGATAATCGTTTAATGGATGAGAATAACCGTGAGGGATGCTATGGAACAGAAGAAACGAGGCATTGTAGTGGGCTGCGGCGGCATGGGCCGCGGCTGGATCCGTAATTTGCGAAACAACCCACGTTGCGAAGTGGCGGCATTGGTCGATCTGTGCCTGGACCATGCGCGCCGCACCGCGGAGGAAACCGGTGTGCCAGTCGATTGCTGTTATGACGACGTGGGCAAGGCGATTGCGGTCTGTGACGCGGATTTTGTGGCTGACATCACCGTACCCGAAGCGCATGCGCCGGTGACCGTGACCGCGCTGGACGCGGGGTTGCCGGTGATCGGCGAAAAGCCCATGGCCGATACCATGGAAGCCGCGCGCTCCATGGTGGCTGCGGCGGAACGCAGCAACAAGCTGTATATGGTCAGCCAATCGCGCCGTTACAACCCCGTACACATCACCACGCGCAACATGCTGCACACAGGCTGCATCGGCGACATCACCACTGTGACCTGCGACTTTTTCATGGGTTGCCACTTTGGCGGTTTCCGCGACGAGATGGTCTCGCCGCTGATCCTGGACATGGCCATCCACCATTTCGATCTGTGCCGTTTCCTGGTCAACGCCGACCCCGTAGCTGTCTATGCCCATGAATTCAATCCAAAAGGATCCTGGTACGAGGGCGATGTCTCGGCCTCGGTCATCTTCGAGATGAGCGACGGCGTGGTGTTTACCTACCGCGGATCTTGGTGCGCCGAGGGTTGCCACACCTCATGGAACGGCAACTGGCGCATTGTCGGCGACCACGGCACTGCGCTGATGGAATACGACCGGATGCCGAAGATCGAGCGGGTAACTGACCAGGCCCAACCCGCGTTCAACCTGGAACTGGAGCAGGTCCCGATCGAAGAAGCGACACCGCCGGGCGATGGCATTGCCGGTTCGCTGATCGAGTTTATAGATGCGCTAGAGACCGGTCGGATGCCCCAGTGCGAATGCCATGACAATATCAAAAGCCTTGAAATGGTGCACAAAGCCATGGAATCGGCGTGCGGCAAACAGCGCCTTGTATTTTGAATCAGACAACATAAGAAAGGATCGACAATCATGGAAAAGAATCCCTTGAAATCCATCCGCATCGGCACGCTGGTCAATGCCGGCAAAGGCGATGCGCCGCGCATCCTGCGCACCTTGACGCCCTACGGCTTCGAATCGTTTCAATTGACCTTCTGGCAGACGCTGGGCGGGGTAGACCTGGCTGAACTGGCTCGTGAAGTCAAGGACGCACTGGCTGAACGCGACGCGGTGATCAGCAGCGTTGCCGTGTTCGGCAATCCGCTGGAAAACGAAGACAAGGACCGCGAAACCCTGGCCGGTTGGGAACAATTGATCGACCATGCCCGCGACTTTGGCTGCGACATTGTGGCCGGCTTCACCGGTCGCCTGCGCGGGCAACCCATCGACGCTTCGATGAGGCGCTATGGCGAAATATTCGGACCGCTGGCCCGGCGCGCTGAAGATAAGGGCGTGCGCCTGGCGTTCGAGAACTGCGACATGGGCGGCGCCTGGCAGAGCGGCGACTGGAATATTGCCCATAATCCAACGGCCTGGGAGACGATGTTCAACGAGACGCCCGGCGATCACCTGGGCTTGTGCTGGGAACCGTGCCATCAGATGGTCAGCCTGATCGATCCCATTCCGCAACTCAAACAATGGGTTGGCCGCGTTTTCAACGTACATGGCAAAGACGCCACGATCCACTGGGATACGGTCAAGACTTACGGCATCCACGGCCCACATCCGTTTGTTTTTCATCGCACGCCCGGGTTTGGCGACAGCAACTGGAACGACATCATCACCATCCTGCGCCAGGGCGGATTTGAGGGCTCGATCGACATCGAAGGCTACCATGATCCGGTCTATCGCGGAGAACTGGAAATGACGGGTCAAGTGCGCGCCCTGCGTTACCTCAAAGAATGCCGCGGCGGTGAGGACTTCATCCCCAACCCTTGAATCCGCTGTTTGTGATCGTATCGATGCTGGTGGCCTTGCTTTTCGCGTTGGGCCGCCGGCTGCACGGATTGGACGGCGAAGAAGCGCAACTGGCCCGCAAATGCCATACATTGACCGGAACGCAGTTCACGCGCATGGTTGACGAAGAATAGGAATAAAGATTGGGGAAGAAAAAAACGGGAGTTGCCATAGAGCAGAGCAGCAGTCACCTCAGGTTGCTTCGTAATTCGGAGATGCGCCACCCGTCACTTGTCACCTACCACGATCCACTTTCTCTGGACATGGAGTTGGCTATGGTTCATGATGGCTGTATTATTTTTATCTTGAAAGGAGATAGCGATGCTTATTGTTCACGTATTTGTGCATGTAAAAAGCGACCAGGTGGAAGCGTTCAGGCAAGCTACGCTGTCCAACGCGCGTAACAGCATTCTGGAGCCGGGCGTGGCCCGGTTTGATGTGGTGCAGCAGCAGGATGATCCGACGCGCTTCGTTCTGATCGAAGCCTATCGCACGGACGAAGATCCGGCACGACACAAGGAAACCGAACACTACAAGTCCTGGCGCAAAACCGTGGCGGACATGATGGCGGAACCGCGGCAAAGCATCACGTTTCGTGAAGTGTTCCCTAACGAGAAAGGCTGGGGTTGACATGAACCCTTTTGAATTCAGCACGGCCGACCGCATCCTGTTCGGTGCCGGTCGCGGCATTGAGGCGCCGTCGCTGGCACGGGCCATGGGTTCACGCGTCTGCGTGCTGACCGGCGCCCATCCTGAACGGGCAAAACTTTTGATGGACGGCTTACGCACCGAAGGTATGGCCATCGTGCACTGCGAAGTTCATGGAGAACCTTCGGTACAATCCGTGTTGGAAGCTGTCCACATGGCGCGCCGCGGAGCGTGCGACCTGGTCGTAGGCCAGGGCGGCGGCAGCGTGCTGGACAGCGCCAAGGCCGTAGCAGCACTGCTGACCAACAGTGGCGATCTCTATGACTACCTGGAGGTGATCGGCGAAGGACGGAAGATCGAACATGCGCCAGCCCCTTGCATTGCGATTCCGACCACATCCGGCGCCGGTACGGAAGTCACCCGCAACGCCGTGATCCGTTCGCCGGAACACCAAGTCAAAGTCAGTATGCGCAGCCCCATGATGATCCCACGACTGGCCCTAATCGACCCTGATTTGATGCGCAGCATGCCTCCGGATGTGACTGCGGCTACGGGCCTGGATGCACTGACGCAGGCGATTGAACCTTACGTGTCCAGTAAAGCCAATCCGCTGACCGACGCTGTCTGCCGCGAAGGCATGATGTGCGTCGCCCGGTCGCTGGCCAGGGCATATCGCAACGGCGACGACCTGGAAGCTCGCAGCGACATGGCCATAGCCGCATTGTGCGGCGGCATGGCCCTAGCCAATGCTAAACTGGGCGCGGCCCACGGTTTTGCCGGTCCACTGGGCGGCATGGCGCAAGTGCCCCACGGCTTGATCTGTGCGCGGTTGCTGCCCCATGTCATGGCCGCCAACCTGGCTGCGCTGCAAACCCGCGCACCAGACCATGCAGCCCTAACCCGTTTCACGGAAATTGCGCACCTGCTGACCGGACGTGCTGAAGCCGCCGCGGATGAGGGTGTCGCCTGGCTGCAACAGCTTTGCTCCGAACTGAAAACCCCGCCTTTGACCCAATACGGCCTCACCATGGACCAAATCCCCGAAGCCGTGGCCAAAGCGTGTAAATCCAGCAGCATGAAAGGCAATCCGATCGAGCTGACGGACAAAGAGCTGACCGGTATTCTCAAAAAGGCGCTGAATTGACATCACCATCCGGATTCCGAAATCTCGATTCCGAAATTCCACATTCACGGTCCGCCATCCGGGGCTGCCTGCTAGGTTCTGCTGTAGGCGATGCTTTGGGGCTGCCCGGTGAAGGCCTTTCGCGAGAGCGAAGGCGCAGGATCTACGGGCTGGCTGAGCGGCACGCATTCCTTTTTGGCCGCGGCATGGTTTCGGACGATACCGAGCATGCCTGCATGACCGCCCAGGCTCTGGTGGAATCGGCCGGCGATCCGGACCTGTTCCGCCGTGCGCTGGCCCGACGCCTGCGCCTCTGGTTACTGAGCCTGCCGGCAGGCATTGGCTTTGGGACGCTGCGCGCACTGCTCAAGCTGAACCTCGGATTTTCCGTTGAACGTAGCGGTGTATACTCAGCCGGCAACGGGCCGTGCATGCGCAGCGCGATCATCGGCCTGGCAGTCGGCGACGACAATGCGCGGTTGCGCACGTTGGTCAGGATCAACACGGTCATTACCCATACCGATCCCAAGGCCTTTTACGGCTCGTTGGCCATTGCTGCGGCAGCCCGCATGGCAGCACGCAGACAGGTCATTGATCCCGATGCTTACCTGACCGAACTGAGCGCGGTCCTGGAAGGAGAAGACGCGCAGGCTATGATGCATCTGCTTAAGCAGGTGAAACTGAGCATTGAAAACGGCGAGGATACGGAAGCTTTTGCCGACAGTTTGGGACAACATCGCGGCATTGGCGGCTATGTCTATCATACGGTCCCCGTGGTCATACACGCTTGGCTGCGTTACCCGGACCGCATGGACCAGGCACTGCCAGCGATCATCGACCTGGGCGGCGACACCGATACTACGGCTTCGATTCTGGGCAGCATCGTGGGAGCAGGTGGAGGCAAGCAGGGCATTCCCTCCATCTGGCTGCGGGGGCTATGCGAATGGCCACGCACCATGGTCTGGATGGAAAAACTGGCCGATATCCTGGCGCACGTTGTGAGTACAGGACAACCGGAAAAAGCGCCCAGTTTACCTGCACCGACCGTTGCGCTGCGCAACATGCTGTTCACGACAATGGTGTTGGCGCATGGCTTGCGCCGACTGCTGCCGCCCTGGTAAAACGCGGTTTGCTACATGGGTTTTCTGCGGATAACAATCTTCTTCTTGGTGCCAAAGGTTTTGCCAAAAGTTTTGGTTTTTACCACTTTCTTAACCGGTTGAGGCTCGGGATCTTCTTCCGGCTCAGTTTCAAGCTCAAGTTCAGATTCGAGGGCTTCCTCTTCATCCGCCTCTATGTCAAAACCTCTTTTAATAGTCGGTTCGGCAGGATACTCATCGGCCTCCGGTTCAGGGATCTCTTCCTCGACCGGTTCCGGTTCATCCGGTTCACTCGGCGGGACTTCATCCACCACGGTATCCCTGACTCGCGGACCGGCCGGTTTCGTGATACGGATCGTGCCCTTGACTTTCCTGGCTGGAATCACATTGGATTTCGGTTCAACGCGCTCTTCTTCCACGGCATCTTCCACCATGTGCGCATTGGCAACCTCGGTTTTGATCGTGGATCTGTTCACGCTGGGTTTGGCGCGCACTTTGGCCGTGATCTTTGAAAGCTTGATGGTCTTTTTGACTTTTGCACCCGGCGCCCTGAGCGTTGGCGGAGGAACATCGGCCAAGGTTTCCTGGCCGAACGTGGGCGCGGCCTCTTCAGCGGGTTCAGGTTCAGGTTCAGGAGGCTGCTCGTTTTCACGGATGGGTTCAGCGGTGAGGTCGATAATCTCCTCCTCGTCCTCCATGTCCTCGTCGTTCATGTCCGCGTCGTCATCAATGGCCTTTACAGAGCGCATGGCAGCTTCCGCGGAAAGCTTGATGGTCCCTACAGGCTTGGGTGTGGAAGCGCGAAGCACTTCCATATCTTCGTCATCGTCGTCTACATCATCCGATTCCAACAGAGGAACGGGTCTGTGAGCTACGGCCTGTTTTGGCGACAAAAGAATGGTGCCTTTGGGTTTGGGTCTAGCGGTAATCAACGGCACATCTTCGGCCTCGTCCTCAACCTCATCTTCATCCTCAACAGGCCGAACCATTGGTTTTACCACCTTGACCTTGCCTGGCGATAAACGAATGGTGCCCTTGGGTTTGACCTTCGGCACCACCTGGGCAACGACTTCCTCGACCTCGACATCTTCCTCGCTCTCCGGTTTCTGGTTTTCCGCTGGAGCGGACGGCGCAGCCTGCCGCGGCGTTTGTGGCGCACCGGGCATAATGGCTTCGGCAACGGCCGCTACCAGGTTGGCACGTTCCAGGTTGAGATCGATATCAGCCCCAAAAGTTGGTTCAATATATTCATGGATGCGCGATCTATGGGCAACTTCCGCATCTTCGGCCTCCTGCTCGCCTAGCGCTTCCTCTTCATCTTCGGCAGGCGCTTCCTGTTCAGCTTCTTCGTCAGCAGGTTCCTGAACGCTTTCATCCTGCTCGTCCGGAGCTACGTCAATCGGCTGTTTTTCCTCCGTGCCCTCCGCGTCATCTTCCGGTTCTGTCACATCCTTTTCATCGTCGCTGGTTTTATGCAGATTTTTTGTGCTGACACGAATGGTTTTTCGTTCGGGTTCTTCATAGCACTCATCTTCCTCATCTTCGTCAAGATCGATGATGCGAGGCGTTTGAATCCGCGGCATGGCCATTTTGGGCGACATACCCGACATGTCAACGCGCATGGTCACTGGCACATCGGTTTGCTCATTGACGTCATGGACATCGTCGACATTTTCTTCGTTCTCGAAAGAAGTCACCACGCCTTCGATGTTTGTATCGCTTGCCGCCCGAGAAGCGCGGTTCATGACTGTATCGCCACCGGATTCCTTTTTCATGGATGGCGTAATCCGAATTGTTCCCTGCCCTTTTGCGGCTACATTCGCACCCGGCTTGATAATGCGGGGGGCGCCCTGCAAGTTCGCTGGGTTTGCCGGTTGGTCCACGGTTTCTTCCGCGTCATTCTGGATTTGATCCCTGGAAACGCGCAACGTTTTGCGCGCGGCGATCTGACGGCGCGATGAATCTGTCATAACGCCTGTTTCAGAGGCGAGATCGAGTTCTTGGGTGGTTCGTGAATCCACGGGCCGTTCCGTTGTGTCCCGCACCAGACCGCGTACGGAAGAAACCTTAACCTTCTTGGTTTTGCGTGGCGTTGATTTGACAGCAGGTTCATTGGTCTTTCGCGGCGAGGAAATAACGCGCACGTTTCCTTTTGGCGGATATGCTTCGGGCGAGGCAATGTTCTGTACCAATGTTTTGAGCATCTGTTTGCAGGTAGCCGTGTTCTGCTGAAAGAACTTGATGACCGATATGGTGCGCGGGAGGTTCAATTCGTTGCGCAGATGTTCAACCTGAGAATACAGCAGGAAATTCTTCTTGCAATTGGGGCATAGGTTACGCCGACCTTCGTCGCGATCCTTGACCCAGAGCTTCTGACCGCAGGAAGGACAACTGATCTTGAATTCGCGTTGCTGCGGATCGCGATAGATCCCGATAAAATACGGGAAGCTGCCACGCTCGTTCATGCTCTGACATATGCTGCGCAGTTTTTCGAGCGTGATGATGTCCATATAACGGACAATCAGGATGCCTCCGTTATAACCCGAAATCTCCATGCTCCCGTCTTCGATCATGTCCATCAATACAGAAGTCTCGCCGATGTGGGTCTTGCCGTTCATGGCAGGATCCGGTAAATCGCAAACTTTCTGCAAATAAGACATGCCCAGTTCCGTTTCCGGACTAAATATCAAAATTTTTACTTGATCATCCATCGCGTACCATACTTTTTAAACTGTTTATGTCAACTATTTAATCATGAAGCAAATCAAAAAAAAATCAAGTAAAATTTGTGTCTGTGTTAAAGATTGGCTGTATTATCTGACATCGAGTGTTTGATCGGACTTTGATTATTCGTACTTGCATGACAAGCGCACTGCTTGTATGTTCTTTTTTTGTGGGTCATTAAATAAGTCTATCATTGGGAGGCAGTGATGCAGGACATAACGTATGAGAGTATTAAAGCATTGATCAAGAAGGAAGAGATGCAGGGTTCCACCCTTTATTGCACCTTCGCATGCGACGAGACGGGAATTACCGCGGACGGCAGCGCCGCGGTGCGGCAGGGGACCGGGTCAGCGATGATGCAGACCGTGCGGGATTCGGCATCGCGCAACCTGATGTTCCAGATCAAGCGCAGTGTTGCCCAGTCCATCCATTCCATGTTCGGCTACAGTTTACTCGGCAACCTGGGCCGCGACCTGGTCTATTCGACCACCAGCGGGCGTTCGTCAACCAACCAGCACGTTTTTTCCGATGCGGAAAAACAGGAAGCTGCGGTGGAAGCGTTCCGTGCAGTCAGCAATCGGTTCCGATGGGATACGACGAAGAGCCGTTGGGTCGGTCTGGATATCACGTTGCTGTTGCCCTATACCCAGCAGATCAACACGCATCCGGTGACCAATCGCTACGATCTGTCGGTCATGGCGCGTATGCTGGCCGAATTGGCGGCTGCGGATGGGCATGTCAGCCAGGAGGAGAAAGTGTTTATTCGCGCACTCATCCCCGAGCAATTGGGACAAGTCGAGGATCTTCTAGGCCAAACGGCGCTGACGCGCGTGGAAATGGAAGAAACCACGCAAGGACCGGTGCGCGAAACCATGCTGATGCTCGCTTTTGCCCTGGCTTGCGCGGACAATGAACTGGCCGCGGCGGAAATCGAAAAGCTGAACGGATTTGCCGAAAATTTGGGCATTCCAACAGCCAGGCGCGATGAACTCAAGCATCACGCTCAGCAATACATCATTGACGTGGCGTTTGAACAACTCCAGCGGAACAAAACCTTCGCAACAGGACACGACGAAGTGCACCGGATAGCTCAAGGCATTGGCCTTTCCGACGACGACGCCATGCGCATGGAAGTCCAATTCAAAAAAAGGAACGGTATTTTCTGATCCGAGCCGCAGTCTGTTGGGCGCCTAACAAGAAATTTCAACAAGTAGAGTAATTCCGTGGGCGAATCGCAGGATTACTACGGGATTGAATGTTTGTTTCAACCGATGTTTTTGGAGCTTGAAACGCCGTATATCGGTGTTATTGGTGGTTGTCTTCTTCAGCAGGGATTTGCTGGCTGAGTTCCGTTGCGCTGAGTGCTCGTTTGTAGATGCGCATATCGTCTAGGCATCCCTTGAAATAATAGCCTTGAGATGATCGTGTACGGGTTCCGACAACCAGTTTTGCGTAAACGGTCAGGTCGCCCGGCGCTTCGCCCGCGCTTGTGCCGTCCAGGTATAGCGAATACGTCTTGCCTTTGCGCACGATAGCCGCATGATGCCAAGCGCCGTCGTCACAACGCTCTTTTGTCAGGATGGTTTGTGCAGGCCCACCCTCATCTGGCACTTTGAGACAACCGGTCCGTTCCTTTTCGCTGCTTAGGCAAAGTTGCAGACCAAAACGGTCTTCGCGCGCCAGGTCAAACAGGCGCATGTCAGAGGAAGGCGCAATCGGTTCCTCGATTTTGAACCAGCAGCAAACCGTCAGGTCGCCTTTCAACAACGTGACCGCGGCCCTAAGGCAATCGTCAACGCCATCGAAACAAATCGCGCGGCCATGAAAACCGTTGGTGCGCGCCGCAGCGTCCATGTTATAACTGCGACCGTGGTTGCCCATGCCATTGACATCATAAATACGAACGCCGTCTGGATCTTCAAAGTTCCAATACAAGATACAGCCTGGATGCGGTTCGAGACGCGGATGATAATCGCAACCTGTTGACGGTGAAGAAAATGTAACAGTCTCTTTGGGGCTGGGCAAAGGCGCAGGTTTCCTCTTGGGACTCGTGCCTGATCCAGTAGCCAGGAGCAGGAAGAGGATCAAGACCGTGAGGCCGCTGCCGATCCAGATGGCCAATTGCGATACAGGCTTTTTTGCACTGGCCGGCATGGCTTGGGGCACTTCTGTTTTCGGGCGTTGGATGCGGGTAATTCTGGTGCGCGGCGAGCGCAAGGCGCCTTCTTTGCGCACATGATCGAGCACCGTCTCCAGATCGCCGATCAGCGACCGGTAATTGGGATAACGCAAGCTGGGTTTAGCCTCCAGCATCCGCGCCACCACGTCGGCTGTTGACTTGAACAGATCCGGTCGGAAATCGCGCACGTCGGGCGTCGGATCGGTCAAACGTGCACGAACCACATCGACGGGCGAATTACCGGTAAAAGGAGGGCGGCCTGTGAATGCGTAAAACAAGGTGGCACCCAAACTGTAAATGTCGGAACGGAAATCCTCGGTATGGTCGCGCGCTTTTTCCGGGGCAATGTAATTGGGTGTACCCCATACTTCGTCAGGTTTCAATTTGCGCTTTTTGCTGGCAAAACGGGCCAGACCAAAATCCGAAATCTTGGCCACGCCATGGTTATCGAACAGAATATTCTCCGGCTTGACGTCGCCGTGAATGATATTGATTTCCTGAGCAGCCTGCAAGCCACGGGCCACGTCGAGCGCTATGCTCAACACGCGCACTTCTTCCAAAGGTCTCCCCTCCTTGACCAGTCTATCCAGTTTTCCTCCGCGAACCAGTTCCATCACCAAGTAGATCCGGTGGTTTTTTTCTCCAACGGACAGGATCTGGACAATGTTTTGCGACTGAATCCTGGCCGCCGAACGGGCCTCGCGAATGAATTGGTCAATGAACTTGCTTTCGTGACTGATCTCGTGCCGCATGATCTTGATGGCGACATGGCGTTCAAGCATGATGTCCAGCGCCTCGAAAACGATGGCCATGCCACCTTCGCCCAGGGGATGGAGCAGACGAAAAGCTTCGAGCCGGCACTGGGCGTGCAATTCCTGCGAGCATACGGGACAATCGAAAAGCGACATGGGCGGCATCAGCGAAACATCCAGCACACTCTGACAAGCGTGGCACTGCATGCGCGCTTCTGGCTCAGTTAACAGAGCCAATGTGTCTTCCATGTCACTCGGTCTCAAAATCGCAACCTTTCAAAAAGGAGAAATCATTCACCATCGATTTAAGCTGATTACTCCATACCTACTCCAACGCCACAAGTCCGTCAACCTTTTTCAACCTGATCGCACGGGGGCAGGGGCGTATAATTGAATTTGATATGGATCTATGTCATGCTTAGCCCGGATCGATACATATATCATCAAGCTCGATGGCGTCATCATCGTCGCGGTCAACGAGGAACCCAACGATCTTGCCGAATTCCAACAGCAATTCGATCAGGGTATTGAGGGCCATCCCATCCAGCGGCGTTGCAAAAACTCTAAATATTCCAATATTTCTGGGTTTTTGCGTCTTGCTGGGCCGGGCAACTTGACTTCACAAAATGTCATGTTATTTTCCCGTGAACCCTAAGAACCGCGCAATCCGCCACGCCGGAATGCGGCTGGCGTCTGGCCTATCTGGCGGCGGAACACACGGTGGAAATAGGCTGGATCCTGGTAGCCCAGGGCATAGGCGATCTGCTCTACGGTCAGGTCTTCATAGATGAGCAGCTCCTGCGCTTTGCGCAGGCCGACATCCTGAATATAGCGTTTCAACGGTACGCCCATGGTTTGGCGAAAGGCGCGCGATAAGGTGGAACGCGAAAGGTGCATCCGTCCGGCCAGCGCTTCCACCGTAAGTGTTGCCGGCGGTTCGGTCCGGATCCAGTCCAGTAAAACATGAAAACGGCGCGTACGTCCGGTACGCCGGACCAATTCGTCGAGGCCGCGTTGGATAAAGCGGGTCAAGACGTGCATGACCAGCATGCGGCAGGCGATGGAGGCTTGCGCCTTGTCCTGACGCCAGATGGCGCGCGCCAGTTCGCTGTCCCGGACCTGTTGCAGGCCGGTTTCGTGATCAAACAGGGACAGCCCGGACTGGTCGTGGATGTGCAGATGGAACCAGATCAGTTCGGCCGGATCGTAGGTGACCACAAAAGGCCAGGACGCGGGCAGCAGGTAGAAGATGCCAGGCCGCAAACGATGCAGGCCCTGGCGCACCCGCAACCGGCCGCCCCCTTTGCGAAATAAGAACAACCGGCAAAAAGGCGGCGCCGGATGGTTGAACCGCGCAATGCGCGTGCGCCGGCTGATCCCCTGTTCCAGAAAACGGCAATGCACGCGCAAAGCCGCACCCTCATGGGTAAAGTCCAAACGCACTTCATCCACCTGGCGCCGGAGCATGCCCGGGTCGCAGCGTACCTCATGGGGCGCACCAACGGGTGTCATGACCGCCAGGCTTCAAAAGTACAAGTATTCGGTGCATTCATACACTGGTTTTTAACATAGAGCGCAGTTAAAGTACAGAAAAAAACAACCGGAGATATATACGATGAGCACACAGACCACGAATCGACGCGCCCTGTATGTGAACCAACGCCACCTGCACCTGCCGGTGCGGTTTGGCCGCGACCGCGTACGCCTGTTGATCTACCACGCCGAGCATTGCGTGCGCTATGTCGAGGTTGACCTTGCGCCCGACGATCCGGAATGCTGGCTGAGCCTGGACCTTCAAGCATGGCAGGGCCTGGATCTGGAGCTGGCCTTTCAAGCCGAAAGCCTGCCGGACGGCGCCCTGGAAGCGCCCGTGTTGCGCGACCAGCCGGCCGCAGGTCCTGAACCGGCCGGCCGACCGTGCCTGCATTTCACCGCGCCTGCCGGCTGGTTGAACGATCCCAACGGGCTGGTCTGCTATAACGGCGTCTACCACCTGTTCTACCAGCACAACCCCTATGGCCGCGGCTGGGGCGCCATGCACTGGGGCCACGCGGTCAGCAGCGACCTGGTGCGTTGGCAGCACCGCGACCTGACCCTGCTGCCGGACGAGATGGGCACTATGTTCTCGGGTTCGGCCGTGGTCGACTGGCATAACCGTTCAGGCCTGCAAACGGGCGGACATCCGCCTATCTGCCTTTTTTATACCGCGGCCGGCGGTTGCGCGCCTGAACCGTGCGCCGCCACCCAATGCATGGCGTTCAGCCTGGATGGCGGTCAGACCTGGTGCAAATACGAGGGCAATCCTGTATTGCCGCATGTCATGGAGAACAATCGCGATCCCAAGGTTTTCTGGCACGACCCAACCAGGCGTTGGGTCATGGCCCTGTTTCTGGGGTATGACGCAGAACACAAAACCAACGGTAAGTGCTTTTTCGGACTATTCATCTCTCCGGACCTGGCGCACTGGACCGAGACTGATCGGGTCGAGATTACAGGCAGCGGCGAGTGTCCGGATATGTTCCCGCTGACGACCCAAAACGGCGATCGGATCTGGGTTTTCTGGGCCGCGGACGGTCATTACCTGCTGGGCACTTTTGACGGCGAGCGGTTCAGCGCCCGGACCAGGGTTTTGCGCGCCTATAACGGCGGCGCGGGAAAACGGGCCCACGCCTATGCCGCGCAGACGTATAGTGACATGCCGGACAAGCGGCGACTACAAGTCGCCTGGCTGCAGGGCAACCTGGAGAATCGCCCCTATAATCAGCAGATGTCGCTGCCGGTTGAACTGAGCCTGAACGGCGACGGCGCGGAAGCCAGACTGTGCTTCCAACCCGCGGCCGAAGTGCTCTCCTCATTTGGCCCGGGGCAGAGCGTAGCACTGGAGAGCGCCGCACCCACGGCGCTGGGCGATACACCGTTCTGACTGTCGCACTCTTCTTTGTGGCAACTTTCGGGATGAC
>CAZOLK010000059.1:0-6359 GCA_964580325.1 uncultured Verrucomicrobiota bacterium | reverse complement strand
CGCTGGGCGATACACCGTTAATGGCAACGTTCACGGTCCGGGTTACGGACCCGGTGCGGTTCGTCGTGGGCGGCCTGGACATACTGGTGGATCGTGCCAACGGTGAACTGCAATGCGGTGAACACACGTGCCGGCTGCCGGAGCTGGATGGCGATGATCTGGATTTCCGCATCGTGCTGGATCTGCACGCCATTGAAATTTTTGCCGGCCAAGGCCAGGTCTACTGTCCGCTCAGCCTGCCCCAGGCCCTGGGCGCGGCAAATTTCCAGTGCACGTCATACGACGCTGTTCGACATCTGCGGGTCGCCCGCTATCGTCAACCGTGGATGACAAGAACGGGCCACGATAGCGATTGACGATCCAACTCACCCGAGGTGAAATTCCAAACCGGTCGCGTCGGCTAAGCGCGGAAGTTCAGTTTAATGAAAAAAATGAATATTTTTTCTCCCTTCTTGACTTAAGTCAAAGCGCTTTTCGTGGCTTTCCTTTTTAATCGCGTCATGCAATGCAGGAGATAGAAGCCATGAAAAAGAAACGCGAAATTATCAATATTGATGAAACGCTGTGCAACGGGTGCGGCAAATGCGTCAGCGCTTGCGTCGAGGGTGCCATTCAACTGGTGGACGGCAAAGCGCGACTGGTGAAAGACGAATACTGCGACGGGCTCGGCGCTTGCCTGGGAACCTGTCCCACCGGTGCCCTGACCATTGAACAGCGTGAAGCCGAGGATTTTGACGAAGCGGCCGTGAAAGCCCATGTTTCACAACACGCAACCGCGCAAGCGGCCTTTATCTGCCCAGGTCTGGCTGCGCAGTCGTTTGCTCAGCAACCTTGCGCGCAACAGGAACCATCAGCCACGAATACGCCATCGGCCCTATCCCAATGGCCGATCCAGTTGAAACTGATCCATCCGCGCATGCCCGCCTTTCACCATGCAGACCTGTTGATCGCCGCGGACTGCACTGCGTTTGCACTCGGCGCATTTCACGCACGGCTGCTTTGCGGACGCAAGCTGATCATCGCCTGCCCCAAGCTGGATGATCCGATCGGCTATCATGAAAAGCTGGTCGCTTTGTTTCAAATCGCGGAACCGCGCAGCGTCAGCGTGGTCCGCATGGATGTACCGTGTTGCGCGGGCTTGGCCCGGCTCGTAATCCGGGCCGCCATGGACGTCGGCCTCGAAGCACCGATCCGCGAGCTGCTGGTCAGCATTCAGGGGAACCAGGTTGAAGAGCGCGAATTGACGATAGCGAAGTTGGAAGAGACGAATCCATAAACAAAGAAAAGAAAGAAGGAGAAAGATCATGTTCTGTTATCAATGCGAACAAACCTATCGCGGCACAGGCTGCGACAAACTGGGCGTCTGCGGCAAAAACGCTGACACGGCCGAACTGCAGGACCTGCTGATCCATGCCACCAAGGGCGTTGCCCAGTATGCCCACCGCGCACGTCGACTCGGCGCACGCGACAAGGCCATCGACGCGTTTGTGGTCAAAGCGTTGTTCAGCACCGTAACCAACGTCAATTTCGATGATGACCGGCTGACGGGGCTGCTGAACCAGGCCGCGGTCATGCGCGACCAGGCGCGTGAGCTGTATGAAAAAGCAGCCGCGGCCAAGGGACAGACCCCGGAAACGCCTCAGGGCCCGGCGCAATGGCAGCCGGCCGTGAACAAGGCAGGACTGATTGCGCAGGGCCGTGAACAGGCTATCGGCGTGCGCGAAAAGGCGCTGGGCGCCGAGGCAGCCGGGTTGCAGGAATTGATCTGCTACGGCCTCAAAGGCGCCGCCGCCTACATGGATCACGCCCTGATTCTGGGCCGGGACGATCCCGCGCTGCTGGCCCTGTTCCACGAAGGACTCGACTTCCTGACCAAGCCGGTTCCATCCACGGATGAACTGGTGGGCTGGGCGCTGAAAGCCGGCGAAGTGAACCTTAACGTCATGGCGCTTCTCGACGCGGCCAACACCGAAACCTACGGTCATCCGGAACCCACCGTGGTCAAAATCTCACCCATCAAGGGCAAATGCATCGCGGTGTCGGGTCACGACCTCAAGGATCTGGCCGACCTGCTCGAACAAACCGCGGGCAAAGGCATCCATGTCTATACCCACGGAGAAATGCTCCCGTGCCTGGCCTACCCGGAACTGAAGAAGCATCCCCATTTCGTGGGTCATTACGGTACAGCCTGGCAGAACCAGGCCGCGGAATTTGATGCATTTCCGGGCGCGATCCTGATGACCACCAACTGCATTCAGAAACCCAAAGTCGGCTATCAGGACCGTATCTTCACCAGCGGACTGGTAGCCTGGCCAGGTGTACGGCACATTGCAGACCACGATTACACGCCCGTGATCGAAGCAGCACTGGCCGCGCCCGGGTTCAGCGAGGACGCGCCGGAAAAAACCATCACCATCGGATTCGGTCACAACGCGGTGATGAGCGTGGCCGGCAAGGTGGTTGAAGCGGTCAAGAGTGGCGCTATCCGGCACTTCTTCCTGGTGGGCGGTTGCGACGGCGCCAAGCCGGGCCGCAACTATTACACCGAGATCGCCAGCAAGATTCCGCAAGACTGCGTCATTCTGACCCTGGCCTGCGGCAAATTCCGCTTCAATACCCTCGATTTCGGCGATATCGGCGGTATTCCGCGCCTGCTGGACATTGGTCAGTGCAATGACGCCTATTCAGCGGTTCAGATCGCGGTGGCACTGGCCAACGCATTCGGAACCGACGTCAACAGCCTGCCGCTCTCGCTGATCTTGAGCTGGTACGAGCAGAAAGCCGTTGCCATTCTGCTGTCCCTGCTGCACCTGGGCATTCGCGACATTCGCGTAGGTCCATCGCTGCCGGCCTTTATCAAGCCGCCGGTATTACAGGTGCTGGTGGACAAATTCAACATCGCCCCCATCTCGACGCCGGAGGAGGATTTGAAAGCGATTCTAGGATAGTGGCCCCATCTTTGTCCCGATCCTCGTCCCGATCTTCGTCATCTCCACCCTGTTTCTCTGGCCGGAAAAACACTGAGGCCTGGCCGTGTTGGCGACCGGCCTCGTGTTTACTTTTTACAAAAACAACGCCCCTTTCATCACCCCCATTCCTGCTGGCTCCCAATTGCCAACCCGGATCATCCACTTACACAGGATCGTCGAGCGCATCTCTTCAACCGCGCATCAATCCTGGTCCTGCTCATGCTGGTCCTCTTCCGGTTCGGGCCGGCTGTTTTCCAGCACGATCCAGGTCGTCATAGCCGTGTAGAGCACGATGCCGGCCAGCAAATAGACCATGATGTTCAGCGCAAACGCGCCCTCGGACAGGGCCAGGATCTCGTAGAACATGAAAAAAGCGTAGCCGGCTAGTAGCACCAGGGTCACCAGCAGCGGCGCCACCGAGATCTGGGCTGGGGGATAATGCAAGGCTGTATGCACCCAGATTCCGGCGCCCAGGCCGGCGGCCACGCTGACCACGCCCAGCGCCGCGGCCGACGCCTTAAGCATGAACAAAATAAAAAAGACCATGGCGCCCAGCGCCAGGCCAGCCGCGAATGGGGCGATCCAGTTTTTAGCGGATTTTTTCATCGAGCAGCATCCTCCATCCTTTTACAGGTCCGCAAACATCGATACCCAGCACGTCGCAACGCGCTGTCAGGTAGCGCAGCAACGAAATCAGCTCGGACCAGGTCATCAGGCCGTTGCCCCAGATCGTGGGGCCGCAGGCATCGACTTCAAGCACGTCCAGGTCAATGGAAATGTAGATCGGTTCGCTGCCGAGCAGCTTGCCCAGTTCGTCCTGGCTAACCGCCATGCGATAGCTCGGAAACGTCAAGGTTGCACCAGGCATGCCAAAGATCGCGGCAATCGTGTCCGACGCCGCGTCTTGCAAGTCAAATCCATCCAGCACTTGCGCGGCAGCGGGATCCACGCCCTTGACATAGACGCTTGACGCACAATAAGGCAGCACCAGGTAGCGCCGATCCATCAGCGCGACCGCATTCAGGTAAGGATCGGCCAGCCTGCGGCCCGTACCGGTGATGCCCCCGAGCCAGACCGCCTTTTTGACCGGCGCATGCTCCAGGGCGCAACCAATCCAACTGCCGCAGTCAAGCGCGTTGGTCCGGGCGCGGATGTCGGAATGGCGATCGATCAGGACCAGGGTGAAATCACGGTGCAAGTTGGTCACCAGGGGTATGGCATGATGGTGGAACGAATTGTCGCCCAGGTAATGCATGCGGTTGGACTGGATCGTGGCCGGCTCAGGCATGGCATCGACCGCACGCCGCAGCCTGACGTTGCGCCGCAGCGTGACCGCGCTGTGCCCAAACAGGATAGCCAGCGCGGTCACGGGTCCGGCCAGCAGCCAGACCGTATGGAAATATACGTGTAGTTTCATGGTATCGTCCGCTCAAATATAATTTGTCGACAACTCAATCGTTTGCTATATGGTAACTGTTCATTCGCCACTGATCATTGGTTAATGGTTATGGATTCGATTTGGGCGTCACTTTAGCAAGCGCGGGTTGGCGCCGGCAAGTCTTTTATGAGAAGGAACGCCGGATGAAGTGTATGGAACAATATGATGCGCTGTTGGACGGGCAGATCGAGCTGCCCTCTCGCTTGATGGCCATGGTGCCGCCCGACCGCGAACCGCCGGGCATTTCCGATGTTTCCATGGCCCTGGAAGAACACCTGCCCGAGTTGCGCTCCTTTGATCCGCAGCCCAAGGAATACAACCCGGGCAGCAAGTGGCAGGCTTCGGTCCAGGTGGACTGGGGCGGTGAGGACGGGGCGCGCACCTACATGATCTGGCTCGAGTACAAGGAAGAGGTCAACGACTTCCATTTCCGCCGCATGGGTTTTTCGCGCCAAGAGCAGGACACGACATTGGAAAGCGTTTGGACCGTGGGCGTGGATGCAACCCTGGGCGAAAACAGCCTGGTCGATTTTCATCGCCAATTGAAATTCCTCGACGCGCTGGCCTTGGATCCGCCGACCGTCATGGACGTGGCTGCCTGCACGCTGCACCCCGGGTCCTGGGTCAGGGAAGCCGCCACATCAAACACACCGCCCGAACCGACCAACCTGTTTTCCATCCACGCGGTTTACGATGAAGACAACGAGGAATCGCCGGTCTGGCTGCATACCCATGGCCTGCTGCGCTGCGATTGCTTTGAACTGGAAATGCCCAATGTAAGCCGGCAGTCGATGGACGCGCTGGGCGAATTGCTCAATACCATCGCGGTCATGGCGCTCTCCTACGGTATGCCGCCGCCGGACGAACCGTTTAAAATCGCCAGCGGCCTGGACCTGGTATGGCTGCCGTACGAGAAAGGGTTGCGCTATTTCGCGGGCAACATCTGCGGCGCGCACAAGGACCGCGACGAGTTCCACTGTCACCCGAGCGGTATGATTCTACGACGCAGTCGCTTGCTCTATCTCTTCAAAACCTACAGTACACCCAACGACTTTGCCGCGTTGTTCGATGACAACCCGCTCATGGGCATATCCAACGAGGAAACCGAGCGCATGTCCAGCCTGGCCCATGAACGACTGGACCATTTCCGCCGCTATTTCACGCAATACCGCGATGCCGAAGGCTGGAGCTTTCTGGTCAAACTGGGTTACAAAGTCGACCAGGCCGCCGACGACACCGAGCGCGAACATCTCTGGTTCATGGTCCACGAACTTGAAGCCGCGCGCGTGGACGCCACCTTGCTGAACCAACCCTATAACATCGCACGCATGAACGAAGGCGATCGCAAGTGGCACTCGCTGGATCTGCTGACCGACTGGGCCGTCATGTGCAAGCACGGCGCGTTCAGTCCGGATAAAATCTCGCTGCTGGAAAAAGAACTGGCCAAGGAATGATGACGGAGCCGCAACCAACGAATACCCATGCACTACAATTTCTGTCAAATAATGTTGTAGCATTGCTATGAAAAACGAAAACAAAGGAATGCGAACGAATAAACGGGCGTATCTCTTCATCCACGCGCCATGGCTATGCCTGCTGACCTCCGCGCTTTTGTTGAGCCCACTCGTCTATTACCTTTTCGCCACTGCCGTCAATTCCTCGGCCTGGGTGCTGCTCCAGGGGGATCAGCGCAGCCTGGCATCCTACGAACAGATGCGCAAGGCGTTCGGCAGCGACATCATCGTGGCTTGCCTCGTCTCCTGCGAGGACGCCTTTTCCGATGAGTCCGTGATGCGCATCCATGGCATCAGCCAGGCCATGCTGCACATCGACGGCGCGCTGGCCATCGAGAGCCTGACCCATACGCGCAAGCCCGTGCGCCGCGGGTTCAGCCTGGACATGGTCCCGTTCGTGCCAGAACCGCCCGCGCCGCGCGAGGTCTGGCAAGCTGC
>CAZOLK010000058.1:16404-23943 GCA_964580325.1 uncultured Verrucomicrobiota bacterium | reverse complement strand
TCCCATCCAGCTTCGTTGCGAATGTTTCGAAATATTTCAATATTCCTGCAAATTCATGTCTTGCCGGCTTGGGCGACTTACCTCCACAAATGGCGAACTTATTTTTGCGCACACCCGAAGTCTCATATAGCCCATTTCAACCATTTTGCCCAACATCAACCCGTCTATCTTCGTGGCGCGTGATCCATGGGCGCCAGGTTGACGTGCGCACCGTCGAACTTGACGGTCATGTTGAATCCAGCGGCGAATTTGTCGAGCATGCGAGGATCCTTGTCCATGTCATAGTTCCAGACAGCAAGGCGTTCTCTGACTTCATCTGCATTGGCGTCAAGAATATCGGTGGGTGTTTCAATAACGGTTTGAAACCGCAACCCAGCCAGGCGCACGGCATAGGAGCGCATCACGACCTCCTGCATGGATTTCATGCGCGGATCTACCGGCACGGGTTGGCCCTGAGTATATAACTGCAACATGCACTGCTCGTTATCGTCTCTGACCACTTTGACGCCTGTGCCTTTCATCAGCGAGGTCTGGACCAGAGCATCCAGGTTGTCGAACGTTATTTGGATAAACACGGTTTTCACGCCGTCATTGCTGCGCGACCGGACTTCGTTGACCTCGACGCCCTTGACCTGGTTCAAATGGGCGCGGATCCTGGCCTCATCAAAGTTGAACATGGCCCCGGCCAGCGGATGAGCCTGGATCTGGGCTGAAACCGCCGGGTTCCTGGCCATCAGCGTCTTGCCCTGAGCCAAGTCGCTTTCCCGCATGGTACATTTTAACGACAGGCTGCCCGAACCATCGTCGTTGAGCTTGAAATGCTGTTCGATCCGCATGCACCCCAAAGAGTTCAGCAACATAAGCGACACGCAGTGAATCGGCCGGACACATTCGTCGCTGGAGATATCGGCCCCTGCGGCAAGTTTTTCCCACCGGTCGGCAACCTTTTCACGATCTAAAACCTCCTCCGTCATGCCTATTTTTCAGGGCGCAAGCACATTGGTTGAGACGTTGGTTGCCGGCGCCGAGGCATTGGTACGGACCTCCGCGACATTGGCGTCGCCGGGTTTCGGTTTGCTGCGTGAAAAGAATAAATCCTTGACATCCTTGAACGTCACCAGGATCATCAAGATGATGAGCAGGACAAAGAATATGTTGTAAAGGATGTACAGAAACTTGGAATTCAGCGGTTTGCCCCGGATCATCTCCACCAGCGTGAAGATGATGTGTCCACCATCCAAAATGGGCACGGGCAGCATATTGAGAATGGCCAGGTTGATGTTGAGCAAGCCCACCAGCCAGAGCGTGTGCAGAACGCTCACATGCAGAAACAGCCACATGATGCTCAGAATACCGACCGGGCCACTCACCGCGACGGCCACATGTTTGGCCTCCTTGGGCGTCATGAGTGCACGCAGCATTCTGAACACCGGCATGCCCCAATCGTAAATATGCCAGCCCGGCGTCGAACTGAAATCGATTTCAAAAGGACAGAATGTAATGCCGATCAAAACGCGCTCTTTTTTGACCTTGTTTCCTTCCTTGTCATAGTCATCGACCATTTGTGGCGTGGGTGTCACCTTAAACGTCAAGCGCACATCTTTACGCAGGACAACCACCGGCACATCCTGGTTCCGATGCTGTATAACGACATCCTGCAAGTGATTGATACAGAGGATAGGTTCGCCATCCAATTCGAGAATAATATCGCCGGGTTTCAGCCCCGCTTTTTCAGCGCTCGTGCCGGAGCTGACCTCCCGAACCATGGGGGGAAACACCTTATGCATGCCCATGACGGTCCGCGCGCCATTGCGTATCCTTTCCGTGGGCACGGTTATGTTGACGATCTCGCCGTCAGGCCTTTTCAATGTCAGATCGGCCTGCTCGCCCAGGGTCGCCCGCAGGATGAAGCCATTCCAGTTGTCAATGGCTTCTCCATTGACTTCAAGGATTTTTTGCCCCTTGCGCACGCCGTGCTCATAGGCGGCTGAATTTGTGCTGACATAGCCGATAACAGTCCGTTTTTCCGGATCCACGGTCACGGAACCGGCCACATCGCTAGCCAGGTAGATGACCGAGGCCAGAACAATGCCGAGGATCAGGTTACCGGTAACGCCAGCCAGCAAAACCGGCATGCGTCGCCACGGCGCAACCTTGGGCATGGCTTCACGCTTTTTGCGTTCTTCCTCGTCCATATCGCCCAGCTCCGGGTCCAGTTGCGGCAGCGCCACGTAACCGCCAAAAGGCAGGCAACCGATCTTGTAGGTGATGCCCTTGATCGTGCGTTTCCAAATTGCGGGTCCAAACCCGATGGAAAAGGTTTCTACAATCAGCCCCATCCAGCGCGCGGCTAGGAAATGGCCCAGTTCATGGACAAAAATGGTGATTCCAAACAACAATAAAATCAGAAATATCGTCCAGCAAGCATCGGCCAACGTCAATAACAAATTCAACATCAATACACCTCAAATTAAATTAAATCCCGGGACTCCCCCAAAATGTCCGCGCAACTCTAGCGCGAACGGCTGTTTTGTTCAGGTTTTGACGGCCACGTTGGGTGACCTGTTCAAAGCTATAAGCTACTACTACGTCAGAAAGCATTTTTCAAGAAAAAGCGGCTATAAAAGTACATGACCGGCGCGGCCAGCAACAGGCTGTCCATCAGGTCCAGGATACCGCCCATCCCTTCGAACAGGGAACCGGCGTCTTTCACGCCGGCGCTGCGCTTGAGCAGCGATTCGAACAGATCGCCCAGAATCCCGGTTACGGCAAGCAGCAAGCCCAATATTACGGCATCGATGTACGTCATCCGCAAAACGCCCATATCGCCGCCCGTATGGAGCTGGAAAGCCATGCTGACCAGCACGGCGCAGGCCATGCCGCCGGCAACGCCCTCCCATGATTTTGCTGGCGAGACGCGCGGCATGAGCTTGTGCCGACCAAACACGGTGCCGAAAAAATAGGCGCCCACATCGGTGATCTTGACCACCGTGATCATGTAGAACAAGAGGCGTCGGCCTTCCAGCGGACCCCAGGCCATTAAAATGCGGGTGAAAAAATTGAACAGGCAGGCGACATACACCAGCCCCAGAAACGTGCCGCCCATGGATTGCAGGCCACACCCCTGATCCGGTGGTTGGACAACAAGTTGGCGGACAAAGATTAACAACATGGCCAAGGTCAAAGCCAGGATCTCGGCATCGTAATTGAAACGGGCAAAACGCTGGTTGTAACCGAGCCAGGTAAAGGCGATCAGCAACAGGCCACCGGTGATGCCGGCAAACTTGGAGTGCGCCAGTCGCGCCTTATCCAGGATGGCGTAGAATTCCCACATGGTCAAAGCGCAAACAAACAGCATGACGGCCAGGGCAGCGGTAGAGGAAAGCAGAAACACAGCCAGGATCAAGGTCGTGAACAGGACGATTCCGCTGCGCAGTCGGGCCAGTAACATACTTCCTCTCACTTGATGTCGCCAAAGCGACGATGCCGCCTGCTGTAGACCTCCAGAGCTTCGGTCAAGTGCTCCTTGCGAAAATCGGGCCACAGGACATCGGTGAAATACAACTCGGCATAGGACAACTGCCAGAGCAGGAAGTTGCTGATCCGCTGTTCGCCGCTGGTACGGATCATCAAGTCCGGATCGGGCACATCCGGTGCATACAGGTGCTGGGCGATCAGGAATTCGTCGATATCTTCCGGCTCCAGCTCACGGCGCACCAGTTTGGTCCCGATTTTCCTGATGGCGTCGATCAATTCCGCACGACCGCCATAGCTCAATGCCAGGATCAAGTGCCCATCGTCATAGTCGCGGGTGGCCTTCATCACCCGGTTCAATTCCTTCTGGGTGTGCTCTGGCAAATCGCGCATGCGCCCGATGATGCGTAAACGCACTTTGTTCTTGTGCAATTCATGTTCTTCACGGCGCAGAAAGACATCAAGCAAACGCATCAAGCCCTCGATTTCATCGCGCGGCCGCACCCAGTTTTCGACACTGAACGCATACAACGTGAGGTATTTGATGCCAAGCTCCTTGCACGCATTAATAATGCAACGCACTGACTGGGCGCCCTGCTCATGACCTTTGATCCGCGGCCAGCCTTTTTTTCTTGCCCAACGCCCATTGCCGTCCATAATGACGGCAATGTGCCTCGGGATCTTCAAATCGTCGATTGTTTTTTTGTCCTGGGTCATAAAGGATTGAGTAATTTCTATTTGAGCGTTTCGTCCAGCACCAGCGTGCTGTCGCGCCGCGGTCCAAGCGACAGGATGCCCGCAGGTACGCCGGTGACGGCCTCGATACGGCGAATATAAGCTTTGGCCTTGTCCGGCAGGTCGTCAAATGCCTTGCAATCGCGGGTGGAGCAGTTCCAACCCTCTATCTCCTCATAAACAGGCGTACACTGCTGCAAATCGCCGACAAACGCGGGTACGGTCTCGCAGCGCCGGCCATCGATTTCATACGCCACGCAAATTTTCAGCGTCTTGAAGGCATCCAGCACATCCAGTTTGGTCAAGGCCCAGCAATCGACGCCGTTGACCATGGCGGAATAGCGCGCGACTACGGCATCGAACCAGCCGCAACGGCGCGGGCGGCCCGTGGTGGCACCGAATTCGGCGCCGATGGAACGCAGCGTTTCGCCTACGTCGTCTTTCAGCTCCGTGGGGAACGGGCCCTCGCCCACACGCGTGGTATAGGCTTTGAGCACACCGATGATCCGATCGATCTTTTTGGGTGAAATACCGCTGCCTGTACAGGCGCCGCCGGCTGTGGCGTGGGAAGAGGTGACAAACGGGTAGGAACCGTAGTCGATGTCCAGCATGGTGCCCTGGGCGCCCTCGAACATGATCGATTCGCCGCGGCCCAGCGCCTCGTTGAGCAGCGTAATGGTATCGCTGATATATGGTTTAAGGAACGCGAGCGCTTCCCGGTAATCGCGGATCACGGCTTCGACATCGAGCGGTGTGCAATCCATGGCGCTCATCAGCTTGTTTTCCTCTTCGATCCGCTGACGCAGCACGGCATCCATGCCGGGTTGAAGCATATCGCACATGCGCAGGCCCGTGCGGGCGGCCTTGTCGCCATAGGTAGGCCCTATGCCGCGCTTGGTCGTACCCAGACGCACGCCAAAAGGCTGTTTCTGTTCCTTACGCTCGTCGAGTGCACGGTGATAAGGAAAAACCACGTGGCAGCGGTCGCTGATATGGACACGGCCTTCGGTCCGAATGCCGCGTTCGATCAATCCCCTAAGCTCATCGGCAATGGCCAGCGGATCGACGACCACGCCATTGCCGATCACGCAGCGCCTGCCTACGCGTAAAACACCAGAGGGAATAAGATGCAGGATATACCGTTCGTCGCCAATTTCCACCGTATGACCAGCATTGTTCCCGCCCTGGTAACGCACCACCCAATCGATTTTTTCCGTGAGTACATCGATTATTTTACCCTTGCCTTCATCTCCCCACTGAGAGCCGATCAACACGATATTAGGCATGTTCCATTTCCCTTTCCCGAAAATTAAAAAATCCAGACAATGTGACTACAACCCAGAGAGTATAAAAAAGCATGGGGGTAACGGTCAACTGCAAAGGATTCAATTTCAGGGCAGATTCTGGGGAGCATTTATCAAAAAAAAATCGTAATCAGCTCACATCTCACTAAGTGAGTGATGGTTATGCAGCCAGGTCGCGCACGACATTTTCGGCCTTTTCGATCAGAATACGGCCCAATCCCTGCCCCTGGCGATCGGCGTTTACCGCCATCTGGCGCAATTCGATGACAGCCGGCATACTCACTGTCCGGGTCAAGCCGGCTGCATTTCAGCACATATTCAGCGCTGAACAAAAAGGAGATATTGTCTTCCAGCGCCAAGCGCATGGCTTCGCGTCCTTACTCTTTTTGCGGTTTTTCCGCATAAAGCTGCGATAGTTTGGCCAGATAACGCGCTTCGCGTTCATAGAGGCTGTTTTTCAAGACAACGGGTCCGCGCTCTGATTTGGGTACTTCACGAGTTACGATGGTGAAGCAATCTTTCAGGATATGCCGGGTAAAGTGGGTGATCAGTTCCTGGCCCACGCAGATCGACCCTTTGCACATCCGGCGGCATTGGTCGGTGCTGACGCCGGGACATAGCTGTGAATGCGCGGAAAGATCGCGCCATACCATTGCATGTCGTCGCCGCCCCAACGGGCGGACCAGTACTTCTCCAGGTCCCAGTTAAAGGAATCGTTCCAGTTGTCAAGATTTTCATCGATGTTCGGCATAAGAGTTTAATTAAAAAGACGGACAGGGAAATGCAATCCATAAAATAGTGATCATCGATTCTCTATGAACGGGCTTTTTTGCCGCGGAAACGCTTCATTTTGTGGTAGAGCGCTTCATTCTCGTCATTTGGGTCCACGAATGGTTGGGGCAGCGGCGCGGTCGAGGAAGGTTCCAGCGAGACGGTCGGCGCCGGTGAAGGTGCTTCTGCGATACGGTCCTGTTTGCGCGCCAGCAGTTGGGCGGCAATGGTTTTCAGTGCGGTTACGTCGGCCCGACAATAGGCGATCAGCCGTTTCAAGGCATCTTCGCTATTCTCGCGTTCCCATTTGTGCCACAGCCAGGTGGCCATGTCGCCGTCAACGCCGCACAACTCGGCGGGGCGTTGGATGCCCAGTTGGCGTTCGATGATTTTCAGGCCACCTTTCAAGTGCTCGCGATAACACAGCCAACGCAGGTCCAGGTGGGCGCAGGGCAGGTCCGGGATGCGGAAGCGTTCCGTGACTCTGGGCACGTCGAACGAGGCGCCGTTGAACGAAATCAGCAGGTCGATCTCGTCCAGTATATCGAGAAAGCCGTCCAGGTTGCGACCGCGCACAAATGCGTGGAACCGGTCCCGGTGCCACAGGCCGATGAGCGTGATGTCGCTCTCCGCGCCCAGGCCGGTGGTCTCCAGGTCAAAGTAGGAGGCGCGCGAAAAATAGTGATTCAGGATGCGCCACCGATCGCACGGTTTAAAGGTTTTGATCAGGTAGGCGACATCGTCATCGCACAGCGCCTTTTCGCAGGCGTCGATGCTCAGGATCAGTTTCGCGCGTTGTTGCGCGGCCATGTTGCGCAGTCCGGGATAGCGCCGCAGCGTGGTCCAGTCGTCGATGCCAGCCAGGCGCAATTGCCTGACGCCATTAGGGCCGAGACCAGGCAAATGAAGCAGGGCGCCGCGGATCAATGCAGGCGATCCCGTTTTTTGCGCAGCACGCTGGCTGCCCGAACGAGCTTGTTGTTCATGCGTTTGGCTTCTTCATCCTCGGGTGGCGGCTGTCCAGCCTGCGGCTTCGTGCGGCGCAGCATTTCGACGCACGGCATGACCAGCCGGCCGTCGTGCAGCGCACGCAACAGGCTTCGCGAACATTCGATGGCGGCGTTGGATTCGATCAGTAACTGTTCCAGTTCTTCATTGGCCACGTTGGGCGGCAACGGCGGCACGCAGGCGGGGCAGCCGGCCGAACAGCCGCATTCTTCGAGTTGCTCTTTAAGGCGCAGGCGATGCCCCTCGC
>CAZOLK010000058.1:0-16394 GCA_964580325.1 uncultured Verrucomicrobiota bacterium | reverse complement strand
GCATTCTTCGACGATGCGCAGGCAGAGCGCGATGGCTTCGTCGAGCCGCTCGTAGATTTTTTCGGCATAGCCCACGCCACCTTCGTGGGCGTCGTAGAGGTAGAGCGAACCACGCCAGTTCAGCGGCCCATCCTCCTGCATGGCCACGTCGATCTCGATATCGCGCATATCGGCCATACACAGGCTGGGCGCGGTGCGGCGCAGGATATAGCTCAAGCCGTACATGGCCGCGCCAGCGTAGCGCATGTCCTGCTGGTTCAGCGTGCGGCGCCAAGCTTCGGGCGGGAGCAGGGTGAAGCCGGTGGTATCGTATTCGAAGGGCGGCAGGGTGATGGGGCCATAGCCGATATTCTCGTAGCTGCGTTCGCGGATTTTTTTGTACATTTTGGGTTGCTTGTTGACATTGATGTAGCCGAAGACCAGCGGTGCGCCATGCAACTCCTTGCTCGTATCCTGCTCGGTCATCTCGATCCGGTGCTCCCAGACCGCTTCGGTATAATAGTCCACATCGACCGTGGTAACTTCGCACAGCTTCTTTTCCAGGTCCAGCTCCAGCGACATATAGCGCCGGCCCAGGTGCTGGTAGATCGCGTCTTTGTAAAGAGTGCCGCGCGCGCCTATGGGGTCGAGTTCGCCGATCACCACGCTGCCGTGGTGGATTTCGACATTGTAATCGGTCATGCCGCGCAGGTTGACACCGCGCGCGGGATAATCTTCGAGTGCGTAGCGCAGGCAATCGCGGTAAGGTTTGATGGTGCTGTCTTCGCTCAACACACGCACGGCCATGTCGTAGGCCTGTGTTTTGAACAAGGGCTCTTCCGGCCGCAACGGATGCTCGAAGGCGCCGCAGGGCAGGTGCTGCAGGATGATATACGGATTGTCTGCGCTGAGCCAAGCCTGTTCCACGGGCGTGCTGGTGATGAATTCAGGATGATTGACCAGGTACTGATCCACGGGTGCATCTTTGGCCACGTAGACGATCGCGGCATGAGCACCCTTGCGACCGACCCGACCGGCCTGCTGCCAGAAGCTGGCCACCGTGCCGGGATGACCGGACAGGATGCACAAATCCAGGTCGCCGATGTCAATGCCCAGCTCCAACGCATTGGTGCTGACGATCACGCTGATCCGGCCGTCGAACAGGTCCTGCTCCAGTTGGCGGCGCTCGCTGGGCAGCAACCCGCCGCGATAGGGTTTGACCCTTTCGCGCAACGCGGGATGCCTGTCAATCACGGAACGGTAGAGCCGCTCCACCTCCTGACGGGCGCGGCAAAAACAAATGGTGCGCACACCCAGCTCGGCGGCTTTGCGGATCAGCGGGATCGAGATGGAGCCCGGGCCTTTGCGGTAACTCACGCCGCCCTGGTTATTGACGCGCGGTGGGTTGATGAAATACAGGTCACGCCGCGGCCGGGGTGCGCCGTCACGGTCGATCACCTGGAACGGACGGTGGAACAGGGCCGCGGACAACTCGCCCGGATTACCCACCGTGGCCGAGCAACCGATCACCACCGGCCGGCTGCCGTGGATCTCGCAGACGCGAAGCAGGCGACGAAACACATTGGAGACATGAGAACCGAACGCACCGCGGTAGGTGTGCACCTCATCGACCACAATAAAGGCCAACCGCGAAAGGAAATTGCGCCAGAGCCGGTTGTGATGGGGCAGGATTCCGGCATGGAGCATGTCCGGATTGGTGATGACAAAGTCGGACATGCGCGGAATGGTGCGCCGCTCCTCGTGCGGCGTATCGCCGTCGAAAGTACCGATTTTACACTGGTCCATGGCGGCTTGCATGAGCTTGGCCAGCGTGCCCTCCTGATCGCGCGAAAGCGCCTTGGTGGGGTAGAGCAACAGGCACGAAAAGGGCGCGGATGCGTTCATGTAGCGGTTCAGGATGGGCAGCAGGAAAGAGAGCGTCTTGCCGCTGGCCGTTCGCGACACCAGGACAGTGTCGCGATCCACGGACACGGTGTCAAAAGCCTCGGCCTGGTGCGCGTAGAGTTGGCGGATGCCCTGCTGCTCGAGCACCTGGCGCAGGCGCGGGTGCAGCGCTGCGGGAAACGCGGCAAACTGTCCGTCTTCACAGGGAAGAATGTGATGCGCTTTGATCTGATGTACAAAAGCGCGTTCAAGATAATAGACTATTTCATCCATACCCATACGCCCATCCTAGCATGTGCTGAAGAAAAATGCAAATGGGTAGGAGTTGGGAGGTGGGAGGTGGAGATTGATCGAGACAGCCTGAATCATTCCTTATGCCATCCCAGGCACTCATCGGCGTGGGAGCACCAAGCTGCGCAGCCCAGATCTATCTTGGGGTTGCGCACGTCGCGCCGGCATTTGGGGCAAACCCTGACCGGTTCGTCTTTCCAGAACTCTATCTCATGGGCGCAGTAGGGGCAGATGACATCGTAGATGTCGTCCGGCTTCCAATTGCGCAAATCCTGTCCCGGGCACTTCAGCGTCATGTCATTTCACCTGCTCAAGATTTAATTGATCATTCTTATCATAATTTAAATGAATTGGCGACCGAGTCAAGACTGGATGTCCAATCCCGCGCTGCATTTTCATTGACGAACCCGTGCATCGGCTATATTTTCAAGTTATGCTATATTGTTTTTATATTATACGCAGTGATCAGGTTTATGCGGAAGTGAGAAAGCGGCCATGGCTAGAATTATTATGAATCCCGGCAGTCCAAGCGAGAAGATTATCGAGTTGCCGCAAGGCGGGCTGGTGCTGGGGCGTGCCGCCGATTGCGACATTTGCTTGATGTCAACCTCGGTTTCCACGCGCCATGCCCGCATCGAATGCAAGCCGGACGGGGTTTACCTGGTCGATCTGAACAGCACCAACGGTGTGACCGTGAACGACAAGGAGATCGCTTTTCAGCGGTTGCGGGACAACGACCGGTTCAAGCTGGGCGAAGTGCCTTTTTGCTTTTACGAGGATGAGTTGATCGAACCAGTTGCCGAAGAAGCGGAGGCGACGCTGGTGGTGGAGGAAACAGGCATGGTGCTGACCTCGCGTCAACCGTCCAGCGCGCTTGTCCAGCAACAGGTCATGCCGCCGGGATTTCCGCCGGGCTTGCAGCCGACCCAGTGTATGCGCTGTGGCGCACCGTTGCTGCCCGGCGCCAGGATTTGCGCCTATTGCGGCATGCTTGTGGGCATGATGCCGCAAATGCCGATGCCCATGATGGGCCCCGATTACGTGGCTCCGGTTCAGGGGCGCCAGGGAGTCGGCGTGCTGCCGATCATTGCGCTGCTGGCCGCCCTGACCTTGGTCGGCTTTCCCATAGCGCTGGTGCTGGGTCTGATCTCGCTCAATATCATCCGGCGCCAGGGCGGAACCCGGCACGATATGGCCATGGCCGGCTGGGCTGTCGGCCTGGGGCTGGCCTGCATGCTGTTCGTCATCGCGGGCGGTTCATACGCCTACTGGCGCGGTCAGGCCGAAAACCGCGCCCTGGCCGCGCGCGAGATCATTGAAGAAAACGAAGGCAAAGTGATCCGCGCCCTGAAAAACCTGGCCTGCGCCCAGAAATTCGCCCATTCCATTGAATTCCTGGACAACGACGCCGACGGCAGCGGCGAATACCTGGATTTGCAAAAACTGGCTGCCTGCAACAGTACGTTCTTTGATCCGGAATTGGCGGACGGCAAGGCCTATGGCTACCGTTTCAATGTGCGCACAGCCACCGAAGGCGGGTTCCTGGCCACGGCCGAACCGGCGCACTACGGCAGGACCGGCCGCAACACGCTCGAGATCGATCAAAAAGGCCAAATCCGCGGCATCGACGGCCAGGGCAAATCCTACGGCCGGATCAAGGCCGCGCTTCCCGTCCTGCAGGGCGAGAAAAACGCGTTTGCCGACGAGATCGACGACGAAATCGCCAAAGACGTGGTCAACCATGTCAAGCGCCTGGACCATAACGGCGCGGACAGCGACAAGGCCTATCGCATCTTGAGCCGACTGAAAGAGGACTATGCGCTGACCAAAACCGGGCAGCAACTGCTGGGCCACCTGAACACCGTGGAGCAGTTCATTCTCGAAAAACGCACGGCTGCGCTCTACGACGAAGCGCGCAACGCGGTCCGCTCGAACAACCTTGAAGTGGCCCTGGCCAAGTTCAACGAAATCACGGAAACCTATGCCGGTTTCTCCAAAATAGCCGACGTTGAAAAAAGCATTGCCGAGATCGCCGCACGCATCACCATGCAGGCCGAAGAACGCGCCAGCCAGATGTTCAAGCAGGCCGAGACATTAGAACGCGAAGGCAAACCCGAAGAGGCCCACACGCTCTACCAGAAAATCGAATCGCTTTATGCCGCTACCGACACGGCCAAGCGCGTGAGCGAGTTAAAGCAGAACCTGCAGGGCCAGATCCTGGACAACAAGGCAGACGGTTTGTTCGCTTCGCTGATGGACCTTTCGCCTGAAGAGCATTACGAACAGCTATTGAACATCGCCGCGCAATTGCACCGGAACTATGCGGAGACCGATATCTATAAGCAGCAGAAAGCGACCATCGAAAAGCAGGAGCGCAAGGCCAAGGCCAACCGCTGGCGTTTCATGACCCAGGATGACCTGAAAGCGGGTCATCCGCGCGTGGCCCTGGCCAAACTGGAGGCGGCGACCAAAGACAACCCGGATTTGCAGTATGACTTACAACCTCTTTTCATGGAACTCTATCGCGCCGTGGGAAAAGAATTGATCGAAGAAGAGGACTGGCGCGAAGCGCTGGCCATTAATGAAAAACTGATCAAGGCCACGCCGTCCGACGACCGGCAGGAAGGCGCGTCGGCCAAGACCATGGCCATGCTTTACCGGCAAGTAGGTCTGGCCGATTTCGAGAAAAAAGATTATGCCAAAGCACGACAACACCTGGAAAACGCGGCATGGAAATATACCCGCGACGCGACGCTCCATCTCAACCTTGGCGCAGCCTACCTCTACGGCGGTCAATACGAAAATGCCGGTAGAATGTTGGACAAAGCCGTTGCCCTCGATCCGCGTTCATGCCGGACCCTGCTGTATCGGGCTTATCTGAATATGCGCTACGTGCTTTTCCTGGAGCGCAGCATGGCCGAGCAACTGCAGAGCAAAACGCAGGTTAAAACCGGGGGCAAGCAAAAAGGGGACAAAAAACCTGAAAACAAGGATAAACCTGACAAACCGGTTCAGGACGAAGGCGTTGCGTTCGCTGCCCTCGACATCCCTGAGTGGGATTTTGGCGAAGGGCAGCAGTATGCCGATCATCGCGTTCCCGATCCGCGGGATGTCGAATTGCATTGGGAATACGACTATGAAAAAAGCGCGGCCTTGCTGCCGACGCTGATCGAAATGATTCAAGTGCTTTACGAAAGCACCATCAATTATAGGGACGAGTTGAACCAGGCGCGCGGCAAAGGCGCACGCTCGGTGGAAAAAGTCAAGGTACGCCAGGCTCTCGAGATCGCCAATTACCGTAAGCAGGTCAGCCAGTTGCGCACCTTGCACCTGGAGGACATTGAAGCGCGCAAGCAATTCGTGAACATGTTGTGTGAAATGGAAACACGAATGAAAAGGGCGCTGCAAGACATGGACCAGGCTGCCCGGATCCGGTCCACTTTGCGTATGTCCATAGGCAATCTGCTGACCGACGGCGCCGAAAAGTGGGAGCATCTGCACCGGGGCGTGCGCGCCATCGATAAAATGATGACCGATGAGGGCAAGCTTCAAGACCGGGCCGTTACCTTTATGGAGGAAGTGTTGCAGGAGTTGCGCACCGACCATACCAGTATGAGCATTCCCCGTTTGCTCCAAAACCTGGTTTTCAATACCCAGAATCTGGGCACCGTGGATGAAGCCTTGATCGATTTACGAAAAGCCTTGCAGACCTCCATCGACATCGAGGATCTGTTGCTGGCAGCCGAAGGCGACGTGACAACAGGAGGCGATTGAGTCGTATGGAAAACGAGCCGACCCCATCCCTGACCGACAAGCCGGCCATGTTGCTGGCCTTCGAAAACGACAGGCTTCCGCTTCTCGCTGGCCCGCTGCAAACCCGACTCAAGCAATACGGTATTGAGACAAAACTGCAGATCTTTTACCCTGAGACGCTCGACGAAGACGTGCACCTGTACGAATATATCAACATTCGCGAATATTGCGGCTGTTTTGTACTGTATCACAGCAAGATGCCGTTTTCCTTTCCCTTGGCCGCGCTGCACCATGACATTCCTTTCATCTATGTGCGCAAGCAGGAATATGCCGAATACGACGCAGTGGCCACAGACAACGGCGCGGCAGCCGAGTTGATGATCGACCATCTGTTCAACAAAGGCCATCGTCAGATCCTGTATGCCACCACGGCCCGGCTGGACCTGCACCATCCTTCGTTTCAGATCCGCAAATGGGCGTGCTGGCGCGCTATGATGCGGCGCAGGCTCCAGTTATTCGTCCTGGACGGCCTGTACAACGACTGGCGCCCCAAGGAGATGGAGGCCACCATCATGGAAGTGGTCGAAAAAATGAAACGCAACGGGCCACTCTGCATCCTGTGTTCCACGACGGAGGCTGCCGAAAGCCTGCTCCATGTGCTCCACGCACACAAAGTCTCGGTGCCCGAAGATATATCCGTGGCCGGGTTTGGCGAATCGCGCCCCGCGATCCTGTCGCCGGGCCGGCCACCCTACCGGCTGACCACGGTTTCGGAAGCCTGGGCCGACATGGGCGTCACCGCGGCTGAAAAGCTTATCGAGCGCCTGCGCGACAAAGAAACGCCCTACGGCCTGACCCTGGTCAAACCGGTGATGATCGAGGGCAATACCACGCGCAACCTGCGCACCAACCCGCTGCTGAATCTATGGTATTGAGCAGCGCGAAGCACGGAGACACAAAAGGATTGGCGTTATGCCGCAAATCGAAGTCAGACAGCTTGTCAAAACGTTCCGCGTGGCGAAACGGGAACCTGGCCTGTGGGGCGCGTTCAAAGGCTTGGTTGTTCGTAAACACCGGTTAGTCACCGCACTTGACCGCATTGCCTTTCGCTCGAACCTGGCGAGATGCTGGGCTATATAGATCCAAACGGCGCGGGTAAGAGCACAACCACACTTACCCACAAGCGAGTTGCCGCGCCTGCTGGCCCACCAGGCTGTCTGGCTGCTCATCCTGATTGCCGGAACGCAGCTCATGATCCATGCCGGCTTGAAACGCGTGGTGGTTCAGGGTGGATAAGATGGGATTTTGGATTGCGGATTATGTAAAAGGTTAGGATAAAGTTTGTATGCATTTGATCCCTTTATATTTTCGATTCGCGGCCATTTCGATCCAGACCCAGTTGCAGTAGTATCGCGCTTCCTTTATCATGAGCGCGATGGGCGATTTGGCGCAACGGCATGCGGCACTACCGTTCGACGGGGAACTGAACACAGACCGTGCCCCTCCGAATTGGGCGCATCTCCGGATTGGACATTGGCTATTGAATCTTTTTCAAAAACCTATAAGATCGCAACATGTCAAAACGAGAAAAAATTCGTGACGATTTTCGTATTCTGGCCGAAACGACGGCGTTGGGTCAACCACTGGTCTACCTGGACAACGCGGCGACCACACATAAACCCGAGCCAATGCTGGCGGCTGTGACCGATTATTACCGCCGGTCCAACGCCAACGTACACCGTGCACTGCATACGCTAGCTGCCCGGGCCACCGCGCACTATGAGCAAGTGCGCGAGCAGGTCGCCCGTTTCATCGGCGCAGCGTCAGCGCAATCAATCGTGTTCACGGCCGGCGCCACGGCCGGGATCAACCTGGTGGCCGCGGCCTGGGGCCGGGCCAACCTGGGTCCTGACGATGCGGTCCTGATCACGGACATGGAGCATCACAGCAATATCTTGCCCTGGCAGCAGATTTGCCGCGAAACCGGGGCGTCGCTGAAATCCATTCCGCTCAATGCGCAGGGCGACCTGGACCTGGAGGCCGCGCAAAAACTGGTCAACGAACAGGTCAAAATGGTGGCCGCAACCCATGTTTCCAACACGCTTGGCGCGGTCAACGACGTGGTTCGTCTGGCCGCGCTGGCCCATGCCGCCGGCGCACGGATCCTGGTCGACGCGGCCCAGAGCGTGCCGCATATGCCAGTGGACGCAACGCAAATGGATTGCGATTTCCTGGTTTTTTCGGCGCACAAGATGTGCGGCCCCACAGGCGTGGGCGTACTGTACGGGCGCCCCGACCTGCTGGCAGCCATGCCGCCGTTCATGACCGGCGGTGAGATGAACGACACGGTTGCGCTGGATGCCGCAACCTGGTCCACGCCCCCGCTCAGATTCGAGGCCGGCACGCCCAACATCGCCGGTGTGGTCGGCCTGGGCGCGGCCATCGATTACCTGAACGAGCTGAGCATGGAAGCGGTGCGCGCGCATGAATGCCGGTTGACGCACATCGCACTGGAGAAGCTGGCCGACATCGCCGGCCTGCATGTCTATGGGTGCCCCGCGAAGCGCATCGGCGTCATTTCGTTCAACCTGGATGGCATACATCCCCATGACGTGGCTCAACTACTCGACGAGCAAGGCATCGCCATCCGCGCCGGCCATCTGTGCGCCCAGCCGCTGATGCAAACCATACACGTGCCGGCCATGTGCCGCGCCAGTTTCTACTTGTATAACACCGAAGCCGAAATCGACCGGCTGGTAGCAGCGTTGAAGCATACGAAGGCGTTTTTCAGCCATGGCCGCGGATAACCTGTACCAACAGATCATCATGGATCACTTCCGTCGGCCGCGCCACTACGAAGCGCTGCGCGAAGACGAAGTGACCGTGCAAAGCGAAAACCCCAACTGCGGCGACCGCATCCGGCTGGCCCTGCGCATCGAAGACGGGCGGATCGCCAGCCTGCGTTTTGACGGAGAAGGCTGCGCCCTGTGCATAGCCTCCACATCCTTGATGGCCGAAAACATGCAATCAAAAAGTGTGAAAGCTGTTTGCCTTTTCGCGCAATCTTTTGTAGAATACATGATTGGTGAGAAAGAACTGGATGAAGCGACGTTCGGGCAGATCGCGGCGTTCAATGGCGTACGCTTTTATCCCATGCGTGTCAAGTGCGCGACCCTCGCTTGGCAGGCATTACTCAAGGCTTTGAAAATAGGGCGGGAGACGAGTTAAAGCAGAGAGGGATTGTTTTGGAACTGAAGGAATTTGAAGATCATTCGACCATCGTGCTCTTGCGCAAGATCGGCCAAGGCGGCATGAGTATTGTCTATGAGGGGTTGAAACTGGGCGTTGACGGATTCGAAAAGAACGTGGCGGTCAAAATGTTGCTGGATCGCTGGATGGACGATCCGCGTTTTCTCAAGCTGTTCGTGGACGAAGCCAAGCTGGTTTCCGACCTGGTCCACGAGAACATTGTCCAAATCTACCAGTTGGGCCGCATCAAGGACGGCCCGTACTACATCGTCATGGAATACGTTGAAGGTCTCGCCCTGCGCGCGATCATGGATTACCATCTGGACCGTGAAAAGTATATCCCGACGGAACTGGCTGTGCACATTGCCAGCCGCATCGCCCGCGGCCTGTCCTACGCCCATCAGTTCAAGAACCGGCAGGGACAGTTGCTCGGCATCGTGCACCGCGATGTCTGCGCCAACAATATCTTGCTCACCACCGAAGGCCGCTCCGCGTTGACCGATTTCGGGATTGCCAAAGCCTTCCACCACACCGTGATACGCGACAACTGGCTCACCGGCAAGGTGTCGTACATGTCGCCGGAACAGGCTGGGCGCAAAGCGCTGGATTTCCGCAGCGATATCTATTCCCTGGGCGCGGTGCTGTTTGAAATGCTGGCCAACGAACCCATCCGCGACCACGATTGCACGCCATTGACCGAAGATTTCAGCAAACTGCCGATTCCCTGGAAAGCGCTCCCAAAAGAAACCGACCAGGATTTGGTCAAGATCCTGAAAAAAATGCTCGATCCCACGCCGGAGCAACGTTATCAGTCGACCAACATCCTGGCGCGCGACCTGGAGTACTACATTTATAAAGACGGCTACGGCCCCACCATTCAGACCATCGAATCCTATTTACGCGAACACTTCCCCCACCTTTATGATCGCGGCGGACGCATGCCCGAAGGCAAAGTTACTTGTGAAAATGCAACCACGGCCAACGCTTCGGAAATTACGGAAACCACGTTCCTGTAAAGAATGATCAATAAAAGGATTTTATTCATGCAATTGGCGTCTCTATTCGGTCCGCACGCAGTTCTGCAACAGGGTCAAACCATTCCCGTCTGGGGCTGGACCAGGCCCATGACCCGGGTGCGCGTGCACCTGGGCGAGGCGACCGCTTGCGGGAAATCCGGCGAGGACGGCAAATTTATGGTGCGACTTCCCGCCCTACCCGCGGGCGGCCCCCACACCCTGCGGGTCGAAGTCGATGACGGTACAGTGGACAGCGCAACGGTTGAGGATATCCTGGTCGGCGAGGTGTGGCTCGCTTCGGGCCAGAGCAATATGCAGTGGAACATGAGCATGCTCGGCGAATGCGGCGAAGAGGACATACGCCAGGCCGAGGACACTGAACTGCGCTTCTTTGCCATACCCAACGTCACCCGGCTCGGACGCCAAGCACGCAGCCACAGTGAGTGGAAAGTCTGCACCCCGACGCAGACCGCATATTTTTCAGCTGTAGCCTATTATTTTGCGCGCAAACTGCGCAAAGAACTAGGCGTACCCGTGGGCGTGATCCAAGCGGCCTGGGGCGGCACTATTGTCGAGGCCTGGACCGCACGCGAATGGTTGGCGCGCAACCCCTATACCACCGACTGGCTGGCCCGATACGACATGGACGTCAATGCGCCCGCCAATTGGGAAACGCCGCCGGGCGAAAAGAACCGTTCAGGCATTCCATCGGATCCCGGCAACCGCGGCAAAGCTGAGGGCTGGGCCAACCCCGACCTAGACTTGAACGGCTGGTCGACCATCGAGTTGCCCAAAACCTGGCAGGCCGCGGGTCACGCATACAGCGGCGTATTCTGGTTCCGCAAAACCGTGGATTTACCTGCTAACTGGGCCGATAAGGATCTGGACCTGGGCATCGGCGCGGTCGACAAGCACGATGTCACCTATTTCAACGGCGAACAGGTCGGCACCACCGGCCACGGATTCGAACAGGAACACTGGAGCGTGCCGCGCAACTACAGGGTGCCCGGCAACCTGGTCAAAGCGGGCAAAAACACCATTGCCGTGCGTGCCTATTCTTTTGTATATAACGGGGGCATGATCGGACCTGCATCGAGCATGAAAATCAGCGTATCCGGTCGCAAACAAGAAACGTTGGAACTTACCGGGAACTGGAACTACCGCGAAGAGCACAACCTGGGCCTGGTCACACCCATACCGTCGCCCATGGGCCTGGACAATCCCAACAGCCCGCACATCTTGTTCGATTCTATGATCAACCCGCTCATTCCCTATGGTTTACGCGGAGCGATCTGGTACCAGGGCGAATCCAACGCCAACAAAGCACACGCCTATCACAGCCTGTTCCGCGACATGATCCGCAACTGGCGCCTGGAATGGGGCCAGGGCGATTTCCCGTTCCTGTTCGTGCAACTGGCCAACTACAAACTCGCGCAAGCCTATGACCCCTCGAGCGAATGGGCCCGTTTGCGAGAAGCCCAGTTGCACACCCTGAGCGAACCAGCGACCGGCATGGCTGTGGCCATTGACCTGGGCGAAGCCATGGACATCCACCCCAGGAATAAAAAAGACATAGGCCTGCGTCTTGCGCGCTGGGCCCTGGCCAGGACCTATGACCGGCACACCGCCTGCTCCGGACCGATCTACCGTTCCATGAAAATCGAAGGCTCGCGCATTCGGCTTGAATTCGAGCACACGGCAGGCGGACTGCAAACCAAAGACGACAAGCTCAAAGGATTCTACATCTGCGACATGAGCCGCACGTTCCTGCCGGCCGAAGCCGTGATCGACGGCAACACAGTCGTCGTATCCAGCCCGGAAGCACCTGAACCCATCGCAGTGCGCTACGCCTGGGCGGACAATCCGGAAGGCTGCAACCTGTACAACCGGGCTGGCCTGCCCGCATCGCCGTTTCGCACGGACAATTACCTCGTGTAACGCCGCGAGACCAGTTAGATTCATTAAAAGCTTGACAACCCTTCCAGTGGATTCCCAGCGTGGGCTTTGACAAGGGCAAGCCTTCCGACGGCACCAGGCAAGGGCCAGGCCTCTTGACGAAGCCGGTAGGCGTTAAAGCAAAGCAGGGTTGTTTTCTTGAATGAAATACAAAGGTGACTTCATGAATGCCATGCGTTTCGTCGGTTCGATAGTGCTGCTCCTCCAGATCTACCGTTCTTTCGCGACCGCGCCGCCTGGAGACCAAAACTATGCACGGAACACCCAAAAACCCGTGTCGCCACGGCAAGAAAAAAACTTCGCCTTAGAAAAAGTAGCGCAGCCCCAGATTCAATGTGGTCTTCATGCTGCCAAACTCGTTATTCCCACGCGCATAAACGTCGCCGCTGGCGAATTTCTGGCTCAGCGACAGATCCAGGGCCAGCGAATCGACCAGGAAAAACTTGGAACCCATGGCCAGGTCCAGCACAATGGCTGAACTGTCCGGCGTTTCGTCGCTGCCCGCGTAACCGAGTTCGCCACCGAAATAGGGCAGCACCGTGTAGCCGGTGTGAAAGTTGTACTCGGTAAAAAGCCCGATCTGCCAGGTTTTGTGCGCATCGCTGCTGTAATAGGAAAACGACGGACCGAGTTGTACGGGATCGGTGACAAAATAGCCATAGGATAGATCCAGGCTCAGTATATCCCCGGCCGGCGTATCCACATCAAGCATGCCGCCGATTCCGAGTTCCTGTGAACCGCGACCGATTTGTGCCTGACAGCACGGGATGGCCAGGCTGCCGGAGAGCGTCATGACCAGAACGGAAAACCAGAACGCACGCATGATTACCAACCCTCCCAATGCATCGCTTCTTCACGGCAACGTGTGCGCGGCGACTTGTCTTCATCGGGATAACCGACGGCAATGACGGATACCGGCACGATATAATCGGGGATGTTCAAAACCGTGCGCATATGGGCAATACGGTCTTCGCGCGGATGCACGCCGAGCCAGCAAGCGCCCAAACTCAATCCGGCGGCGGCGAGCAAGATGTTTTCGATCGCTGCGCTGCAATCCTGAAGCAAATAGGAAATCTGACTGTCGTGCGCCCGGTACAGGTCGCCGCAGACCGCAATGCCCAACGGCGCCTGGGCCAACATATGACCATGGGGCAGGCCTTCGGAGAGCCGGTTGAGGAGCTGGATGTCGCGCACGATGATGAAGTGCCAGGGATCCTTGGCACAGGCCGACGGCGCGGCCATGGCCGCTTCCATCAATTCATGAATGAGCGGTTCGTCAATCGGTTTGTCGCGGTATTTCCGAATACTCCTGCGGGAAAAAATCATCTTAAGCTGCTCGTTCATCTGGATCTCCACCAATGTTGTTTTTCTCATAAAGCATAAATCGTCGTGTATAAACGGAGCATAACGCATTCAGACGGCCATGTAAACGATTGACGTACTTTTTTTGGCGCATGCCTCTGAGCGCTGTTCAATGCACCGCGGCAGCGGGTGGGTCCGGGAATAATCGCGGAAAGGTCAGCGCTTCGTTTTCCACGTAGCGGAGCAGCTCCAGTTCCGCACGGCGCACGGTCGGGTGGCCGGTGTCACGGTATGTGATGTAACGCTCATAGAGAAAATTATAGGTCCAGGGCACGTAGGGTTCAAACGTCCGCGCTTCCTCGGCAGCCATCTTTTTGTCCATGCGCGCAGCAATGAAAAAGCGGACCTGACGGCGCGTATCGTCCATGTTCCAAGCGCTGAATGGTTTTTCCAGCATGGCGTAGAGGCGTGCAGCCGTTGCCCGGTCCGTGTCGGCCAGTTGATCGGCCATGATCAGCGCATCCTTGATCAGGCATGGCTGAGACCAGGGCGTTTCGCGCAATGCATGAAACGCAGGCTCCAGTAGAGCCAGGGCCTGGTCGATCCGCCCGTTGCGCCAGTGCAGGCGCGCTTCAACCATGTCAGCGGCCAGCGGCCATGATGTGCGTAAGTCATGAATCAGCGGCTCAGCCCGGGCATCGCCGGCGTGGGCCATGATCTGGGCTACGATGGCCAGTTCCATGGGATAGACCGGCGTGCGTTCCTGTTCGTCCCAGTTTTTGAGAGCCTGATCGAACGCGCCGCGGTGATAGGCATTCAACGCCCGCAGCCGCGCGCTGCGCTCGGGCGTATCGCCCAGGATGGAAGGGATGGCCATGCCCTGGATGGCGTAGAGTAGCAACTGGTTCTCCTTGATCCGTTCCTCGTCAAGGGCGTGGTCTTTGAACGGCAGGTTGCGCCAGCCGCGCTTTTCCGCCACGCTGCGCACATCCTCGGGCCGAAAGGCCTTGACTTTGCCGACCGTGCGGGCAAAGCCGAATTCAACCAGCATGCGGTCGTCCACGTTCAACCTGACATCCGCGCCGACGCTGTTGTCGGCAATGGCCCGCACCAACTCGGGCGAGGCCAGATGCCGGGCAGCCACGCCTTCCAGGTCCGTGGCGCCCCAGATATGGAGCAGCGCCTCATGCCAGGGCTCGCTGGCCATGCGCTCGCGCAAGGCATCCGCGCTTTGTATCGCTCGCTCGCGAGAACAGACCAGCAGCATATCGCGCGGCAGACTGCGCCACAGGTCCACGCAGGGAAATCGCGAGGCCAGCGTGGCGAAAATAATGCGGACCGTATCGGTATCGATCTCGTAGGCCTGGACCCACTGGGCAAACAGGCCGTCGGCATTGAGCCGGTTATTGACCGCCTGGTAGAACTCACGGGTGTAGAGGCTGGCAATGCCGGCGCGGTAGGGATTGGACGGTTCGGACACGATCAGGTCGTATTGCTCGTCCGAGGTGCATAGAAATTCACGCGCGTCAGCGATGTGCAGCCACACTTTGGGATGAATCATGACATCGCGGTTGACCGCCGCGCACTGGTGCGCGACTTCCTCAATAGCTTGCTCCAGTTCCACCACATCGACGCGTTCCATGGACGGGATATCGGCCAGCCAGCCGGCGCTGCTGCCGGTGCCCAGGCCAATGACCAGCGCGGTTCTAGGCTCGGGATGAAGCATGGCAATGAGCAACCCGAGCATGACCTGAGTGCCCGCATCCTGACGGGCATGGCCGTCGCATTTGCCGTTGATGGTGAACGCGAGCCCATTGCTGCGGTTCAGGCCCACATTACATTCAATGCCGTCCTGCTCCCAGACCATATTGCGGCGGTAGCGGTTGTGCCAGGCGCGGATGCCGTTGCGGTCCATGCAAGTCAAGTCGCTCCGACCCGCGCCGATGGCGCCGTGGCGCCAGGCCTTGGACGGACCGGGCGCGAGCAGCAGGAGCGCGGCAACCGTCAAGGCGCACCAGAAAGCAGGTACAAGCGAAACCGGCCGGTCGTCGACCTGTTCGCCTCGCGCCATGAGCGCGGCCAGTAAACCCAGCAGGCACAGCGTCAGGCCAGAGACGATCCACAACCCCTGTGAGGAGAGCAGCGGCAACAAGACAAAGCCGCCGAAAAGCGAGCCCAGAATGGCGCCGACCGTATTCCAAGCATAGGCCGCGCCGGTGTGGCGACCGATCCTGGCCCGCCCCTGACCCAGCAGGCCGATCAGCAGCGGGAACTGAAAGCCGGACGCCACAGCAGCGGGAAAGATGACCATGCCGGCGATCAAGGTCCAACCCAGCACAGAACCGGAAAGCCCGACCTGACCCAAAGGCCGAATCAGGCCGGCCATGATCGCCAGTCGGTCGCCCAGCGCAAAGGGTATGGCCAGGCCCAGCGCTTCGAGCAGACAGGTCATGGCAACGTGGCGCATGCCCGGTTTGAACATGGTCCGCAACCAAGCGTACAGCGCGCCGCCGACGCCAATACCGGCCAGAGCCACGGCCAGGATCAGGCCGAACGTATATGTTGAACCGCCGAGGATGGGTGAGAGCAGGCGATACCAGACAATTTCCATGAGGAAAAAAATGAAGCCCAGCAACCAGGCAGCCAGGTAGATGAACGCCGTGGACACCGGCCTGGCCCTCTCTTCACCGTCAGCGGCAGGCGCGGCAGCCATCGGTTCGTCCGCACCGTCGATGTTGTCGACCGGTTCCACATCGCTGCGCTGTTGCGCGCGTTGCGCCAGCAGAAGCGCGGCCAGGCCAACCAGCATGTTCAGCAGCACCGCAGCCACCAGCGACATGCGCGAACCGAGCATCTCGAGCAGCAGAAAATTTGCCGCGGACGCGCCTACCACGGCACCGATGGTGTTGATGCCGTAGAGGGCACCCAGCCCGCCGCGCCCCT
>CAZOLK010000057.1:0-24058 GCA_964580325.1 uncultured Verrucomicrobiota bacterium | reverse complement strand
TTCGGTTCGGGCTTGGCTTTCGGCTCTGCTTTGGCAGGTTCTTTGGCCGACTCTTCGACTTTGGGCTCTGCTTTGGCCGGTTCGGCTTTGGCTGGCTCTTCGGCTTTGGGCTGCGCGGGTTTGGCTTTCGGTTCGGGCTTGGCTTTCGGCTCTGCTTTGGCAGGTTCTTTGGCCGACTCTTTGACTTTGGGCTCTGCTTTGGCCGGTTCGGCTTTGGCTGGCTCTTCGGCTTTGAGCTGCGCGGGCTTGGCTTTCGGCTCGGGCTTGGCTTTGGGCTCTGCTTTGGCCGGTTCGGCTTTGGCCGGCTCTTCGGCTTTGGGCTGCGCGAGCTTGGCTTTCGGCTCGGGCTTGGCTTCCGGCTCTGCTTTGGCTGGCTCTTCTGCTTTGGCCGGCTCTTCGACGTTAGGCTGCACGGGCTTGGCTTCTGGAGAGTTCAGGGGCGGGACGCCCTTACTACCAGCTTCCGGCTCGGGGTTGGCTTCGACAGGTTGAGCCTGGTCGGGTGTACTTGGAATGATGCCTTCCAGCGAGGGAATCGTGATCTCGTAGGATTCTCCCGGCTGTACGGGCTGAGCTTGAGGAATATCGGGGATCGGCGCCATGGGTTGCACCGGCATCGCCGGTTGTGTGGGTATGGGAGCGGAAGGCCTTGGCGCTGGTTGTTTCCGTGGTGCAGCAGTCTGCTGCGGTCTCGGTTGCGCCGGCTGTGCGTCAGGCGCCATAGGCGATTTGGCTTCTTTGCCGCCTGTTGAAAAGAGCCGAGTCAGGATCACGGTATTCAACAGAAAAACCGAAGCCAAAATAATAGTGGTCTTGGTCAGCACATTAGCGGTCCGCGAACCAAATAATTGTTCGCCCATGCCGCCACCAAAGGCCATGCCGCCCAGACCTTCCTTGGTTTTCTGCAATAATATGATTCCTATCAACAGGAAAGCTACAATACCTTCCAACACCAGCAACAAAGAAATGATAACAGAACTCATCTTCCACTCCCTACTATCCTACCCTACTTACACTCCGGCTTTGACAATGTCCACGAACGAATCCGGTTTCAGCGAAGCGCCGCCGATCAGGCCTCCGTCGATATCCGGTTGACTGAACAGTTCCTTGGCATTGGCCGGTTTGACACTGCCGCCGTACTGAATGCGAAAAGCTTCGGCCACATCGTCATTAGCCATTTCCTTGATCAGGCTGCGGATGATGGCATGCACTTCCTGTGCCTGATCCGGGGTCGCCGTGCGACCGGTGCCGATGGCCCAGACCGGTTCATAGGCCACGATGGTTTTGCCAAATTCGTCGGCGCTGAGTCCGGCCAAGCTGCCGCGCACCTGGGTCTCGACCACATTCCGCATGTCGCCGGCATCCCGCTGTTCCAGCGTTTCGCCCACGCAAACAATGGGTTTAAGCCCGGCGGCCAGGGCGGCTTTTAGCTTTTTGTTGACCGTTTCATCGGTCTCGCCAAAGTACGCCCGCCGTTCGCTGTGACCCAGGATGACATATTCGCAACCCAGGTCGCAAAGCATGTCCGGCGAAATTTCGCCGGTATAAGCGCCTGACTTTTCCCAATACATATTCTGTGCGCCGACTTTCACTTGGGAACCTTTGACCGCATCACTTACGGTTTTGAGCGCCGTGAAAGGCGGGCACAGCACCACATCAACTCCGGAAAAACCTTCCAGGGCCTTTTTGATGCCGACGGCAAGCTCTTCCGCGTCAGAAACGAGCTTGTTCATTTTCCAATTGCCAGCCACAATTATTTTACGCATGGTCTTCTCCTAAAAAATATATTATACAATAGATTACGCATCGGTCAATGCCACAACACCGGGCAATTCCTTGCCTTCCATGAATTCAAGGCTGGCACCGCCTCCAGTGCTGATGTGGGTCATCTTCTCGGCCATGCCGCTCTGGTTCACGGCGCTGACGCTGTCGCCACCGCCAATGATACTGGTGCAGTCGGCATCGGCCACGGCTTTGACCACCTGCATGGTGCCATTGGCAAACGGCTGCATCTCGAAACAACCCATAGGTCCGTTCCAGACCACGGTTTTGGCTTTGGCAATTTCCGCGGCATACTGTTTGCAGGACTCGGGTCCGATATCCAGCGCCATCCAGCCATCCTCGATGCCGTCTTCGCCGACAACCTTGGTCTGGGCATCCGCTTTGAATGCATCGGCCACGACATGGTCGGTGGGCAGCAGGAAGGTCACGTTGGACCGGGCCACTTTGTCGAGAATCGACTTGGCCAGCTCGATTTTATCCTCTTCCAGCAGCGAATTGCCGATGGGCAGGCCCTTGGCCTTGTAAAAGGTGTAAGCCATGCCGCCGCCGATCAACAAAGCATCGACTTTGTCCAACAACTGGGTGATGACATCGATCTTACCGCTGATCTTGGCGCCGCCGATGATGGCCACGAACGGATGCGCGGGCGCGGCCAGCGCTTTGCCCAGATACTGGATTTCCTTTTCCATCAGGAAGCCGGCCAAACATTGGTCAAAATGCTCGGTTACCACGGCCATTGAAGCGTGGGCACGGTGCGCGGTGCCGAACGCATCGTTGACATAGACCTGGCCCAGAGAGGCGAGGTCAGCAGCAAACGTCTTCTGCTTCTGCTTCATCTCAGCTTTGGCCGCTTTTTTCTCGTCTTCCGAGACATCGTCGGCCAGGTCGGGTTTGCCTTCCTCTTCGGGATGGAAACGCAGGTTTTCAAGCAGCAGGATTTCACCAGGCTGCAGGGCGTCGGCCATAGCGCGGGTCGCATCGCCCACGCAATCTTCGGCAAACAACACCTTATTATCGACCAGGCCGGCAAGGTAGTCGGCCACGGGCTTGATACTGAACTCGGGTTTGACTTTTCCTTTAGGGCGGCCCAGGTGGCTCATCAGTACGACACTGGCGCCGTTGGACAGAGCGTATTCGATCGTGGGCAACGCAGCCTTGATGCGCGTATCGTCCGTGACCTTACCGTTTTCCAGGGGCACATTGAAATCCACGCGCATGAGCACGCGCTGACCTTGCAGATCCGCATCGCGGATGGTCTTTTTATTCAAATTCACGGTATTTCTCCAAAACATCAAAAACCGGGGAGGCGCGGAACCTCCCCGGCACATGAAATTTTCAAACGCCGTAATAATATCTACGGCAGCTTGTTAACCAAGAGCGGCCAACTTCTTGAACAGGTCGACGCAACGGACCGAATAGCCCTTCTCGTTGTCGTACCAGGAGACCAACTTGATCAGGCGCTCGCCGATTTTCATGGTGCAGAGCGAATCGAAGATGCTGCTGTGCGGGTCGCCGATGATGTCGGTGCTGACCAGCGGCTCTTCGCTGTAGTACAAAATGCCTTTCATCGGGCCTTCGGCAGCGGCTTTGACCACGGCGTTGACTTCTTCGACCGACGCATCCTTTTTGAGCGTGGCAACCAGATCGACCAGCGAACCGGTGACCGTGGGTACGCGGATGGCCATACCGTTCATCTTGCCCTTGAGTTCCGGAATAACCAAGCCAATGGCCTTGGCAGCGCCGGTGCTGGTGGGGATGATATTGATGGCGGCGGCGCGGGCGCGGCGCAGATCTTTGTGAGGCAGATCGAGCAGCTTCTGATCATTGGTGTAGCTGTGGATCGTGGTCATCAGACCTTCTTCAATGCCGATCGCGTCGTTGATGGCCTTGACCATGGGCGCCAGGCAGTTGGTGGTGCAAGAAGCATTGGAAATGATCTTGGCGTCAGCAGTCAGCGCGTCGTCATTGACGCCCAGCACGACCGTGGCATCGACATCGTCAGGGGACTTGGAAGGCACGCTGAGCAAAACGCGCTTGGCGCCGGCCTGCAGGTGCATCTCGATTTTGTCACGCGTACGGAACACGCCGGTACTTTCCAGCACCACGTCCACGCCCAGGTCGCCCCAGGGCAGCGCGGCCGGGTTTTTTTCGGACAGGATCTTGATTTCCTTGCCGTCCACGACCAGCGCATTATCTTTGACTTCAACACAACCGTCGAACTTGCCGTGCGTCGAGTCATACTTCAACAAATGACCCAACACATCAGCGCTCGTCAAATCGTTCAACGCTACAAATTCGAATTCAGGGTTCTTGCAAGCAACCCTGAACACGATGCGTCCAATTCGGCCAAAACCGTTAATACCAATTTTAATAGCCATACTATTTGCTCCTTATAATTACTCCGTCAGCTTAAAAAAAAATCCAAAATTTCAACGGAAGTTCGGATAGAGTAATCAGAGCGTTCGCGTATGTCAACGATCAATCTTAATTTTTTATCAGGGGGTGAGGAGAAGGGTGCAAGGAGCAGGGAATTATCAGTGATCAAGACTACCAGAGCAGTGCGGTCAGATCTACTATGACGAAATCGGCGTCGGCTTTGTTCAATTCGATCCTGTCCGCCCATAAGCCACGGATGATTTCGATGGTCATGACGGTGGTCATGTTCATTTCACGGGCGCCGCGCAATTCATGTGAGCCACCGTCGCCGACAAATATACACGCTTCAGGCTTGATATCCAGGTCGGCGCAGACCTTAGCATAAATGGCACGCTCGGGTTTGACGCACCCCACCTCGCAGGAAAACACCGCTGTATCGAACAAGCCGTTTAGCGGAGATTCGGGCCAACCCACTATTTCGGCTTTGTCGGCATTGCTGCACAGGGCCACTTTCTTGCCCTGGCTACGCAACTCGCGAATCACGGCAATGTTTTTCTGGGGCACAAAGCGCAAGGCGTGTTTGAACCGGCCCAACCGTTCGTTGGCTGCTTCGCGGATCAGCGCTTCGCTGATGGACGGATTCAAGGCCCGGGCCAGCTTGCTTATGATCAGGAAGGGATCCTCCCACTCGCCAGTGAGACGTTCGTGCGAAAAAAGAAGTAACTGATCCAGCCATTCCTCCCGGTCAACCTGCAAGATGTCGCAGGTCAGCCGTCCGGGTGCCTGGGAGGATTCCACAGAAGTCAGGGTGTGGAAAAGATCGAAGATTACAGCTTCGGCATGTCGCACGGTTTCATGCAAGTCAAGTTTGTCATAGTACGGTTCAGTCATCACAATTCTCGTTCGATTCAGGATAAGCATATAAATATATACGAGCCAGACGTTAAATGCAATCCAGCTTGTCAAGTTTTCCAGCCACCAAAAGTGGGCCACCGGTATTGAACATCCAACATTGAACGTTCAACTGCCAACAAACCAGGTCCATTCTTGAGGGGAACCGCGAATGAACGCACATGGACGCGCATGAATATAAAGGCATTCGTAACCGTTCTAACCAAGAACACTCGGTAATTTTCTTTATCCCAATCTTTGCCAATTAAAGCGGATTAGTGCCGCGATCACTGACGTTTGTACAGCATACGGATCATATCCGGGTTCCAGCCGCGCGCCTTGCATTTCTGCTCAAAGCGCGGGTCTTCCAGCAGCAGCGTAACCTCCAGCTTGGCGAGTGAGGCTAGATTAACCAGGACGGGTCCATCTTTGGCTTCCAGGCGCAGGTCCTGCCGGCCCACAGCTAAGCCGAATTCCACACCGTCCACACCAAGTGCGGCAATGAAGCGGATGAAATTGCCATCCCGGTCAAGGTCCAGGTCAGTGGCCCAGGAAATTCCGTATAGCGCGGGTATCATGACCACTTCCGGTTCGCGCTGGTCATCATAAAACACCTTGCCGAAGCGGAACGGGCCTTGTCCCAGGAACACCACCGCATGGATGTGATCCAGCGGAAGGAAATCGATCTCGACAGGCAATGCCTGCTCGTCTACGCGAATGATCTCCAGGCAACCGAGATGGGTCAGCGATGCGTTGCGCAAAATACCCTGGATATCGGCTGGGCTGTCCTCCCTGGGCTGCTCCGCACCTTTCCAGACCGCGGCTACGCGCGACCGGTAAGGACTCTGTTCGGATATCAAGTCGCTGATCAGTTTTATGATCAGGCACTGTTCCTCGATCACGGCATCGGCGTCATTCTGCCGGGCAGCGCACAACCAAGTGTCATGCAGCGGTTTGCTGTGCAGCCATTCCATGACCGTCAAGTGCAACAACCGCAATTTCTCACGCCAGTTCAACTGCTCAGGATAAAGTGCGCGCAGCCGCCGTTGCTCATCTGTATCACGGCGCCAGTATTCCTGCTGGATCGTGCGGCCGTCGTGCAACGCCTGAACCACATGGGGTTCGCCTGCCGCGGCGCGATTGGTCGGCGCATCGCTCGCGCCGTTGTTCGCTGTGCCAGCCTGGTCCGTATCCGTACCGCTCCGGCCGCCGCAACCGGAAGCAACAGCTAACGCCAAGCTGACCAGCGCCAGGCAGCGCACGACCGTGTTCATGGAGCTTCTAAAAGGGCTTCTATTCATGGTTCGCTCAATCATACTTTGTTTTTTTGACAAAAATCAGCCAAAGCGTACACGTTGACGACAACAGATGCAATGCCGAGCTGTGACAAAGTGGAGGGTGCATGTGCAATATTCCCCTTGCAAGCCGTTGGCGCACCGGTATACTGTCTCATCGATTATGACAATACTGATGACAGCGCATTTGCAACCATTGCCTTTCGATCAGTGGCGCCTGCTGCGCTCGCGACTGGAATGGTTTTATGAGGGCGACGTCGGCGAAAAGCATCTGCATTTCACCGATGTGGTCCACGATGTGGCCATAGCCTGGCGAATCTGCCACGGTTCGGTCCGGGTGCGTTGCGACCACGACACCGCGTGCGCCGTGGCCGATCAATGGATCTTTCTGCCGCGCGGTCGGATCCGCTGCGATATATCGGCCGGCGCCCGGATCGTTTCAGTGCGCTTCAAAGTACATTGGATCACGCGCCGGCACCTGTTCGACCACGAGCAGGCCATTGTGGTGGATTGCGCTGAGACAAAGCGGCTCGAACTGGCCACTCAGAATTTCCTGAGTCTGGCCCAAACCCATTTCCCGCGCACACTGACCCGGTTATCGCAACAAAGCGTATCGCTTTCTGCTGGGTTCCTGGCCCATTCCCGCTTCAACCTCTGGCTCTCCGCCTACGTGGACGCCATGCTGGCATCCGGCCAGCAACCCCATATCCAGGGCAAACTGGATGAGCGCATCCTTCAAATCCTGCATTTCCTCGAGGATACGCCGCTGCACAACCGTTCTTGTGAAAAAGAACTGGCGCATCGCACCGGTATGGCGCTGAACCCGTTCAAGCACCTGTTCCGCGAACAGGTCGGCATTTCACCCAAACGTTTCCTGGACGAACGCAGGCTGGAAGAGATGTTTTCACGGCTCAACGAGTACGATATTCCAATCAAAGACGTGGCAGCCGGCGCTGGTTTTTCTTCGCTGGCTGGTCTGACCAAGTGGTTTCGTAAACAACAGGGTTTGTCGCCCGTCGACTACCGCGAGACGTTCCAATCCGTCTGACGTCGGACAAGTTGATGAAAACGTCGCACCGGCAACCCGTAACCTGGAGATCGACCACCATGAAAGAACGCATCCTGGATTTTTGCACGGACATGAACCTGCGCAACACGCGCACGACCATATTGAACCAAGGCGATCCCGAGCAGAAGCGGCGGGAAATCCTGGCCTATTTCCATGCAACCTACAACATTGACGAAGCGCTGCTGGAAACCTTGAAATATCACGAAACCTTTTATCGCCGCGCTGACCCGTTGCGCCATCCGCTGATTTTCTATTTCGGCCACACCGCAGTCTTTTACATCAACAAACTCATTATCGCCAAAATCATTGACGCACGGATCAATCCTGCCTATGAATCCATGTTTGCCGTGGGCGTAGACGAGATGTCGTGGGACGACCTGGACATGGCCCACTACGACTGGCCCGAGGTCGATGCGGTCCAGGCCTACCGCAACCAGGTCCGCGCATGTGTGGACGAGGTGATCCACACGCTCCCGTTGACCATGCCGATCACCTGGGATTCGCCTTTTTGGGCCATTATGATGGGCATCGAGCACGCACGCATCCACTTGGAAACCTCGTCCGTGCTGATCCGCCACCTGCCGTTGGACCAAGTGCGGACCCATCCGTTCTGGCAGCCCTGCCGCACGGCCGGCGAAGCGCCGAACAATACGCTGCTCGATGTGACGCCGGGCAACGTCAAACTCGGCAAGCGCAAAGACCACCCACTTTACGGATGGGACAATGAATTTGGCGAACACGAAGCGGATATCGACGGTTTCAAGGCGTCCCAATACCTGGTCAGCAACCGTGAGTTCCTGACCTTTATTGAGGACAACGGCTATGACACGCAAAAATGGTGGACCGAGGAAGGCTGGTCCTGGAAAACATTTCAGCAGACCGGCCATCCGCGCTTCTGGGTGCGCAACGGCACGGCCTGGCAACTGCGCCTGCTCAACGAAAAGATTGACATGCCCTGGAACTGGCCTGTGGAAATCAATTACCTCGAGGCCAAGGCGTTCTGCAACTGGAAAAGCGCTTGCGAAAAAACGTCGATTCGACTGCCCAGCGAAGACGAGTGGTATCTGCTGCGCGACCGACAGGTGGACCGCGACCAGCCCTGGTGGAACAAGGCGCCGGGCAATATCAATCTCGAGCACTATGCCTCGTCCTGCCCGGTCGACACATTCGCTTTCGGCGATTTTTACGATGTGATCGGCAATGTCTGGCAATGGACCGAGACGCCGATCAACGGATTCCGCGGCTTTGAGATCCATCCCTATTACGACGACTTCTCCACGCCTACCTTTGATGCCCGGCACAACCTGATCAAGGGCGGGTCCTGGATTTCCACCGGTAACGAGGCCACCCACGACTCGCGCTACGCGTTCCGGCGCCATTTCTACCAGCACGCCGGATTCCGTTACGTGGAGTCAGCGAAACAGGTGCGGATCAGCGTGGATTTCTACGAGACCGATCCGGCCATTGCCCAATATTGCGAGTTCCATTACGGCGATACACATTTCGGCGTGAACAACTTCCCCAAAGCCTGCGCCGAATTGTGTCTGGAAGCGATGGGCGACCGGCCGGCGCGTAAAGCGCTGGATCTCGGCTGCGCAGCGGGCCGGGCCAGCTTCGAGCTGGCGCAACGCTTCAAACAGGTGACCGGCCTGGACTTCTCCGCGCGCATCATCCGCATGGGCGTGGATATGCGCGAGAAAGGCTATATCCAATATGTGCGCCAGGACGAGGGCGAGTTGACCACCTACCGCGAAGTCCGGCTGGCCGACCTGGGCCTGGATCCGAACTGCCGCGACCGGGTCGAGTTCTTCCAGGCCGATGCCTGTAACTTGAAGGAGCTGTATACCGGCTATGACCTGGTTCTAGCCGCCAACCTAATTGACCGGCTCTACAGCCCGCGCAAATTCCTGACCGCCATCCACGAGCGGATCGTGCCCGGCGGTTTGCTGGTGCTGACGTCGCCCTATACCTGGCTGACCGAGTTCACCAAGCGCAGCGAGTGGATCGGCGCCTTCCGCAAGGACGGCGAACCGTATACGACCCTGGACGCGCTGAAAGACCTGCTCGCACCGCACATAACCATGCTGGGCGAACCGCGTGACATCCCGTTCGTGCTGCGCGAAACCCGACGCAAATTCCAGCATACCATCAGCCAGGCCACAGTCTGGCAGAGAAAATGACCATGACCTATGACTTCACCTCCGTGATCGAGCGCCGCGGCAGCGGCAGCTTGAAGTGGGAGCTTTATCCGGATCCCGATCTGCTGCCCATGTGGGTGGCGGATATGGATTTTCGCGCGCCGCCCGAAGTGCTGGCCGCGTTGCGCGAACGCGTCGACCACGGCATCTTCGGTTATACCAAACCTTCCGAGGAACTGGTCGGGGCGGTACTGGGCCGTTTTCGCGACCGATACCACTGGCCCATCGAGCGCGAGTGGTTGGTCTGGCTGCCTGGCGTGGTGCCTGGCCTGCTGACCTCCTGCCGCGCTTTTACCGAACCAGAAGACGACGTGGTTTCGTTCGTACCGGTTTACCCGCCGTTTCTGGCCGTGCCGAAGCTGACCGAACGCAGGCTGATCAGCGTGCCGCTGAGCCGCGACGGCGACCGCTACATCATGGATCCCAATGCTTTGCGTCAAGCCATCACGCCGCGCACGAGGATGTTGCTCCTGTGCCATCCGCACAACCCGGTGGGCCGCGCGTTCAGCCGCGAGGAACTGGCGGCCATTGCTCAGGTCTGTTGCGCCAACGGGATCGTTATATGCTCCGATGAAATCCACTGCGACCTGGTGCTCAACGGCGCCGACCATATCCCCATGGCCGCACTATCGCCGGAAATCGCGACAGCGTCCGTCACCCTGATGTCGCCAGGCAAAACCTTTAATACCGCGGGGTTGAACTGCGCGCTGGCCGTGATTCCGGACCGCAAGCTGCGCACATCGTTCAAGCAAGTCTGCGAACACGCCCTACCCCACCCCAACGCACTCAGTTATACAGCCTGCCTGGCCGCGTATCGCGACGGAGAACCCTGGCGCCGCGAATTGATCGCCGTGCTGCAACGCAACCGGAACCACGTGATGCAGGCCGTGACGGAGCAGATGCCCGGTTTGAGCATGACTCCGGTGGAAGCCACGTATTTAGCCTGGATCGATGCGCGCGCACTGGGCAAACCAGACCCGGCCGCCTTTTTCCGTCAAGCCGGCGTGGCCTTGTCCAGCGGCAAACCGTTCATGGGCGAAGGATTTGTACGCCTGAACTTCGGCTGCCCGCCCGCGCTGCTGGAACGCGGGTTGGAGCGTATGATCAAGGCCCTGCGTTCGTAGTTCCGCGCCAGAACTATTCGAACGCCATGACCGCTCCGGAAGTCGTGCTGAGCACGATGCGGCCGTGCGCCGCGCACATGCCGTCAAAGACTGGAATCACTTTCGTGGTCTTTTTTGAGAGAAACGCGCCGCTCTCCGCATCGACCACAACCAGCAGGCCGCCCTCCTTGCCTTGCAGCACATCGAGTTTGCCGATGGCGGAAGACGGCGGTCCGGCCAGCAGCAAGCGTTGGCCGTCAACCTTTGCCCGCACCAGTGCCATGGCTGAAACCAGCACTGGGCACCTGGCTTGATCCCAGATCGTGTCCTTCTTATCTTTAGGGTTTTTGGACGAACAGGCCAGGCGAAAACGGCCGTACGTCACTTCGCCATAGCTGTAGACGCGGTCCTTGGCGTGCACCATCAGGCGTCCGAAAGGAGCCAGGCCAGTGCGCGTGAAGACGCCGCCGCCCGGACCGTCTCTGAAGGTATTGCCATACGTCATGCTGTAGCGGTGCCACCAAGCGTCGTCCAATAACCCGCCCGGACTAAACAGATGCGGCGGTATGGACGCGGCATATTCGCCATCGGGCGTCAGGCAGGTCCGCCGCCAGAAAAGCGCGTCGCCGACAGAGGCCGGGATATCGTAGAGCAACCCGGACAGGTGCAGCGAATCCTGGTCGTCAACCTTCTGGCGGCCAGTTTCCGGATCGCGGTCGTAGATAAGGCGCCGGATGCGTTGCTCACCGGTACGTGCGTCCAGGGCGAGGAAGACCACACCGCCGTCGATCATGGATGAACGTCCAGCCAGCGTATAGACGACGTTGTCGCGCACCAGCACGCTGCCCGGCACGGGCCAGGGCGATTCCAACTGTTCGCGCACCACCAGCATGCGTTGACTCGGCGCGGCGTCGTAACGCCAAACCAGCTTGCCGTCCGCGGCGGACAGGCACTGAACCGTGCCGTCAGCCGAACCGAATATCACGCGCCCCTGCCAATAGGTCGGCGGTGAATCGACGCGACCGCCGGTGGTAAAAGTCCAGCAGGTCGCACCGCTGGACAGGTCCAGGGCCATGACCTGGTGGCGATCCACGGCGCAAACAAACACTTTGCCGTCCGCTGAAATCGGCGCACTCAAACGGCTGCCCAGTGCGCGGCTCCAGACCGGTTGCGGATCATCCGCGACCGCGGCTACACCCTGCCCGCTGCGTGCGTTGTCGCCGCGATACGTGGGCCAATCGTCCGCGCCGATGGCACGACCGCGCTGCTCAAAAGCCGGTCCTTTGACGAGCCGCTGCCGGTTGGCCGCATCCGTTTCCCAGCCAGTGGTCCGGCTGCTGCTGTAGGTGAAGAAACCGTTGAGCTTACTGGCGTTGTAACAGGCGCAGGCATGGGGCGGCACGTAGAGCAGCCCGTTTGCCGGCATTACGCCATATTGACAGATGCCGCGCGTCCAGTTGTGGCGCATGCTCAACTCGCCTTCGAGATCGATCATATCGATGCCGGTTCGGCCGAGAATCAGGAAGCGCTCCGTGGCCTTGTTGCGATAACAGCGATGGTGATGCGCCAGCGTAAATGCTTCCGGCGCTTCGACGGTTTTGATGATTTTGCCTGTGCGCGGATCGCGGCCGGTCAAGGTCTCGATATAGAAATCGCTACCGACCTCCTTTTCCAGAAACGGCCGCAGTGGTTCATAGAAATAGCGCGCCGGACCCTGGGCAGCCCAGACCAAGCCGTTGATAACAAACACATCGGGCGCTCCATGAAAGCATTCCGAGGCTTCGGCGTGCCACAATTCAGCGCCGGAATCGGCGGCCAACGCGGTCAGGCGGGACGGACCTCCATGCTTTCGCAGGCCTTGGGCCAATTTCGCGTTTTTCTTCCAATACTCCGGAAGCTCCGTGGCCCGGTCGGCGCAAAGCACGACGCCTTGGTGATAAACCACGGTCGGCGACATCCAAACCGGACGCTGCTCGACTGACGGCAACGGGCGTTGCCAGACCTGAGCGCCGTCCGCGCGATTCAGGGCGACCACGCTTTTGCCGTTGTGCAAGAAAAGGCGTTCATGGCCCACGGTCAAACTGGCGGGTTGAATCGCGTCTTGCTGCGCACGCCAGTGTAGCGCGCCGCTCCGTGCGTCCAGCGCCATTACCTGTTTGCCATCGGTCGCTTTGACCAAGTATAGCGTATCGTCACTCAATAAGATCTCTTCAACGCCCTCGGTATCCGCATACGTCATAACAACCTGACCGTCGGCCGCATTCAGGCAACGCAAGGGACCACCCAGCTCCGTGGCGGCATAGACACGGTCACCCGCGGCTACCAACCGCCGAGGCAACTGAATCGGGCCACTGCGGAACCCGATCTTGTCAGGACGCGGCCAGCGTTTCATGGGGATTTCCCAGAGCTGCACGCCGTTGCAGGCGTCACGCGCGATCAGGTGCCAGTCCGGCGGCAGCCGGATCGAAAGCGGCGGGCCCAGGTCTTCGATGGAGAACAAACGGCCATTGGCGGTGACCATGGCGCTCAGGCTGGCCATCTTGTCATGGTGCCGGCTGTACGTCGGGCCGGCGATCCACTGAATGCGGCGCGGAAATCCGACCGCGCGGTCGTGCGATACCGCATTGTTGTCAGGAGCGCGCAAAAAATGGGTCCATTCGTCGCTGCTTGCGGGAACCGGCTTGGCCAGTCGGCGCGAATCCCGCACAAAGATAGCTTCGCCGCGCGGCGCCAGGACACGCAGAATCTCCTGGTCAGCAAGACCAGCGGCATCGGCAAGCACCAGCATGTTGACCGTATTGTCTATATACGGCAACGTTTTTGCGTCAAACGCACGGACAGTGGCCGCGCCGTGGATACCGAGCACCACCAGCTCCGCGCGCAAGGCATGCACGTTCGCGGCATCGGTGTCGAGCACCTGGATGAGCATGGCTCTTTTCTTCATGGTCGCAGCAATACGTTCCGCGGTGAATGGACCTTCCATACCGACCTGCACAACCAAACCACCCCGCGCGGCTGCCCAGATCGGAATGTTCTCCGGCGTTCCGGCCCGTAGCGCAACGGCCAGGACCAAAGCCAAAATAATCAAACGCAAATGAGATAATGAAGTTTTCATAATACATAAGCTAAATTAACCTGTTGGCTCGTACAAGTTAAAAAACGACATCCTTCTTGTAATAAGCAGCCGGACAAGCTATGCTATTTTAGGAAAAACAATAAAGAATGAATTGGCCGAAGTTGAATTGCGAACCATGTTAATGAATGCAAGTGGTTACTCCGCACCGATAGGTGAGAAAGAGCTTGCCCCAATAAGTGCCGCATGATGCTCGTTAACAATTGGATTATAATCGACGAATCCTTGGAATAGCTATTCCGACTAACGTCCCACTTTTTAGTATCCCAAAAGAAAGGAAACGGATATGCGTTATGCTGAAATCATGATCGCGGCTGCGGCCGTCGGCCTGGCATTGTCTCTTACCGGACAGGCAGCGGAAGAAAAGACCAAACGGATCTACATGATCGGCAACAGCCTTACGGATAACGTAAGGTACGATGCTTTCAAGCGTCTATGACGAAACATACCATGCGTTTCAACAGCAGCGGAAGGAGCGCGAACGCTTGATGATCGAGGAGCGGTGCAAACTTGACGAACTGGGCGAACCGCCGGATCTGGATCACGTTTTCTGGGATTATGTGGAGCAGGGATGAATCTCCAGCATCCAGTATCCAGCGAGCAGATCGAACTGATGGCGCCGGCCGGCTCCTATAGTGCGCTCAGCGCAGCTATCCGCGCCGGCGCCGATTCGGTCTATTTCGGCGTGAACAAATTGAATATGCGGGCGCGTTCGGCCAGTCCGTTCGGCGTGGCCGATCTCAAACGTATCGCACGGATCTGCCGTCGATGCGGCGTCCGCTCCTACTTGACCCTGAATACGATCGTGTACGATGAAGAGCTTGATCTGATGCGCGAAATCCTCGTAGCCGCCGGAGACGCCGGAATTTCAGCCGTGATCGCCTCGGACATCGCCGCGATCTCCTGTGCGCGCGAGCTGAGGCTCGAGGTGCATATATCGGTACAGGCCAATGTATCCAATATCGGCGCGCTGACCTATTATGCCCAGTATGCGGACACCGTGGTGCCGGCGCGCGAATTGACCTTGGAGCAGATCCGCGGCATGGCCGATGCGATTGCGGCCAACGATATCCGCGGGCCATCGGGCCAACGTTTACGCCTGGAACTGTTCGCTCACGGTGCCCTGTGCGTGGCCATTTGCGGAACATGCGGCATGAGCCTGGCTGTCTACAACTCATCGGCCAATCGCGGCGCCTGTTTTCAAACCTGCCGCCGTCGCTACCGTGTCACCGACGAAGAGACCGGCGACGAATTCGTGGTTGACAACAAGTTCATCATGTCGCCCAGCGACATTTGCACGATCCGGTTCCTGGACCGGCTAATCGACGCTGGCGTATCCGTGCTCAAATTGGAAGGACGCAGCCGGCCGGCCGATTACGTGGCCACGGTCACGCGCGTCTACCGCCAGGGACTCCAGGCACTGAGCAACGGAAATTACGGTGAAGATGCCGCGTTCGATCGCTGGGAGGAGGAGCTGAAAAGCGTGTTTCACCGCGGCTTCTGGCACGGAGCCTACTACTGCGGCCGCAAGCTGGGCGAATGGAGCAAACGCGGCCACTCCCTGTGTGAGGAGATGCGCGAGCAGCAAGGCCTGGTCACCAACTACTTTGCCAAACCCGGAATCATGGAATTTGAATTATGGCAGCAACGGCTGGACATCGGTGAAAAACTGCTGGTCGAAGGCCCGACCACCGGTTCGCTGCGTCTGGACATCGGCGAAATGCGGGTCAACGACCAGCCGGTGGACTATGCCGTGCGCGGCGACCGCGTGACCGTAGCGACGCCGGCTAAAGTGCGACGCAACGACAAAGTATTCGCTCTGCGCAAACGTAATCGCATGACCCATAGCCAGCCATAGAAAGCGACTATCAACACTTTTGCCAAACACGCATGGATCTCAAGATCTTAAGATACGTTTTTATTGCTGCGTGCGCCCTTATCCAGCGCGAGTTCGTCATGTCGAAACCTCTTGGGTTTACCATTCAATAATAAAGCTCATGCGGGATGCATCGGCCGTTACCCAGGTACAGTCCCCATTGTGCAGTGAAATACAGCGCGGCGAAGTGACATTGCGGTCTTTCCAGGAATGGTAATTACGGTAAACGACCGGTTCGCCGGTGGTCCATCGATCTTCACCCCGGTCGTTCAAGATCAATCCCAGCCAGGTTTGCGAATAAGCATCGGTCAGCAGGGAGCAGGCGAACCGCGCTTCATCGGCGTCGGCAAGCGTCAGCAGGTGGGCGCCCATGGCCTGCGTCTTTTCGCGGGCCTCATCCCAACGCAACGCAACCGGTACGAGCAAATAGCGCCGACCTTTATACTCCTGGGCCATGGCGTGCAGGGCCTGTGCGTCACCCACGGCAAATGCGCGTTCCACGCAAATGCGCACGATCAGGTTGGTGGGCGCCTGGGTTTGACGCCACTGATTGAGCAATTGCTCCAGGTAATCGGGTTCGAAACGCATGATGTCAAACGTGAATTCCTCCGCGGGCGGGGCGCTCTCATAGGGCGCCAGGTTGTGCAGCGGATTGCCGCTCGCATGGAGGACGCGCAAAGGCGCATCAGCCAGGGGCGCCAGCGAGATCAGCCGGTTGTTTCGCACATCCAGCGTTTCAAGCCTCGCGGCGTGGCGCAGCGCGTCAAGGCTTTCCAGACGGTTGTCGGCCATGGTCAGCGTGCGCAACGGCATGCCGTCGCACCAAGGCGGCAGCACAATGTCGTTGCCGTCCAGATGCAAACGCCAGAGGGGCAAACCTTGCAGGGCCGTGACATCGCCGATCTGGTTGTTGCGGCAGGCAAGGGTCTGCAACGGCAATGAGCGCAGCGGTTCAAGGTCGGCGATGCGGTTGTTGTCGCAGCACAACACGCGTAACTTAAGCTGGCTCAATGCGCTCAGATCGCTGATTTCATTGTTTGCGCAATCCAGATAAATCAACGGCATGCGGCGCAACGGCTCGAGATCGGCGATCCGGTTGGCGGAGCAATCGAGCCAGTTCAGTTTGAGACCGGTCGCGAACGCCAGGTTGGTTAAAGCCAGTCCGCTGACATTCAAGCGTTTGAGATGGGTGGTACAGGCGACTCGGGCCAGCAACTCGTCGCGGACAGCAGGCGGAACGCCAGCGTCCAGTTCCTCGAGCAGAGCCACGGCCATGCGATGATCGCGGTCGCGCCGCATGATTTCGGCAAGCAGCGCAAACGCCGTATCATAGGCGTTGTCGCGCCAGACATGCCGGCATTCGGCTTCGAGCATACTGAGTCGATAGGGTGAACCGGGGTATTTAATGCCCATGATGCGCTTGACGTTGCGGCGTAGGGCTTCCATGTCGTCATGGATCTGGAACGAAGTAAGGTAAGCCTTGACCAGCGCCTTTTCCTCGATCCCCTCGCCCTCGAAGTCGCCGGCCATATTGATATAATGCCGCACCGCGGCGCGGTAATTGCCTTCCGCATAGAGTGCGTCGCCGATGGTGATGGGATTGGCTTTGCGCGGCAAGCTCATGCGATAAACGCGCGCAACCCGTATGTGGATATCGCTCCACGAACGCACGCCGACGCGGCACAAATCCCAGCCGCTCATGGGCAGCAGTTCGATACGCCGCAACACGGTCCGTCCATCGGCAATGAGTTTGAACTCGTCATCCATGCGCTGAAAAACCAGCCGGTAGAAGCGGCCCGACCGATAGCGCGAACGAGCGATCTTCACCACGATAGGATCGCGACTCTTTTCATTGCGCGAGATATAGTCGCACGTGTTGCGCCAACCACCGAACTGGCAGGAATACCCGGGCGGCACCTGGCCGAATACCGGCGGCTGCTCCCGCACGCTGTTGATCAGGATCTCGAACCCATCGACTTGATCGGGCCAGCAAACCTCAAACTCCACGCGAACGTTGTTCCAGATCTTTAATTCGCGAAACCAGCACATATGCCCTGCTTCCAGACGCAGACCGTTCTCGTCGACCGGATCGGGAGCGACATCGGCCGTCAGGTTGACATGGGAAAAAGCCAGGCCCTCCAGGTCATCCGGTTCGCTGAAGGTTGCGGCGAAGATCTGCTCCCACTTGCCAAAGCGGTGGACGTAATCGCGCACAAGGAAAATCAGAATCGCGATAAAGCAGGCCGCGGCCGCACCGCGCAGACGACGCAAATTGCGCCGACGCAACGACCTGAGTCGGCGCGCATGGGAGAGTTGGGCCAGGGCATCGGCATGCTCCGGGACGTTGGCATCGAGCAAGTGCGCGGCCAATTCCAGGTCCTTGCGTCGCATGGCCAATTCGGCATAGGCCTTCAAGGCCCTGCTCAGGCCCTGGCACGCACGGGGGTTGTTTTCCCATAATTTAAGAGCTTGCTTGTAGTCCGCGACAGCTTCGGTAAAGGGTGCATAGCGTTCTTCCCGCTCGGCGCGTTCAGCCTCCTCCTCGGCCTTGGAGACAAGGCGCAGGCTTTCGGCATGGCGCCGGTAAGTGACCAGCATATTCATAAAAACACGCGCGCTGCCGAAACGCTGCGCGGGATCAGTGGCCATGGCCTTGAGCGCTATGCGAACCAACTCGCCTTTTTGACGAGCCGGCTCGATGATGTTGCGCGCGGCATCGACAATGCAGGCGACGACATCCTTTTTACAGTGGGGCGGATAGCCTGTTACGATTTCATACAGAATAGCGCCCAGCAGATAGATGTCGCTGTGCTTACCGATGGCGGTGTGATCGCCGCGCGCCATTTCAGGCGCCATATAGGCCGGCGTGCCGCCCAGCGCGGTTCTGCGCGTCAATGGCGGGGCCTTGGCGCTGTCCTCAACCGCGGCGGCAATGCCCCAGTCCATGACCATCACCTCGCCGTAATCGCCCAGCATGACGTTATCCGGTTTCAAATCGCGATGGATGATGCCCCGGCTGTGGGCGTACATCACGGCCTGGGTCACCTTCAATAGCACATCCAGATTGTCCTCGCGGCTAACCTTGCCCATAACTTTGCTCCAAACCGTGCCGCGCACGCAACGCATGGCATAAAAAGGATGGCCGCGCTCATTGACCGCCGCATCGTAAATGGGCACGATATTGGGATGCTCGAGTTCGCCCAGGATAACGGCTTCGGACAGGAAATCGTTGCGCCGTTCATAATTCTTGGCCATCTCCGGCTTGATCTTCTTCAACGCAATGACCCGGTCCAGTGAAGTCTGCTTGGCCAGGTACACCGTGCCCATACCGCCGCTTTCCAGTTCACGAACCAGTTCGTATTCCGACGGCGCCTCGCCGGAATCGTCATGTTCGACCGTTGTTTGCTGGCGCCGTAAAAGCAGGATCTTCGAGAGGTGCGCATGGTCAATCGGTTCGCGTTTTTCAGCCGATTTCAGCGTGGTGCGCGCGTCATGGGCATCGAGTACGGTATCAGCCCAGAGCTTGAGATACTGACCTGACGCTTTGCGCGCCGATTTATCGGACGAACCGTCGGTCGAATGCGACACACTTTGTGCCATGCTTTCGCCATGGCGCGTCGCAAAGGCCTGCTCTCTTCTATCAGGATCGGTATTCATGTATGAAATACGGGTGAGTTTCTCTTTATTGCCAAAATAACATATCCACGAGCGCCTCACAACAGATTATTCATTTTCGGGCTTGCTTTTCCAGCGAAACCATCTATCGTGCCTGCCTCAATCCGATGGAGAATTAAGTATGACAACGGGCATTCGAAATATAGCGATTATCGCTCATGTGGACCATGGAAAAACAACGCTTGTCGACAAACTGCTGCGGCAGGCCGGCGTATTTCGGCAGAACGAGGCGGTGCGCGAACGTGCCATGGATTCCATGGACCTGGAACGTGAAAAGGGCATTACGATAAAGTCCAAGAACGCCGCCGTGAACTGGCAGGGCGTGCGAATCAACATTGTCGATACGCCGGGACACGCCGATTTCGGCGGCGAAGTCGAGCGTATTCTCAAGATGGTCGACGGCGTGCTGCTGTTGGTCGATGCCGTGGAAGGACCCCAGGCCCAGACCCGGTTTGTCCTCAAAAAAGCCCTTGAAAACAAATTGAAACTGATCGTGGTGATCAACAAAATCGACCGCGAACACGCTGATCCCGAACGTGTGCACGAGGAAATTCTGGAACTACTGCTGGACCTGGAAGCCGACGACAATCAATTCCACGCGCCTATCCTGTACGCCAGCGCCAAGGCCGGCTTTGCCGTGAACGACCCGACCGACCCGCACCGGGACATGTCGCCGCTGTTCGACCGCATCGTCGAGTATATCCCACCGCCGCAAGCAGATACAAACGCGCCGTTCGAAATGCTGATCAGCAACCTAGACTGGAGCGATTATGTCGGCCGTATTGCCATAGGCAAAATCACGGGCGGTTCCGTACAGGTCGGCGACAGCATCCACTGTATCCATCGCGACGGCCGGCGTGAGCGGGGCCAGGTGACCAAGCTCTTCACGTTCAGCGGCATGGGCATTGCCGAAACAGAGCGCGGCCATGCCGGCGACATTGTCAGCCTGTCCGGATTTGACGAAATCTACATCGGCGAAACTCTTTGCGCCAACGAGGAGCAGCCGCCCATCCCGTTTGTGGCCATTGATCCGCCAACCGTGCAGATGCAGTTCCGCATCAACGACGGCCCGCTGGCCGGACGCGACGGTCAATGGGTGACCGCGCGCCACATCCAGGAACGTTTGCTTCGCGAGACGCGAATCAATGTCTCGCTGGAAATGGCGGAAGGCGAACTCGCCAACACGTTCATGGTCAGCGCGCGCGGCGCGCTACAGATCGCGGTGCTGGTGGAAACCATGCGCCGTGAAGATTTCGAGGTGCTGGTCTCGCGGCCCGAGGTAATCTACCACATCGAAAACGGCCATAAGCTCGAACCGTTCGAAGACCTGTGGGTCGAAGTGCCCAACGATTGCCTCGGTGACGTGATGCAGAACCTGGCCTGGCGTAAGGCCACGATCACGTCCATGGATCACATTCGCTCGCGCGTCCATCTAAAGGCTGTACTTCCGACACGCGGTCTGATCGGCCTGGAAACCTTCCTGGCCAACCTGACCAGCGGCGAAGCGCTGATCAGCCACATGTTCAAGGAATACGCCGAAATCCGCGGCGCAATCAAATCGCGCAACAACGGGGTGCTGGTCTCCATGGAACGCGGCACGGCAACGGCCTATGCCCTTGACGCGCTGCAAAACCGTGGCCGCCTGTTCATCGGCCCGCACGAAGAAGTTTATCCGGGCATGATCATCGGTGAAAACGCACGCCCCGGCGACCTGCTGGTCAACCCGACCAAGACCAAGCAACTCACCAACGTCCGTGCCAGCGGTTCGGACAAAGCCATTCAACTCGAACCGCCGGTGGTCATGTCGCTCGAAAAAGCCATTGAATACATAACGCCCGACGAGTACGTGGAAGCTACACCCTCCTCCATACGGTTACGCAAAAAAGTGCTGGATTCCACCAAGCGAAAACGTATTGCACAAGCAGCCTCCGCCCAGTGAGTTTCAACCAAGACATCATCATATAACAGCCCTTTCAATAGCTTTTCCGACCGCGGAAAATAACGCATGAGGTTGACAACACCTGTTAGCTATGCTATATAATGCAGGTATTTTTTTTGATAGGTCAGGGCATTAAAAGGTTTTAACTAGCAAATCGACAGGATGTAAATAGCATGCCCACAACCTTCACCACCTGATGTATAGGAGATTAAGCGCATGAGCGAGAACAAGCAGCAATTGAAGCGGGAATTGGGTGTATTCGGCGCGATGATGATGGGACTAGGCTCCATTGTGGGCACTGGCGTTTTCATTAGCATTGGAATTGCCGCGGGCATTGCGGGACCGGCCGTGGTGCTGGCCGTGGTGCTGGCCGCCATGGTAGCGGTCTGCAACGGTATGAGCAGCGCTCAACTGGCGGCCAGCCATCCGGTCAGCGGCGGAACCTATGAATACGGCTACAAATACCTCAACCCTTCATTGGGTTTTACAGCCGGCTGGATGTTCCTGACAGCCAAATCCGCCTCTGCGGCCACGGCTTCGCTGGGTTTTGCCGGTTATGCCCTCACCACGTTCGGGCTCTCCCACAGCTACATGGTGCCGCTGGCTTTGGCCATCGTGCTTATTTTCACCGTTATCATTCTCACTGGCGTGCGCAGGACTAATACAGTCAACATTGTCATTGTCTCGATCACCCTGCTGACGCTGATCGTTTTCGTGCTGACCGGGTTGCCGCGCGTGTTCGCTCGGGGCGCGACCAACATGCAGCCGTTCTTCGCCGGGGAAAAGGGTGCTTCCTGGCCATTGGCCGCGCTGTTCCATGCCACAGCCCTGATGTTCGTGGCCTACACAGGTTACGGCCGCATTGCCACGCTGGGCGAGGAAGTGCGCGAACCGCGCAAGACCATCCCGCTCGCGATCATCGCGGTCATGAGCGTCACCGCGCTCCTTTATGTGGCCGTAGCCTCGGTCGCTATCGGCTCGGTGGGCCTGGAGACCATCGTCAAGGCCACGGTCGAAGACGCCGCGCCGCTGGCCGTGGCTTCAAGCCATTTCAACCTGCCTTTGCTGCCGGCGCTGATGACCATCGGCGCGGTCACCGCCATGCTGGGCGTTCTGCTCAACCTGATCCTGGGCTTGTCGCGGGTGATGCTGGCCATGGGCCGTCGCGGCGACATGCCTGCCGCCACAGGTAAACTGAACAAGAGCCAGACCACGCCGACCGTTGCCATCGTGGTGGTGGCGGTCATCATTGCAGGCCTGGTCTTGATCGGCAACGTCAAAACCACCTGGACCTTCAGCGCCTTCACAGTACTGATCTATTACGCCCTGACCAACCAGGCCGCTTTACGCCTGCCGCCCGAACACCGCCTTTATCCGCGCTGGATCTCTGCCGCGGGCCTGACCTCCTGCCTGTTCCTGGCCTTCTGGGTCGACTGGCGCACCTGGTGCACGGGTCTGGGCATCATTGCCCTGGGCCATGTCTGGCGCTTGATCATGCGGTTGGCTAACAAGTCATCCGGACTTGGACACTTCAGCCACTGATGAACAGGAGAAATCCGTTCTTTTCTTACCGGTGTTCATCGGCGGTTAGAATAAGAATTGGTTGCGGCTTTGCCGCTCAGTGCTGTATCCTTCACAATCCGGCGCAAACCGATCTCGACATACGCCTGCTCACGCTCGATGGCAATGGAGCGCCGACCCAGGCGAGCGGCAACGCTAGAGGCGGTGAACGATCCGGCAAACGGATCCAGCAGCGTGTCGCCCGGGCGACTCGAGGCCTTGATGATGCGTTCCAGCAATGCGGTTGGTTTCTGCGCCGGATGGTCTTCATATTCCGCCATCCGGTAGCGCACCCGAGAGAAATACCAAACATTGCCCGGCACTTTGCGCGTGTTGTATCGCGTGGGCACGGGTTTTCGGTAATCGATCAGTTTGCGCTCCGCGCCCGTCCGAGCCTCGACCAGGATCTCGTCCGCGTTGAACGTATAGTTGCGCGGATCACGAACGCAGAACAGAATCGGCTCGTAGAGCGAACCGAAATACTTGCGCGCCTGTACACCGGAGCTGTCATAGGCCCAAACAATGCGCGAGAGAATGTGCATCCGTTTGCGCAGATGCAGGTCCAGAAAGGGCATGTGCTGGGTGGCGGTCATCACGTAAAGGCTTCCAGCGGCAGTCAACTTGGTCACGCAAAGATCGAGCCACTCCGCACACCATGCCGCATAATCCTGCTCCGAACGCTTTTCGCGCCGACCATTGAAGGACTTGCCGATGTTATAGGGCGGGTCCGCGAAGACCAGGTCCACGGAGTTGTCGGGCACATGCCGGCGCAAGACTTCGAGTGTATCGCCATGGATGATGGTCTGTCCGTTCTGTTCAAAAACGTCCACGGCTTAATAAAAGAGCCTGGGCAGGTATGCCGGCGCCTGGTCATAGGGCAGCTCATAGCCCAGCGCCACCCTATAAAGCCGTTCGTGCGCGACACGGGCTGCCTGGGCCAGTTTTTCATACGGACGATGGCATACATCCAGAAAACCGATGTAATAGTTCTCGCCGTCGCCACGGCCCAACGCCGACTGATCGTAGAGCGTGAACCAGTGCGCGCCCACGCACCAGGGTTGCGCCGCAGCGTCTTCCAAGTAAACACAGTAGGCCTGGCCGCACGCAGCCTGGTCGCGCACGCGCCCGTGCTGGTTACGATGGAGATGGACCCCGTCCATG
>CAZOLK010000056.1:0-24683 GCA_964580325.1 uncultured Verrucomicrobiota bacterium | reverse complement strand
AAAGCCCCCGCTGTACTCCCCGGTACAGCAGGCGCTACGAGCCTGCTGCCTCCCGTCAAACCAGCGCCCGCATCCACTGCACCAGCGGGTTCAAAGCCCCCGCTGTACTCCCCGGTACAGCAGGCGCTACGAGCCTGCTGCCTCCCGGCAAACCAGCGCCCGCATCCACTGCACCAGCGGGTTCAAAGCCCTCGCTGTACTTCTCCCAGTACAGCAGGCGCTAGGTCTGATTATTAATTTCTATGAACTGACCATAAAAAAAGGGATTATGCCGTTTGATTCTGGAAGGCGCCGCTAAATAGGCTAGCTTCCCCGGACTCCTTCGCCAAGCCGGAAGATTGGCCTTTGCGTTCTTTGCGTAGAAATTCGTCGCAATCTTGAACATCAACGACGTCGATTGAATGCTCTGTTCTGTTGGTGCAATGTTCAAACTTTAAGACAGTTGAAAGTTGCTGCTCAAGCCTTCACTTTTTTTATTAAATAAAATCCGGAAACGTGTTGCGTATTCAACCTAGTACTATACATGAGCATGAACACCCAACTCAATCCATTCACAGCCGCGCCTAGTCGCGCAACCCGCCACTTCGGTTATGTCAACCGATTGACTGATGGTCGACACGCCTTTGGCGAATTGACCGGCACTTATCCCCTGCTGCGCCAACCGGTGCGGTTTCGGCTTCGCGACCTGGGTTTCGACGTGAGCGAGGAGCTGTTCGGCATCCAGGTCTCCTTCCGGCTCCAGCGCCGCGGCATGCGCGGCTGGCAGGCCGTTGACCTATTGCCGGTCGCTTACCTCGATGCCTACAAGGCCGGCGCCCCGGTTTTTGGCAAAGTATTGCGCATCGAATCCGCCGTGCACCAGGGCCGCGTGCTGAAAACCTGCACCTGGAACCTGCCGCTCTACCGCCAATACGGCTTCCTTGAACTCGATCCCTACGATGCCCACGTCTTCTTCCTCTACTGGCGCTTCAAACAACGCTACCGCCATGACCCTCGCGTCAGTGACCCGGCCTGGTTCACCTTTAAATCCACCCGCCGCGGCGACAGCGTTATCGAGTTCTTTCCGGGTCCCGACACTGCCCGGGTCTACTATTCGTTTGCCGCCAACGGCGTACTCTACCATTGCTTTACCGAGGCTTTTATGAATTTTGACGAACCTGACCCGTCCCATCGCTACGGCGCCTATATCGGCGACAACAACGAGGCGGTTGAAGTATGGCAGCTATCCCACAATCCGCAATCCGCAATCCGCAATCCACAATCTTCCGGTGCTTCAGGGGCGGGACGCCCCAGCCACCAGTTTCCGTAAATCCGAAAATAAGGAGCGAATAACATGAGTATCGAGACCCACGACCTTGGACCCACTGGTTTGCGTTTGCGTACCGTTTATGTCACCGATACCAGCACGGTGCTGAATATACGCGGCGCGTACATCACTTTTCGGCGCAACAAGAAGTTGTGCGGTAAACTGCCCCTGCTGGCCACGCGCCAGCTCGTGCTCATGCGCGGCGTGGGCGTGACCGGCAATGTGGTGGAAGCCTGTCTCAGCGACGATATTCCGATCACGTTCCTGGATCGCGACGGCACGTTGAAAGGCCACCTGGTCGGCAACCACCGCAACGACCCGGCCCCGCGCCTGGCCCAGTACAAGGCCTGGTCCAACCCGGAGAGCAAGCGCGAAATCTGCCGCAAGCTGGTTGACGCCAAGCTGGTCAATACGATCCGGGTCCTGCGCCGCCACGCACGCAACCACCCGGACCGGCGTGCACAGCTCGATCCGGTCATCACCCGCATCGCCCAGCGCCGCCGCGACCTGGCCCAGGCAGATGACCAAGATCGTATCCGCGGCTACGAAGGCATAACGGCCCGGGACTATTTCGGCGTATTCGGCCTGTTGCTGCACAAGCATTTCACTTTTAACGGCCGCAACCGGCAGCCGCCGCAGGACCCGGTCAATGCCCTGCTGTCGCTGGGTTATACGCTTATGGTCCAGGAATGCGCGGGCGTGTCCGAGGCGTTCGGCCTGGACGCCTATGTCGGCTTCATGCACGAGAACAAGCCCGGCCGTGTCTCGCTGGCCCTGGACCTGATCGAACCGCTGCGCGTGGCCATTGTCGATCGCATGGTCATTGCTGCAGTCAATCGCGGAGAATTCACACCCCAGGACTTCAAGTCCACGCCCGGCTCTGACGGCGCCATCCTGCTCAACCAGGAGGGCCGCGCCAAGTTTTTCGCCCTGTACGACCGCTACATGACCAACTGCCAGACCGATGGCGAGTTGGCCGAAGAATACTGGGCGCCGCGCAGCGTCATGGAAGGGCAGTGCGAGAACTTCAAGCGCGCGCTGGTGCGTGAAACGTTGCCGGCCTGGAAACCGTACACGTTCGAAGGATAACCGTCATGCCACACAACAAACCATGCCAAGACCAGGACATATGATCTACATCATCTCATACGATATCCCGGAAGACCGCGTCCGGGCGCGCCTGGCCAAACTGCTCGAAGGCCACGGCATCCGGGTCCAGTATTCTGTTTTCGAATGCGACCTGACCCCGGCCCAGTTCCGCAAATTGCGCAGGGAAATAGAATACCTGATCGACACCGCTGTCGACAACGTACGCATCTATCCCATTTGCGCCGAGTGCGCGCCCAGGATCGAACGTATTGGGGTCAAGGGCTGTTTCGAAGGCAACGACTCCTGTTGTTATGTGCTGTAGCACAAGCAGGCTCCCTGTTTTTGTAGCTTTTTCTCCGGAATACGCCCATGGCCTGCGCCTTATGCTTTGTAGTTGTAGAGCAGAAAAAAAGTATAAGGAGCATGGCCATGAATAGACCGGCGGCAGTGCGCCGCAGCCCCAGGTTGCGCCAGCCAGCACAGCGCCCAGCAGCGCGCCGGCCAGCTGGGCAACGTTATGGATATCGGCTTGCTGCCGCGTCTGCTTATCGACCGGTTTGAAGTCATTGGCAACTCGCTGGCAGGCGCCTACCTGGCCGTGGTCGATGAGCATGCCTGGAGATCCCGCTGCTGGACCACGTCATCGTCAGCGCGACAAACCAGTTGGGCATCCTGGAAGACGGCGTCCTCAACATGCGCCGCAACACGGACTCGGCGTACAGCTATTATTGAGGGTGGTGGCTGTGGCGTCCCGCCCCAGAAGCCCAGGAAGCTTGGGGATTGTGGATTGCGGATTGCGGATTGCGGATTACGGGTTGGGAAAGATTTCGAATTCCGGAGTTTCCGAAGCCCGGGTGTGTCGATCGTCTTGATTTTTCCTGTCAAGCACCGGAAAATTTGTCTTTCAGCACTGTAATACAATTATGCAGCAGAACCAGCAACAGAAGGGAGCATACCATGAGCGATAAAGGAAAGGGCGGCGGAGAAACGATCCTGGCTGGACTGGTGTTGGCCTACCTGGACGCTGCACAACAGGCGCGCACCGAGCGGGTGCGCATATTCGAACAGGAGCATACCCGGCGTCATGCGATCAGTTGGCAGGCAAAATGCTTTATTGCACAGGAAAAACAGATCACCGAACGGACCCGGATAGAGGCGGATAAAGAAATGGCCCAGGCGCATGAAAAAACGCGGCGCGTGGAACAGCAGTGTCTCCTGGCCATGGAGCGGACCCGGGCTCAAACAGATGCGTTCGACGCACTGTGCAACGCCGTCAGGCAATCGCTGCGCAGCGGTGACTTGACCCTGGACAATATCCGCCGGCAGTTCAGCGATGTGTGCCGCATCCTGATCGAGCACGATATAGAGGCAGCAGAGAGAACGCTGCTGCTGGGTTTCCTGAACGAATTGCTGGCCCAGCAAAAAGAGGTGGCGGTCCGGCAGACAAGGTTGTTTGATCGGATTGGACCTGGCAATAGAATGCTCGATGAATAAGGGGGTTGTATGGCGTTGTTGCTGATAGCGGTGTTGATTTTTGGTTGGGGTTTGTTCTTCCTCGCTGGACAAATTCTCGGCAGTCTGCTGCATTCGCTGTATGTCATATACGTGGTGGTGCCCTGGCGTTCGCCCTGGACGTATGCTGTATTGTCTGTCATTCTACTGCTGGGTGGCAGTATACCCGGCATGTTCCTGTGTATCGTGGCCTGTTTGCTTGCCCACCATTTCAGCCCCGGGCAGATTGAGCGCAGAGAATGGACCAGGCGTGAGCAAATCCGGGCCGAAACCTGGGCACAAAAAGAGTACGAGTGCGAGCGTCAACGGGAAGCCAGGCAGCAGCAAAGGCAAAGACGCGACTACGCCCAGGCACGGCGCAGAAAGCAAGCCCGCGCACTCCTATATCAAAACATCCTGGCTTTGAAAGCGCGGATCAATAACATCCAGGCAGATATGTCCAATCTTTATGCCATAATGAAATGCGGCCGTTTCAACAGGAGCGAACGGAATAAGATCGCCAATCAGATCGCGGATCTCAAGGCGGAAAAGCTCCGGTTAGCGTCGGAAATGAATCAACTATACCTGGATATGCACCAGTACGATGATCCCGACCATGGGTCCAGAAAGCGCCTGCCAAAAAGACGCTGAGAGGTAGGGAGGGCGATTTAGCCTTCCGAACACCAAACTCCGAGCACCTTGGATTTATGCAACCGAGTTATTCTTCTCTCAGCTTCATGTCGCGGTGCAATTTCCGTCTCAGCGTTTCGAGCAGACCGGGAGGCGGGATGCCGTAGAAGTTGAGATGTTCCTGTTCTACAAACGTCTGTATACCGGCTGTTTGAGCGAGCACCCAGCGGTCCAGTTGCGCTTGCCCGTGTTGTCCCGACGGAGAGAAGAGGATTTGGTTCGTGGATCCGCGCCAGAGATGGTTGCCATGCCTGGACTGCATGAATGGGCCGGCAATGCACAGGTCTACCAGGGTTGCCAGGTGGGGAAAGCGTTGCATGAACTCGTCGGCTTCGCAACCCGTGAACAACGTGACGTGCGGCCGGGGCCGGAAACGCTCCAGGTAGGCGCGCAGGGCGGCGGCCCAGCGGGTCGGTTCGCCTCCGGATAGGGTCAGGGCCCCGAGTTGATCTAGGTAGGGTCGTGTGGTGCGTTCCAACATATCCACGGTCCAGAGCGCTCCGCGCTTTTCGTCCCAGAGACGCTGCTCGATGCAGCCGGGGCAGCGACGGTCGCAACCCGCGGTCCAGATGACCAGCCGTTTACCCGGTCCTGGAATATCTTGGGCTACGCCGAGGTGGAAAACGCGCAGCTCAGGCTCTGTGTCGGTTGCGTTGTTCATGGCGCCCCTTTGCCGCATGCAGGGTCTGGCCCGTGCGCACCACTTTGATCGGGCCCAGGGCAACACCCGATTGTTCCAGCTCTTTAAGCAACCCCTCGACCGCGGCGCTGCACGAACCATCGGTCGGCGTGTCCAGACGTATCGCGCCTTTATTTTTGATGTGGGCGCTGACCGGCACGCCGTTGATGCGCCCACGCACCACGGCGCCGTCCGCGCCGGGTTGGGCGGAGCCACCGAGAGCTTTGCTGAACGTGTCGGTCACATGCTTCATGCGGTCCTGGGCAAGCAGGGCTTCTTCGGCGCGGTTTTCAAGCTGAGCCAGGAAATCGCCGGCCTGTTTCAGGGTGGCTTTGTTATCCGGCGCTGCCTGCAAAGCCTTGGCGAATGTCTCGCGGCGCTACTGGATGCCCGGATTGACGATGTCGGGGCAATCGGTCATGATGGTGTCCATGGCTTCGACAAGTTGTTCGGCGGCGGCAAGGGCTTGAGCGCGGCGTTCGAGCTGCGCGATCCGGTCGCGGTTGGCGTCCAGGAAATCATTGACGCCTTTGACGCTGTTGATCGCCTGGCCGGGATCGCCATGCAGAGTGTCGGCCGCCTGTTGCAGCCAGGTACGCGGTTGGCGCAACAGGTCGGTCGATTCACCCAGGCGCGCTTCCAACGCGCTGATCCTGGCTTCCGCGCTTTCGACTTGTTCAAGTGCCTGTTTCAAAACAAATATATATGCCGCAGGGCGTCACGTGCCGCGCTGGTTCGGGCACCTGTTTCGGCATCGTATTCCCATACCTGCAGGATGGCTTCACGGACCTGGCTGATCCGCGCGTTTTCGGGCAGGGTTGGCGCGACGTCCGGCAGCAGTCGCGGCATGAACATGACGGCCAGTTCGCTGTGCGCGGCGACATATTCCTGAAGGCGTTCGATGACATCTGGTTTTGGTTGGATTTCCTCGTAATAGGCCCAATCGCTTTCCGAAGCGCCGGAGGCGGGCAGCAGGAGCGCTACGCAGGCCGCTTCAAACACATAGGCATCAGCGAGAAAGAGCGTCTGCGCTTTTGTCAGCCGCTTGGTCGCGTCGCGGTATTTGCCGCGGTCCATATCGCATTGCGCCATGGCGACATAGGCCCAGGCAACGGCGAAATCGTCAAAGCGCGTCTTGTTTTCGGGCAGCATAAAGGTGGCTTTGAAGCGCGCTTCGGCTTTTTCGACTTCCTTGTTCATGACCAGCAGGCGCAACTCCAACGCAGCGGTGAATCCGCGTTCGTCGCCCTGTTCACGGGCCTGGTCCAGCAGGTTGGCGGCCGCGTCGCGGTCGTCGAGCATCATGGCGCATTTGGCCAGGTTGTTGAGCAGGCGGTTGTCCGGTTTTTCCACCGCGGCATCCCGCTGTTTTTCCCACCAGGTCCTGGCTTCATTGAACGCGCCGCGCCGGAAATGGATGCCCGCGATCAAGCCGCAGGTGTCGGAGTGCTCGGCAAGGGACAACCGTTCGCGGATGGTCAACGCGGCGTGGGCCAGCGCCAGGGCTTCATCATAAAAGAGGTTGTCGGTAAAAGCGTTGGCCGCGGTGTTGAAAATACGGGCGCGGTCTCTCTCCTGTTCCGGCGGTGTGCCTTCGAGGGCCTGGCACAACAGGCGCAACGCCTCAAGGTAGTCACCGCGATAATAGCGTCCTCGTCCTTTGAGGTAATGGAACAGGGCCAGGTCGGCCGGAAGCAGGACGTCGGGCGAAAAGCGCTTTTCGAATTCAAGCGCCAATTGCCGCGGGCGCCGGTCGTCGCGGATATCCTGGAGATGCTTGATATAGTCGAAGTAGAGCTGCACCTGGATCGCGGCATAAGGGGCATATTGCTCCAGTAAATCGCGAAAGCGCTGTTCAAGGGCATCATCGTTATCCCGGCGATGCAATGCGAGCAGGAAGGCTATGCGGTCATGCAATGCCCGGTTGCGTTGATTCGCGGACGGTTCGCCGATTTCAGCCATGATAGCCGCGGCTCGGTCAAAGAGCCTTTCCCGCAGCAGGGACCAGGCCTGTTCCAGACGCGGATCAGCCGGCGCCGGACGGATAAACAGGTGCTCGAAAGCTGTCTCGCTCGCGGCCAGGGCTTGCGTGAAGACCCGGTCCAGGTCATGGTTTTGCCACACGTCAGGCATGGTGGTTGCCGTGTCCAACGTATCGGCGATCGCGCTGAGGGTCAGGGCCGCGACAGCGTCGGCCAGTTGGTCAGCGTCAGGTTGCATGCTCCTGGCTTTGAGCAGCTCGAACTGCTTGCATTCGACCATGAAGCGGCACGCGGGAACGGGATGACGTGGAAATGCCTTTTGCAGGACGTGCAGGATTTTTTCATGGGCCGCCGAGGCAATGCCGACCGGCAATCCGCTGTTTTTATAAACATCCTTTTCGGGAGCGTCATCCTCGTTTAGGACCACGGGCAGTCCGCGCAGATAGAGTTCCAGGGTGCACGCGCACAAGGTCCCGTTGAAGGCGGTACATTTTATCGTTGCTTTCATGACGTTATCTCCTGAACCACAAGCTGTTGTAAAACAGCGCCAGCTTGTCCATTGTTGGCGCCCCGGTAGACCAGGTTGCATAACAAATCGGCGGTTGCGACGCCCAAACCATGCTTGTCCTGCATTTGAGCCTCTTTGGGCAGATAGATTACCTTGACCTCCGCTGCCCGACATGCGGCTTGCAACAGGTTCTCCGATGCCTGGAGCGTATCCGTGATGGCGGTTTTGAAGAGTTCACGGGCGATGTCGGAGCCTTCCATGATCAAACGCGCTCGCGTGATCAGGTATTGTTTCATGCGCGACTCCGCAACCTGGCGCCATTGCCGGATTTTCGAGTGCGCTTCCTCCTCGGACTGCGCCTGGACGCAAAGGCCGGCCAATTGTTTGCGCAAGGCCTCGGTTTTTTTGTCCTTCAAGGATTTCAATCTGTCGACAAGCTCCTTGCGCAAGCTTTCAAATGCCTGTTCATCGATGCGCATATACTTGTCCAAATGTTTGAAGCATGGCGGCAGCTTGTCGTGCATGTGCTTGACCACATTCCCGGGATAAGCCTGGTAGAAGGTGAGGTCATAATAGATTTGAGGCTTACTATCATTGAAGATCATCGTGGCCACCAGTGTCGCGGCTGCGCGGCGATAGGCTTCTTCCGGCGTGACCAAGGTGGAGGCATGCCGTACATGTCCAGGGCAATGGACATGCATCATGGCACGCAGTCGATTTTCGCGCAGCAGACGCCCGATCGCCTGGTAGCAAGCGGTCAATGCTCCTGGCGCCAGGTCGCAGGCATGCAGGTGTTTGAGTTTACGATCCGCCATGATCACACGCAAATCCTGTTCCAGCTCAGCCATGGTCTTTTCGCTATCGACCTGCACACCACCGACAACCAATGTGCGCTGTTCTCTATTCGGCTCACTCCAATTGCCGGATTCGTCAAAATAGTAATACATGTTGCCTGTTCCTCATTCCGCGGTAGATGCCTGCTTGGCGGTTTTAACGATTTGGCTGTAAGCAGGCGACTTGCACACCTGCTGAAAACTGGTGACGGGCGCACGATCCAGATCAAAGGCGTTGAACTTGGCCTCGATAATGGCTTGTTCGATTTCGGCGCCCGTGCGTTTGTCGCTGGTTTGCACAAGCCGTTGCAAGTCGAATTGGGCCGGATCGAGTTGATACTTGTTGAGCAGGATGTTGAAGATCTCGCGGCGCTCGACGGCATTGGGCGGCCCCACGAAAAAGATCTCATCGAAACAGCCTTTGCGCACGAATTCGGAAGGCAATTGGGTGATACCCGGCCAATCGTAGGCTGTTGCGGTGGACACCTCGCCTGCCAGGTCGCGACCGACCAGGCCAGTGGAATTGCGGGCTTTCTCCACCAGGTTTTGCCGGTCCTGATCCTCGGTGGATACAACGCACTTCATTGCGCCCTGACGCCGAATGTGCAACGTTACGGCGCGCGTATCGATGTCGTCGACGCCAAGCACGCCATGCTCTTCCAGGTAGGCTTCCAAGGTCTTGCCATGGCGCCAGTTGCTGGGAATCCGACTGCATTCGCCAATGACCAACCCGGCGGCATGCGGCCGGCGGGATTCTTCGTCCTCGGCGTTGATCCCGTAATTGCCGATCAACGGATAACAGAGCATCACGACCTGGCTGTAATACGACGGATCCGTCAAAATTTCCTGGTAGCCGGTCATCAAGGTATTGAACACCAACTCACCGTAAACCTCACCCTTACCGGCAAAAGCACGGCCTTTTCCTTTTGCCTTCCCGCTGGTCACGTTTATACGCTCCAGGTTGCCAACCTGACCGATCATCGCACATCCTTCCTTCCGGCAGTTTTTCAAGTTTGAAACCCAAAATCCTTTGGCAGCCGCTGAGCAACCTGGACAAAACCATAATGCCAGTCATCGGCACAGTAGACCAGGCGCTGAATCCGGGAGAAAGGATCGTTATGTTGAAAGTCGACACGCACGCAGTCACCCTCTTCAAAATGGGCGGGAACCTGGAAAACAAGGCTTTCTCCGCCGGAATCAAGCAGAATCTTACCCAGGTGGTGTGGTGCATTTGCAAGATGGATGACCCCTTTCATTATCAATCTCTTTCGACGATTACAGGTAGTTGGGGTTGCGTTAGATGTGGAAGCGCATGGCTGATTACGTGACGCGTCCCCGTGCCGCATCCATCGCACTGCTTGTTGCCCACAAACCATTTATAGGACTCGGGGAGCCTTTTGCCCTTCGAGTCGACGCAATATGGATAACTGACTGAATTTGGCGCATGACTGAAATCCGCGATTTTCAGCAAGGCCTTGAGCGTTTCAGCATCGCAACCTGGCGCTGTTTGCGCGACATCGCTATCAGGAACAGGCTTTTGGCTCAGTTTATAGGACAGGCTGTTGTTTTCAAGGCATAGTGTCCGCTGGGTAATAGCTTTCGCTTCGATACGCACTGAACCCAGGCCGAGAGGTTTGCCCATGCCCAGTTTATGCGCATGGGTGGAGGACCTGCCGCCAAAGGACGTCACCCATAGCAGTCGGTTTACTTCCTCATGCGTAAGCCGGTTGAAGTAGATGCGGAAAGCAAAGCGTTTACCTTTTTTCAAGGCCCGTATGCCGACATTGCGATCCGTTATATCCATGTCTTGGTTGCGCGAAAGATCAGGCGGCGCGGAAACGTTGGGTTGATGCCAGTAGAATTTGCGGCCTTGGATGCGCGGCTTATAGTTTTTGATCTCTTCTTCTTTACCTTTGCCTTTACCTTTACGTGTCAAGGCATAGTCGTAATTCCAGCTATCGGCCTGGTCTGGTTTTTGAAGGTAGAATTCCGTGGCTGAGGGTTTGGGGCCGGCCAGTTCCAGCAGGATCGATGGTTGGTGGTACCAGTCGCTCCAGTCCACTTGGGGTTGCACTGGTTTGGCGTCCGTGAAGCGGACGCGCGAGGCCAGCGCATGTTTGTCCTTGCCGGCCATGCCAAACAACAGGCAGGCGGGACACAGTTTTTCCTTGTCGCGGCATGGCGCATGGGATCCTGGACTGTTACCGCCAAGCAAATGACGCAGCCGGTTGTGGAAAACTTCGCGTCCGATGGCCGCGGGACACAGGTAGTACTTGCCGTTGTGCTGGCTGTAATAGATCAACGCGCCGTCCAGGTCATCCAGTTGGTCCGCCTTGAAGTGCTTGTAACCGCTATGCCGTTGCTGGCGTTTATGGATGTTGACTCTGGCCTGGCGGTACAGGCGCACGTTTTCCAGCAGGTTCTGCACCGCTTCGAGCCCTATGTGAATCGCCTTTTTGTTGGTGCGCTCTTCAAATACGGATTCGCATCGTTTGGTCTCAAAGGGCTCTCCCCGATGCATCAAGCCGACCGATGAACCCAGCGGAAACGAATCGATGTACTTGAACCTGCCGGAGCTGTTGAAACAGACTTTATCCCTTTCGCCGGTCTTCGCGATGTCTTCCTTGTAATTGCTGATCGGTAGAGCATGCCGTTCGCAGGGGTGGATGTGCCATTCGCCGTCCTTTTTAATCAGACGTCCCGGTTTACCGGCGCGCGTTGTCCGTTTATACAAGACTTGCTCATCATCCGTGGTGGACAGGCACGAGTTGGTCACCGTCTCGAAAACAGAGCGGATGACACCGCGCAACGAACTGCCTGGCAGGACGGGCAGGCTTGTCGTCTCATGCGGCTCACTGCTTTGCTGCCCCTTCAAGTTGCTGTATGAGAAGAAATCGTAACTGTTGATGCTGCTGCCATCGGTCGCGCGCATGCCAAAATAGTCACTTGCCGTCTCTTTGTCCCTGTTGTCATCATCTTGCTCCGCTGCTGTACACGAGCTGGTGTTGGGGATGAACAGGGGCGTCAGGGTCTCCAGTTCGCAGTCGATCCAGCCGCTGACGCCAGGTTCTTCAAGAGAAGCGCAGCCCCCCTCACGCGTACATGTTTCGTCCAGCGGCACAAAGTGGTAGGGATTGACGAAACGCTGCTGTTCAACGGTTTGATAATTGGGCATTCCGGCCTCCTATCGCTTGCTGATGCGTTTGTATTTTTTTAAATGCGGTTGTGTTTCATTCACCGGCGCAGGCAGACTTTGATGCAGGATGGGATTAATCATGCTCGAACCCTGGGCGACTTGCTTGTTGGCGCTGAACCAGAGGAACGCGGCGTCAGGATTGACTTCGCCGAAACGGCCTTCATCGTCATTCTGCGGGTAGCGGATGTTGGCGATTCCAGGATTGAGCTTCGTCACGGTTTTGTAAGCGTCCAGCGTCTCCGGCGCACATCCCAGGAAAGCTTCCAGTGCCACGGCCTGGCCAAGCTCTGTCTCATCTTCAACGCTGTAATGCAGCGTTCGCTTCAGCGACATACGACGTACATTCAAGGATTTCATGCGGATCTTGACGCTGCCCAGTCCAACGGGTTTGCCCATGCCCATTTTGTGGCCGTGTTCCTGGCTGAACCCGTGGGTCAGGGTCCAGATCAATGCACCCATCTCGGTCAGGAAAGTGCGGTTGAAGTAGACGCGGAAAGCAAATGTCACGCCCGGTTTCACGGGACGCACGCAGACGTGGCGTTCCGTGGCCTCGCGTTCGTCGATATACGGGGGGGCGGCCAGCCCGTGGTGGTGCCAGTAGAATTTGCGGCCCATGATCTCGGGGCGGTAGCTTTCATCCAGAACAAACTCCTTGCTTTCCCTGCCCCTGCGCCAGAAGCCGGCATAATCGTAGTTCCACAAGTGATGCCGCGAGTCCTGCTTTTTCAGGTAAAACTCGGTGGCGGATGGTTTTGGGCTGGCCAGTTCCGGTAACACGCCATGTGGGCAATACAACGTGTTGGGCGCGACATTGCCCAGGCCGACCAGGTGAGCGTCGGAAAAGCGGACGCGTGAAGCCAGGGCCTCATTTTCACCAGCCAGGCCGAACAACATGCATGCCGGACACAACGCATCCAGCAGGTTGCAGGGACGATAGGTATCGATCATATCCGTCAGACGGCGGTGAAAAACCTCTTTGCCGATCTGGGCTGGTGAAAGATAGAGCCGGTCCCGTTTGACTTCGTAGTATACCAGGCCGCCGTTCAGGTTGTGCAGGTCAAAGCGATCCCGGTAGCCATGATGATCCCGTGGTTTGTCCCCCAGTTTCTGGTTGATCCGGTCGTCGCGGTAGGTCTCTATGAGCTGAACCAGGCGCATCAGGTCGTCGGGTTGCAGCGGGATGAACTCTTTGTCGCTGGGGGTGAAGTAGCGCAGACTGCGGGTGCCGGTGATGCCGACTTCGCCTTCGCAGCGGTAGCATGGATCTGGTTGTTCCTGCCCGTGCATATCGCAGGGCTGCAGGCGCCAGCCGTTTCCGCTGTTTTCAATCCGACCGGCATGAGGATAAGGAATGGTAAAGCGTTTGAACAGGATATGGTTGTGATCGATCGTCGACATGCAGCCGTTGGTTACGGTTTCAAATGCGGAGCGAATCACGCCCCGAATGGTACTGCCCGGTACGACCGGCTCGAAAAAGGATGCGGGTGTTTTGTCTTGTAGATCGTGATAGGAGAAGAAGTCATAGCTCTTGACCAGCGCCTTTTCGTTTTTGTCTCTTTTTTTGCTGTCGTGCAGGTTGAAAAAATTGTCGTTGCTGCTGTTGGGAATGAACAAGGGGGTTAAGGTCTCCAGTTCACAATCGATCCAGCCGGTGTAGCGGTCGTCGTACATGTCTTCGTATTCGCCGTGTTCCATGGCGTAGAACGAGCGGCGTGCACAACCCGCGGATTCCAGCGGTACGAAATGATATGGATTGACAAACGATTTGTCGCTGAGTTGATACTTAGGCATGGGGCAGCTCCTTTCCGGTTTTATCCACAAACGTCATCAACCGTGCATCCGTGAAACGGATCAGGCCATCAGCATCATATATGAAGTAACTGCGCACCCGCACCTTGTACGGCAGCGCCTGGTCATCGAGCGCTACTGGAAATACCAGGCTGCAACCGCGCCCCTCTTCTTTCAAGGTGCATCCCTGCTCGATCTTCGTGCCCCACAACGCAAGGTTCTCTTCAAGCACATGCGCTTTATCACCAGCGTCGTCAACGCGCAATCGGGCTTGCCAGCCGTTGTTGTAGCGCCAGAGCTTCCATTCACCCTGCATGGAGAAAAAGCGCGCTTCCTTGATCGTATCCAGGTCCACCGCTGCAAGGGCGGACGTGGATTGGCCGATGCTCAGCACCTGGACCTGATCATGATGATAGAGCAAGCCCCAGCAGGCGTTGCCCAGGGCGGTCAGGTGCGGTTTCAACATCTCTTCCAGGACTCCTTCTGGCTGTTCTGCTACGGCATGGGAATTCAGTTCGTTTACAGCATAATCAGTCATGGTCGTGTCCTTCCTCGTTTTCGGCTTCACAGAGTGCTGTTGCCAGTGCGTCCAGGTAAGCCTGGTGATCGTTGGGTTTGATTTTCGCGCCCTTGTAGACAAGGGTTGCCGGGGGGCCTGACTGCAACCGGCCGCGGCCGATAGCAGCGTCGCCGCCTATGGTCTGGATGCCGTTGCCAAGTTCGTTCAGTGCCAGCAGCACCATGCCGACCTCATGGTCCTTGCATGATTTCACGGTAAGTTTCAAGGTGACCATGCCTTTGTAGACCGGTTTCTCGTCAAACAGGGCCGTATTCGCGACACCGCCGGTAAAGCGGTCGATCTTGTTGCGCGTATAGGTCATCATGCTGCCCGAGTTCACTTCGCTCAGTTGGAAGCGTATGCGTGAGGGTGCGGCTTCCGGCTTTTTTTGCCGCCTGGCTTTGGCCGCATTTTCCTCCACATATCCGAAAAGCTCTTTCTGCAGCTTGCGCATTTCATCATGTTTGCCCAGCTCACGCGCCGCATTCTCGAGCGCATGCCGGAACGCGCCGGCCCAGGCCGTGCCTGGAATAATGGGTGTGTCTTTACCGTTGATTGGGTAGTGCATCATGACCGCATCCGGATCCTGAGGGGCTTTGCTGTAGCGGCGGATGAGCAGTGAATCCGGTATTTCGAAAACGACCTTTGCTGTCAGTTCTTGTGCGGCATGGAGTGCGATACCGTCTGTTTCCCATTCCGGTTCGCTGGTTTCCGTGAAGCCTTCCCAGGAAAAATCGAGCCAGGCCAGGGCCTGGGTCTTGTCCTTGAGATTGAAGCACTGCCGTCGAACATCGGACAAGGTCACCCGGCCAAAGCCGCGGTGGGTTTTTGCGCCAAACGAAATTGCGCCATCCTTTAATCGCAAGATGATCAAGCTGAGCAGGTCTTTCAATTGTGCCTCATCCTGCTCGGATTGCTTTTCGCGCAGTGCGGCTTCACAGCGGAAAAGGAAGGACTGGCCTGGATGGACCACTTCGTAATCGTATTTCTTCTGATCCTCCGCAGTTTTGGTCAGGCTGTTCAGTTTAACGCCGTCCCAGATTTCGGTGGTCGTGCGTGCGGCTTCCATGGGCGGGAACGCATCCAGAAAGACCAGGCTGCTCTGGGCCCGGGTTTGTTGATCGTCCACTGTGCCGAGCCAGGCATAGACCAACTCCTGATCTCTCAACTCCAGTAAATCATGCCGAAGTACGCCTGCCAGCGTTGTTGCCGGGATAAATACGTTGCCGTCCCAATCGCGTTGACACTGGATATCCGCGATCTCGTCCTCGCCGCAGCCCAGGATCATGGGACTCTGCAGTTTCAAGACCCCCTGCACGTAATAACGTTTGATGACATTGTTCCGGTTGCTCATAACGTTCCTCCTTTCTCCGGCCTGTTGCGTAACTTGAGTTTAGTGAGCAAAGTGCGTGCGTATAGTTTATACAGCTCGAACTTTTGTGCATTGTCGAAAGCAACGCAGTGAGCGCATTCCTGCGGCGCTTTTCCCCTGGCATCCTTCAGTTTTTCTTCCCATTCATTCCAGCACTTCTCCTGGTCCTGTTGCGCTGCATCGAACAGCATCTGGCGCTTCATTTTATCGAATTCTTTCCGGGCGGTCTCTTTGAAGGTCTGGATACGTTGGACCAGGTCGTCACAGTCGCCGGCATCTTCAACCATGGCCAGTAAACGGCCCAGGAAGTGATTGTTGGGTACTTTACAGGCTGCTGCTTGCTTCACGGCTTCATGAATCAAGACCTCGCGGGTTTTTCGTTCAACTGCCCAGGAGATGAAGCGTCGTGTGGGTTCTTGCAGCGTTGGGAAATCGACGACGCTTTTCTTGTCCAGAACCGCTTTGTACAACGCTTCGTCTTCGTTAGTGTACACTTCGACGACGCCGTAACCGTCTTCGGTGCGTATGCCAAAAGGTTGCTCCAGCAGATCCAGTTGCAACTCCTGGCCACTGTTGTTTTTCAAACGCAGTACAGTGCCGGCGGCCAGGGCCTGGTGATGCATGCGGGGCAGCAACCATTCGCCCAGGAATCCGCCGACATCATCGGCTGCGGCAAAACTTTTGACCAGGTCAAGTTTGTCCGCGGGCACGCCGAACCGTTGGGCCAGGTCCTTGCACAAACGCTGGCACGTGGGATCAGGGTAGCCGTATTCGTTGAGCAGCACGGTGTCGGACCGTAGAATCAGGCAGCATGCCGTCTCATCTTTCCAGTGTTGCTGACTGCCAGGTTTCGCCTGGGGTGGGTCCAGTGTCACACGGCACTTGCCGTATTGACCGGTTTTGGATTTCCCTAACCGCACTATGCCGTTACCGGCGAGCAGGTCGCGCAGGGTTTCCAGTTGGTCCATAGAACCCTTTATCGTGCCGCGGAAATGCTGGTCCGGCTCCAGCACGACAAACTGGAAAAAGGCGCCGGAGTCATCCTGGTAATTGCCCGGGTTCTGGTCCTGTTCCGTGGCCTTGGCAATGGCTCTGTTGCCATGGCGCCGGTGATGCGCTTCCACGGCGGCGCGCACGGAACTGGTTTCAAACTTATCCCGGCGCAGCGCTATACATGCACCTGGTCCGCCCTTGAAAATGATGCAGTCCAACAGCTCCTGGTCAGATTCTTCATGCTGCTCATCCAGCAGAACGTGATCGTAGTATTCCGCTGTGTAGGTGTTGCGCTTTGCCGGATCCTTGACGGTTTTCACTTTGCGTATGCTGCGTGGCGCTGGCTGAAAATCGAGTGCCTCGTTGCTTGCCGCGGGATAGAGATTGGAAAAACGCACTTCGCCGCTTAGAAACAAGCGTCTGAATGCCTCGTCAGCTTGCCCGCCTGTTTTAAGGTAGGTATGGGCCATGGCACCCAGCAGAAAAGCGCCGGGTATATAGCTTTCCGTGATCTGGCTCTTGCCTGGTCGCTGTGTCACCAGCAGGGGGCCGTGGTTTTCCAGGTGTATGGTCATGCATGCCGGCTTCGAAGCCGCTGGTTGACTTCTGCTCTGGGCGGAAGCACAGGAAGGCGACGTTTCACTGCTCCTGGCCAGACTGAGTGTTACCTGGCCAAATCCACGATTGCGTGAAGCACCGAAGCAGCGCACAGCCTTGCAGATCTTTTCCATGTCATCCATGTGTTCTGGCGGGCATTCGAGCTGAAACTGGAAGGAGAGCCCATGCCGCAGAACGCGCGAAATCCTCAGCGAATTGCGTTTGGCCACTCCTTTGACCTCTTTGCAATTATTCTCTGTTCCAATGGCAGTTTGCTGGCGTTCATAGGTGAAGTAATTCATCACGACTTTGGATGAAATGAACGCCTTCGTTCTTGCATCCTTGTTTGCGGCTGCCCAGTCCACCAGATTGCGAAGTAGTTTTGTGTCTGGGTGTATCCCGTTATCCAAGATGAAACCACATGTTTCTTTTTGACCCTCCTGGCCGAAGAGATCCCCAGGGTCAACCTTCAATAAACCTGCAAGTGCAAGGTCTTCGGCTGCTTCACGCATGACGCCCTTCAAACGTTTGGCCGGAATATAAGGAATGCCGTAACGGTCCACCGTGACTTCACGGTCCACTATGCCGGCCAGGCTGGCGCCGGAACTGGGGATGGCATCCGATTTCAACTTCATGGTAATTTCTGCTTTCATTCAGCTTCCTCCTTGTCAAGTTCCAGTTCCGGCAGATAAAAATCCAGCAGTTCCAGAGGTTCGAAATACGGCGTCTGGTTATTGAAAAACAGGCCGTTGTCAGGAATGCCGTCAAACTCATGACCACTCGAGAACGGGAATGCCGGCAATTTCGATCCGCGGCTGTGGTTGTGGCGCTGTACTTCCATAGCTTTCTCCCGGGACTCCATGAAAGCATTGCGCAGGGCCTTGTTTTTTGAGCGGGGCCATTTCCTGATGGTCTTATAACTGCTGACAATCGTGGACCAGTCCCATGTCGAGTCATACGGTTGGCACACGGGAAACGGCCTGAGCAGCAGGTTGTACTGCGCGGGAGACCGGCTTTTTTCATCGACTGTTATGACCGGGTCCAACCCCGGTATGGAATAGTCGCGCCGGCGCATGGTATCCAGGTCGTGTTCAAAACCGGCATAGACGATATGGTAATCCAGCCACGAACCGATATCCTGACTACCGGATGCCTTGGCCGCCTTCTTGGCGTTGGCGCAGAGCGCTTCAGCCAGGTCATAAGCCCGGTGAAAGGGGTAATGTGCTTTGACGATCGCTATGCCGGCACAGGCCGAGAGTCGTTTCTCAGCCACCTTGCTGTCCGCGATCAACGCCAGAAAATGTGCGGTCAACTGGAGTGCGATGCGGCCGTCACAAACAAACGTGACATCGTCTCCGGAGAGAATCAGGGGGCGGAGAGGCAGGTGGTTCTTCTCGCACGCGAGCGCATCCGTCACGTCCTCCTTTTTCATCGCACAATCCAGGTCCATGCACAAGCGTTTGAAAGCACTGCGATACACCTCCCTGATCTCCCTGGACACACGACGCATGGCGCTGACCGCTTCCTGGTAATCGCGCTGTTCACTCAACTGTTCCTCGATGAACTGGCCCATGCTGTTGCCGTCAATATGAACGACGGCAATATGGCTCTGCTCATGGTGCTGGCGTCCCAGTTTGTCGAATTCTTTGGGAAACTTCATCCCCTCTGGCGCAAGATCATCGAACCTGTTGGGTTTGTCCGCCAGCTCCAGTTTCTGCTTTGCTACCCATGAAATGTGCTGGCCTTTCTCCTTGTATCCGGATCCAGGGGAGGGCAGGCCGTCCGCGCATTCGCGGGTCAGGGCAAGTCCACCGATCGGTCGGGAAGGCGTAGTCCCATCTTTGTGTTGTTGCAGTTTCCTTGCCAGAGCAGTGCGGTCTTGCTGGTAATCGTCAAGTTTGGTTGAATGGTAGGCTGCGGCAATGCCCAGGGTGTTGCGTGTCTGGATAAGCATTTTTTCTGCCAGGCGCCGCGTGGTTTGCAGGGCCATTTCCTGGTTTCGGAACAGGACCATGGCATTGCCGCCTCCAATATAGATGACCTCGGCGTCCATATCTTGCCTGAGTCCGCCCCCCTGCTCCCACTCCACGTTAACATGCCTGTGCATACGCAGGATAGCGACCAGGTTGTCATCGAAGAGCGATTGTACGTAGATGGATGCACCCAGGTTTTCTTTGGCGCGCGGCGATGAAAATATGAACTGTTGAATGCCAGTAACATCATACATGGCCAGGCATTTTTCTTCTTGATCATTATACATCGTTCCACTGTCCTTTCAATATGTGATCCAATACGTTATCCAGGTCATGCAGATCCGATCTGCCCAGAATGACCATGTTCCTCGCGGCGTCAAACTGCGCCATATCTTCTTTTTGAATAGTGTCGACGTTCTCTTCATCGCACATGGATACCTGTACGATTTTGCATTGCGAACCGCCAAACTGCTCCCCTCTGTACAGCGCTTCAAAACCTTTGTGCTTGGTAAGGGCCTTGGTGCTGTCCGTCGTGCAACTGAAAAGAAAAGGCTGGCATCCGCGGATACAGATGACATCCACTTCAAAGCTTGTTTTGTCGAACCGGCCTTGCACATTCCAGGCCAGGTCGGTAATGCCCATATCCGTTTTTTTTCGCAAGGTTTCAAAAAGAAATTGCTCCAGCCATCCGCTTTGAATATACTTCGCGATCTCTTTCCAACGCTTCAGGTTGGTTTTGCTCAGTCCCGTTTCCAGGGGCCAGTTCGCCAGCATTTCCGAATAGGTGGATGCCGTCAACTCCAGCAGCGCACGCTGCAGGTCCTCCGGATCCTCTTCTCCGATTTCCTGGATTACTTTGTTTTTTTGGGTTTGTAATGGCCACTTGTCCCATGCTTCAAAAAACGCTTTGTCGCTCTCATATAGCGCCAGCAATCCGCTGCATTTTTCCAAGGCGTGCAGGTCCGTGGTTTCCTGGCACAGGCTGGGTGCATTGATGCCGTGCAACTGGTAAAGTTGCTCGATATTCAGTTGGCAGCATGTGCGTAAATCGCCGATCGCGGGATATTTGTCCGAACTGTTGAGCATAAGCTTGAAATGATGAGGATCCAGGTAAGAAAATGTCGGTTGGATGTTGGAGTTGCAATAATCCGTGGTACTGGAAAAGGCGGCCAGCGACATCACCTTTGTTCCCCCGGTGTAGTTGAGGTGTACATGGTCTGGCTTCAGTTTCTCCAGTTTTTTTGTCGTTGCTTTGCGGATGAAATCAAAACAACGTTCTTCATGGTCCAGCTCCAGGTCTTCACAATCCAGCGTTTTGATTACCTTTTTCAAGCCATCGGCCATCTTTTTGGTTTGCGCGGAATAACAGCATAAGATTTTATCCGGCACAGGCATCAAACGCAGCCCTTCATCCCGCTGTCCACAAAGGTAAGAGGCGGTGATAAAGTTTGGCAAAGGATTGCCGCCGAAAAGTAAAATGAGTAGATTCATAAGCCCTTTTCTCCTGACATAGAGTCAATAATTGCAATATACCGCTACATGATAATTGCCATGCCATCCAATTGAATATATTATAGCCACCATTTCGTTTTTTGCAAGACAGCAGTTAACATTTTTATTTTTTTATACAGGGATCCATAATCCCTATGTACAGGAATAGGCTGGCGCTGCTGTCACATTCCGGAGAGCATCGATATTTTTTAATACTTATTTAGCTTTACAGCACTTCAACGCAACCGCAGCCGGCGCTGGTGTGCTGGCCCAGGTTGACTGCCTGGGCCAGGATCAGCAGTTGTGCGCAGGCGTCGGGCAGCCAGTTCCAGGTGATGGAGCCGACGATGCCGGACAGGTCGATGTCGCGCTTTTGCGTGCCCGAACGCCGTCCGCTCTCGACGCGGTCCAGTTTACAGGTGCGGATGCGGGTGGTGGCGCACAGGGCCAGGGCGGCCATTTCGTCCAGGTCCCGGCCATTGCCGTATTCCGCGCTCAGCGTGTTCAGGCGGCGACAGGCCGCGGACACCAGGTGGCCCAGGGTCAGCTCGCCACGCGATAACAGACGGCCGCAACTTTTGATGCGCAGCGGTGTGCGCAGGCGCAGCCCTTTCACTTCTACTTTCGCGCGCAGATCTGGCCGGAGTTCCGCCGGTTCGTCCATGCGGATGCCTTCCAGGTGCGCGGCGCCGTCGCCGAACGGGCAACCTTTCGCGTTGGCCATGGCCCGCAGCATCGCGTCCATGAAGGCGCCGTCGCGGTCCCAGGTCTGCAGGCGGAACGGTACCACCTGCGCGCACACGGTTTCACGATAGCGCGGTTGCAGCACAAATGCAGGCGAACCATGCGCGCCTGTCCCCGGTTTGAAAAAGCGCTCCACCATGTCCGGCGCGGTCGCGTCCAGTGCATAGCCCAGGATCCCGCGCAACGTGGTCGTCACCATGTGCCGGATCGGGATCTCACGGTCGAGATAAGCCTCGGCATCCAATGACAGCAGGTGTATACCGTCCATGATTTCGTCCAACGCATCAAGCAGTTGTGCATCGTATTCGCGTCTGATGAAGTTCGTCATATAGCATCCTATCTCTCTAAAGAAATAAACCGTAGTCAAGAAATGTCAAGAGGTTTGTGTCGGGTTTCGGGTGGCGAGTGGCGGGTTTCGAGTGTTGGATGTCGGGTTTCGGGTGCGGGGGGATTCGCAATCCGATTTTGCAAATAACGTCTGGACATTCAATTGACCATGCTTATGGTTGTTGAATGGTCGTGTTGACTATTGAGTGGTGGCCGGGGCAATCCGCAATCCGTCATCCGAATTCCGCAATTTCTATTGACCTTACCCGCCTTGCGCTGTATGCTCACACCAAGCTTTGGTATAAGAGGAAAAGATTGGTATAAGAGGAAAAGACAAGTATGACCGACGGCAACGGCGAACAACACCCGCCTTCCATGGCGGTAATGCGGCGTAAGCGACTGTTTGAGGCGTTCAAAACCGTGATTCATGAACCTGACTACGGTTCGCTCTGGTGGGTGGACGATGCCGTATGGCGGCGTTACGTGCGCGCTCTGCGATCCGAAAAGAAGCACCCCGGTCTGTGCATTCAGCGCGTCTGCGTGAACAACCCCCTGGAACGCGTATCCATGCTGTTCGGCACATCGCAAGCCGGCTGGCGGTTGCTGCTGATCCGGGACATTACCCTGGGTGGCCGCGCGACCTATTTCGGCGCCATGGGTCCGGCCCGTATGGTCAGCAACGAGTTTTTGGCCAAGTCGCGGATACAGCGCAACACGCACAAGCCGGCTTTGGACGAGGAGGAGAAACAACGGTTAAGCGCCTGGATTGTGGTTCATATACCCCAGAATCCAGGCTGTTCCGCACAAGGAGGTCGCCATGACGCATGAAACGCTGGTAGAACGAGAACACGACGATTGGAGCTGCTGGGATCAATGGTTTGATCGTTGCGCATTGGAAAAATGCGATGACGACGTGCAACGGCTGTTGGCGGCCTGGTGCCATGGCGTCTGGAACGATGTCCTGAGAGCGGCCAGTTACTATGTCTATACGACACCTGCGCCACTGGAGTGCTGGGGCTACCTGGAAAACCATTTGCTCACGGGTGAGCACCGATCCGGCAAGGTCTATAAGCAGCACACGCTGGATGCCGTGCGGGAAAAGGCCAGGGATCGGGCGCATGCCCTGAATTCCGTGCACCAGAACCTGGGTCGACGCATCAGGGCGATCGTGCGCAAAAAGATTTTGCTGCCGCCGGATGCGCACTGCACCAGCCTGGACGTTTGCGGTACAGGGCCTGACGGGGAGGAAGTCTCGCACTACGAAAAGCTGGCAGCCGCACCGTTTGGCGCGGAGCTTCCGCCGGAATTGAGCGCGGTGGAGCAGCATGAATACCGGGAACTGGCCGCCGGTTGTGTCGCGGATATCTTCAATGCCATGACCCTGCGCCATCGCGTGGCACTGACCGTACGGCTTGCCGGCAGCCCGGTGCCGCTGCATGATCCCAGGGTCCTGGACGCGGCCGGTTGCAAGCGCAGCCAGCTCTATGTCGCTTTCCGCAAACTGGACGACTGGTTACTGGAGCAGGTGAAGCAGCAATCCTGTTTTGCCCATGAAGACCCGCGAGGCATCCTCTTCGTTCGCTGTTGCATCATCGAAGCCATGATTCCTTTGCTGAAAATATGGATGCAGTCGGAAAACAGCACGTTGAACAGCCTGTTACATATTGAACCTGAATAACGCTGGCTCTTAGCATGATAGGAATGGAACCATGGACAAATGGCTTGAAGTAACCGAGGCGCAATACAAAACATTAAAGCTCTGGTTGCGCGAACGCCGTCTTGAAGCGGATTTTTTGGCTGCGGACGAGGACGAGGGAGAGGGAGAGGGAGAGGCGTTGGCGGACGATGCGCAATGGGAGCAACCGGCGCGTATGCCTTTTGTCGAGTGCATCGCTGCCGGAGATATCCTGTTGCTGGCGCCGACCGAAGAGCTTGGTCAACCCATCCATTTTTTTTATGTGGCAGTCCTCGCTGACTGGCCTGACCAGCAATGGCTGGTCGCGCCGTTCAGTCAGTATTTAGCTCCTGCCGTGCGCGGGGAGTGGGCCACCGATTTGCCCTATCCCCTGTTAAAGACGCTCTGCGTCTGGAATGCGCGTAACGTGCGCCATGCCGCGTTGCGTTGCTCCTGGAAAACCCATGCCTTGTCGCCGCGGCAACTGGCTGATGCACGCGAGGTCCTGCGCTATACCACGCTCGGTGAACAACCAAGCGCCCAGGTCTGGGACCGTCTTGGCGCACCGATCATCGAACCGTACGACGAACGGATCTGTTACCAGGACGTGGAGTCACGCCTGTTCAGCGTGACCCTGGCCCAATTGAGCGCACGGGCCGAACGCGATAACCTGGTTTATGCCGATTTCCGCATCGAAACGGCGCCGGCACTGGTGGAAGGGACACTGCCCATGGCCGCGGCAGACGGGCAGCGCGTGCAGGTGCAGGTCTATACTTGTGACCTGCCGCCGGACGAGTTGATTTCATCAGCACCGGACGAATGGAAGGCGGCTGCCACAGCCGAAACCGCGGATTTGCCGTGCGACATCTATAGCGAAGGCCGGTTGGATGCACCGCTGCAATTCGAGTTGTCTACGCCGTTGCCAGGCTACCGGCGCGCCCTGTTGCTGTCGCGCAGGCTGGGATTGGTCCTGCTCAAAGGCGCCCTTTCTTCGCGCGCTACGGTGGCTACGTTTGACGAGGCGCTGCCCGGTTCGCGCGACAGCGTGCTCGAAGGCGCGGAAGATGTCTATCTCCTGCTCTGTGACCTTTCTGATGACGATCCTGACATAGCCGCCACCCGGCAGTCGGAAGCCGGGGGCGCCGACGCATGACCCAGCTTCTGCTCAACCCGGAGCGGTTGGAGACGCTCGATGCCATGACCTTGCGGCGTATGCTCCTGCTCGAGGGCTTTGGCCTTTTGCAGGCGCTGCCTGACCCGGCGCGGTTCGTTTTTCGTAAAGCGGGCTCAGAGCGTGAATGGCGCGCCCGGGTGGCTGAGGAGCTGTTGTTTGCCGGCATGGCGCCCGGGGTATTCGAAGGGGACTGTCCTTTTAAGAACGGACCGCCGC
>CAZOLK010000055.1:0-25164 GCA_964580325.1 uncultured Verrucomicrobiota bacterium | reverse complement strand
CCCGCGACTGCTCGGTTATCGATTCGATCCGCCGTTCGATATAGTCGGTGGAATAGGCGATGGGGAGGGGTTGCCCGCCCGGTCCGTTCGGCGCGTCGATCGCGGGAATGTCGATATGCAGCAGGTGGTGTTTAACCATGGCCAGATCGTGGACAACCAGCGAGCCATTGTTCAGAAAAACGCTTTTTAGAAGTACCTGCGGCTTTGGCTGTGCATCAGCTTGTGTTTGCGTATCCTCGACGGCATTCATTTTTTTTGCTGTCAGCAAGTCGGCCAGGGCCTTGGCATTGAGTATGCCGTTTTCATTGCGTTCGATCACGGCGCGTAAACCATGCACGGCCACGCGATCGATGACAATGCGGTCAGGCAGCGATACTTCGCCTACGGCCAGCGAAAAACGATCCAGGTTGAGTATGGGACCCTGGCTGAATCCGCGTGGCTGGCCAAGGTGCAGACCGGCCAGCTCAAGGGTTGCGCCGGCAATCACGATGCCCAGGTTGGCCGGATCCGTGATCGCGACATCGGACAAGGTCAGCGAGAGTTTGTCGAATCCCACGCTGACCGGTTCGTCCGGGATCGTTAAATCGGTAAAGCTTATACGCAGATTGCGCAGCGAGACCTGGCCCAATGTAATGACAGGGACGGCTGGCGCAGCTTCGCTGCTGGTCTTGCGTTGAACTTGATCGCGGAGCAGCGCTTCCAGGTTCAGCCTGCCGTCAGCATGGCGCACCACGTTCAATTCCACGTCCTCGACAGCGATGGTCTCGACGCCGATGTGTTTGGACGACAAGCGGTTCAACGCAGCGTCCACCATGGCGTTTTTAACGGAAAGCAGGGTATTGGTCCCGAATCCGGGCGGTTGTGCTATGTGCAGGCCGCCCAGGTCGATCCGGCCTTTGTGCAATGCAATGCCGATGCGATCCAGGTGCGCGTCCGCGGCGAGCCGGGCGGCCATCTGGCTGTTGGCCACGTATTTGGCGATGGATGAAAGACTGAGGATGATGGCCCCGAGAAGCAGCAGCAGGATCAGCACGAGGGTAAGCGGTATTTTCCACCACCAGCCGCAACGCCGTTTAGGATCGGGCACTGGCTTGTCATCAGACGGTTTGTTTTCGTTGTTTTCCACGGTTTCGGGCACGCGAATGTCTGCCTTGGGTTGATTTATTCATCTTTATCGGTCATGGCGTTGAGCATACGCATACTGTCGCGATTAGGCAACTCAAAAAGCTGGATATCGCCGCCTTGCACCACGGCGCCCAGCTTGCAGGCCAGATGGGTGAACAGGTCCGCCATTTTTCCCCTGGGCACGGCAGCGCCGTCGTCGCGCAGGCGTTGCTCGATAGCGGTCAGTTCGTTATATAGATCGCGCAGCGGCTTGACGATCGAGCGCGTGACCAGGAGCGCCAGGATGAGCGTCAGCGGTATCATGACCATGGAAGCCATCGTAACCATGCGGCTGCCCTGGTTGGCGCTCTCCATATTCAGCATGGCGGCCTGCTCCAGTTCGCTGTGCAGGCCGGTGTGGTAGTCCTGGGCCAGCGTTTGCATGCCGTGCTTGAACATCGCGGCTTGGCTCGCGTTGGTCGTCAGCGTTTGCTGATGTATCAGGTTGGTCATGGCGGTCACAAACCTGGCCGTATTGGTGGCATGACCCGCAACCTCGCCTACTTTGCCCACGCTGTCACGCACCTTGTCCAGCACGACCGCGCGCTGGCCGGCGTCCATCCCATCCAAGGCCAGTTGATCGATTGCCATCATGCAGGAGCGGACAGCTTCCAGGCGCGGCAAGAGGCTGTAGGGGATGTACGCGCTGGAAACAGCCATGCGCATCATCATCTGATACGCGATCAGGCTGATCTGGAACGTGAAGATGAGCATCAGCGCGAACGCCAGCAGCAGCTTGACGGATAATTTCAAATTTTTCATCAATCCTTCGACCGTTCTTTTTGCGACGAACGTTTTTTGACCACTAAGGTTGTCCGGTTTGGGACGTTTTGCGCTGTGCTTCGGCTTGGCGCTGCCGGTGTTTTTCTTCAAGCCAGTTGCTGAAAAACTTCTTTTTATTCTCGTTCGTGTAGGTGCGTTTGCGGATATCGGCCGGCAACTCGCCCAGGGCCACTTCCAATTCAATGAACTCGGTTTCGCGCATCACAGTCACGCCGATTTTTCTGCCCGGTCCGGCGGTATGGATCACGTGGACGAAATCTTCGGTGGTCGTGTCCTCGGCGATTTTCAGGTTGCCGATTTTGACGATCCGGTCATTGGGTTGTATGCCCGCGTTGCTGGCCGCTGTATTGGGCACCACATGGAGCACCTCCATGGCATGCACCGGGTCTTGGTCATTTTCCCAGAAAGAACGGGGATGAAACTGAACGCCGAGAAAGCCTTTGGGCTTGGCGAAGATGTGCTTCATGACCAATTCGCGCATTACGTCACGCAATCGCACCATCACCTCCACGTCGTCAGTGGTCACATATGTGTCGAACGCGGCATCGATCACCTGGTCAAGGTTCACCGCGCCCATGGCGATCAGAGCGCGCTGCGCCTGCTCGCGTTTTGTATATTCCGCGTGCCCCAACTGCACGATGTAAGCCCTGGCATAGGCCGGAGGTCTGTCCGCGGCGGACGGCGTGTTGCTGATCACTGTCGGAGGCTGGTCGGCAGCCGCTGTCCAGGTTGGCACCAACAGCAACAGCGCTGGCCAAATTCGGTATATTTGATAAAACCTGTTGTTCTTCATCATGAAAAATCCGCATACGTTTAAAACTCGCCATAGTAAAGACTAATCCTGGATAGTCAATGAGAATCTTTTAAGGGGGATCCTAAAATGAAGACGCAAGCCAGGTCGAAAAGAACCATTTCAGCGCCATGGTTACCTAGATGGACAAGATCATCGGCCAGATGTACCGCAGGAGGCAACGGCGCTTTGAAGGGCAAAAAGATGCCGGGCGGCAAAGGTTCCCGGCTGGTCGGCGGCACGTATGTTCCGCTGATGATCAGTTGCTTGGGCGCATCAAACCGGGTCTCGTCTGCAAGGACCTGGTCGACACCACCGACTTTCTGCCCACCGTCTGCGCGGCTGCGGATGGCCAGGTTCATCTGCCGGGTGCTCTGGGTGAACACTTCGTATGTCGTCGTGTATAGTTTGCGTGCATTCCACGGTTGACCGCATTGGCGAGCGGCTATATAAAGGGGCTTTCTTTAAGGAGCGGCAGGCTTATGGATGGTTATAACGCAGTTAGTTTGATGGGCATTCCGGTGCTTTTGGCGCTGGCCTGGGTGTTGGCCGGCGGACGCCGGCGGTTCCCGGTCAAAACCGTGATCGCCGGACTGGCGCTGCAGGGGATCTTAGGCTTCCTGATCTTTGTCGTACCGGCCGGGGCCTGGTTCTTCCAGTTCCTCAACGATGCGTTTCTCAAAGTGCTCGATGCCGCACGCGAAGGCGTTACGTTCTGTTTCGGCCCTTTGGCAGACCCGGCTAAAACCAACGGTTTCGTGCTGCTGATCCACGCGCTGATGACCATTGTCTTTTTCGCGGCCCTGATGGAATTGCTCTACCACTGGAGGGTCATGCCGCTGCTGATCAAAGGCTTTTCGCGACTTTTCACCCGCTGCATGAACGTCAGCGGCGCGGAATCGCTCTGCGCGGCGAGCAATATCTTTGTCGGCATCGAATCCGCCGCCGCGATCCGGCCCTATCTTGCCCGGATGACCCGTTCCGAGTTGTGCACGATTCTGACCGCGGGTATGGCCACGATCGCTTCGACCGTGCTGGGGGCTTATACCGGGATCCTACAGGCCCATTTCCCCACAATAGCGGCGCACCTGATCTCGGCCTCACTGCTTTCCGCGCCGGCCGCGTTGATCATGTCCAAGCTGATCCTGCCGGAACGGGAAAAGCCGGAAACCCTCGGGTTGCATGTAGAGCCGCATTTTGAACAGCATCCGAACTTCATGGTGGCCATCATCCAGGGCGCTACCATGGGCGGTAAATTGCTGATGGGCGTGCTGGTCATGTTGCTGGCGCTGGTCAGCCTGGTCAAGCTGGTCAACCTGGGGCTGGCTTTTCTCTGCGGCATCGGCACGGACATCGTCGAATACCTGGTTTGCTCAGGCTGCTACCGGACCATGGACAACCTGGCCGCATCATGGGCGGGCGCCATGCCGCGTGCTCTGGCGCAAGCTTTGTACGACGCGATTCCAGGCGCCCGCTTTATGCTGACCCTGGAACAGGCGCTCGCGGTCGTGTTCTATCCTTTCAGCCTGCTCCTGGGCGTGCCGCCGACCGATGCCTGGCAGGTGGCCCTGTTGCTCGGGAAACGCGTGGTTTTGACCGAGTTCCAGGCTTATGTCGATCTGGCCGGCCTGCTCGGCAGCCAGGCTTTCAGCCATCCGCGCAGCGCGGTGATCGCCGGCTATGCCTTGTGCGGTTTTGCCCATTTCCCGAGTGTCGCCATATTCCTTGGGGGCATCGCGGCTCTGGCGCCGAAGCGGACAAACGATTTGAGTCGCGTGGCTTTGCGCGCCTTGATCGCCGCCACACTGGCCTGTTTCATGACCGCGGCGTTGGCCGGCGCTTTTTATAATGGGCAGGGCTTGTTTTTATGAGCTGGAACCGGACCCATGGTAATGATCTTGGTTCGCGGCATAGAGCGTGCTGGCGATCAGGGCATCCATTTTGCGCAGACGACGGCTGATTTCGCGCGCCATGTTCATGACGATCAGGGTAAAGGTTTCCAGGCTCCATTTACGCACTTCGTAAAGGTCGTGATTGGAAAACAACAAGATATAGGTGTCTTCCAGCGCACGCACGGAAGCGACCGGCGGTTGAATATCGATCAGTTCCATCTCGCCAAACGTATCGCCAGTGCCCAGAACCGCGATCCGTTCCAATGCGTCGTTTTCTGAAAAGTGAGCTTTTTTTACGATTTCGACCTGGCCGCGTTGAATGAAATGCAGGCGTCCGTTGGGTACGCCTTCTTCGATGATAAGTGCGCCCATGGGAAAAAAAGTCTCTTTCAAATAGGGCCGGATCTTCTTGAGCGCTTCATCGTCGATGCCCCCGAACAGGGAGTGCGTTTGGAGAAAATGTATATCGATCAAAATGGCCTGCCTTCTTTACATCGCGCTTTTCAACATACGTCTCAAAAAGTACGTTTTTCTTTTCGCGGAAGTCTATCGCGATGCGGTCTGGGCTTCAAGACAAAATTTGGCGAATGGTTTCGCCATTCACGCCTGTCAGCAGTACTTTTTTGTTGCGGCCCGTTTCGCCGGCCAGGATGTCCACGCGGGACATGGATAGGGCAAAGCTTTGCGCCAGGAATTTGCGCAACGCCTTGTTGGCCTTGCCTTCCACCGGCGGCGCCGCAATACGGATTTTCAGCGCATCGCCGTGTATACCCTGGATCATGTTTTTTCCGGCATTGGGCATGATCCTGAGTTGCAGAACCACGCCCTGGTCTGTTTCGGTCAGCCAACTCACGGCGTTTCCTCAACGCGCATAAATACAGCGGCATCCGCCGGTGGCGTATCCCGTTCTTCGTTCAGCCGCGCGATCTCTTCGCGTACGGTATGCCCGGAGGAAGCGGAATGCAGCATGAACAGCACACCGCCAAAAACGCTCCAGCATACACCACCCATGAAAAGCATGACCGCTAAGGGCAGCGAATGCGCGGCGCTGACGTTGAATATCTGGAACATGTGTACGAAAAGCCCTTCGCGAATACCCAAAGCACCCGGTGTAATGGGAATGGAGGAAAGAATGATGATGATCGGTACCACGGTAAAATAGTCCAGAACATTGAGCGTCAGGCCAAGGCTTACGCCGAACAAAACGCAGGCCAGGGTTTGCATGATCATGTTGATCGCGGAAAACAAGCCGGCCAGGATCAGCACCCGTTTGCGCCGGCGATAGAGATAAAAAGCATTGTACACGCGTCGTAAGCGTGGTCCGATATAGGTTTTTTCTTCGATCCGGCGCACGAACGCCCAGCGTTCGAACAGGTTATGGCTGAATATGAACGCCACGCCGGCCAGGGAGAGAACGAAAAAAACCAGGATCAGCAGGGCCGGGCCCTTGGTGCCCATGCGGTTCCAGAAAACAGGCCAGCGCGCAAGGAAGATGACGCAGCAGAACAGGATCATGCTCAGCAGACCGACAATCCGGTCGATCAATGCGGTGGCCGCGGCTTCGGTTCGACGGCCCGGCACTTCCAGCGTGACGTAGACGGCCCGAGCCAGGTCGCCGCCGCAAGCGCCCAGCATAAAAGCGTTGAAAAAAACGCCGATGAAAAAGATACGAAATACGCGATGCAAAGGGATGGAAAAACCCTGGGCCATCAGGATGAAATGCCAGCGCAGCGCACCCATGCTCAATCCCGTGAACAGGCATAGCAAGCCGCCCAGCCACCAGGGCCAGCGACTCAATGTGCCGCTGAGCGCCGTTTGCAGTACATGCCACTGCCCGCTCGCTTCTCGCCATAAAAAACCCAGGATGAGCGAAGCGACAGCCAGTCGCAACCCAAGCAATAAACCTTGAATGACCTTCTTCTTCACTTCCTTCAATCCCACCCCGATTCGAACCCGGCATCCGCCGCCGGCATCATGTCCACGCTTGCTTCATGATTTCAAGTCCTTCGCGGACAGCCGTCCCGCTGATCGCTGGCGCAGGCTCGAGCACATGAATGTCGGTTTTGACCACCAGGTCTTTGAAATCGTTGAACGCAATATCGCCCATAGGCGGCATCAGGTGGTCCGCTGCCGGCGCTTTGACGTCGTGAAGATGAAATCCGGCCACGTACGGCTGTAAACGTTCCAACCAGCGCCGGTGATTGATTAAACCGATGTTCTCCCGCACCTGGCCGTGACCCAAATCGTGCCAGTAACGTATATAGGGGGAATCGAACCGGCGCAGCATCTGCTCCAGCTCCAGCTCGGTGGGAATTGATTCCCAGGTCGGTAAATTTTCCAAGGCCAGGATCATGCCGGTGGATTCGAGCACGGGCAATAAGCGCTCGAGACCAGCGTTGAGATAATCCAGTTGGCGGCGCGCTTTTTTCTGCCGTGTTGTCTGCAACAGCATGAGGAGACGTTCGTATTCGGCACTGTAACGTTTGCCCTGCTCGTGGAGCACGAACAGGCGCGGCGAAAACTTCTTCATGTCTGTGTTGCCGGCATGCACCACGACACAGGCGGCGCCGGTTTCCTTGGCGAAATGAATGGTTTTTACGGTCTGCGCAACAGCGGCTTCCCGGATTTTGCGATCCGGATGGGCCAGAGTGAATAGTTCGGGGTGGCCGCTGGGCGCTCCCATGGGTACGGGGCAGTAATTGTGTACGCTGGTCACGCGAACCGACTGGTCCGCGATTCTTTTTTTCACGCCTGGTACATGGTCCAGGCGTAGATCGTAACCCAGCTCGATCCGGGTAAAACCAAGTTCCAGGATTTCGTCCACCAGGTCCTCGCCGTGAATGTGTCGAGAGGCATTCCAGCGGGTTGTCAGGGCAAAATCCATGGGTTACATTGGTTCGTATGTATATAAACAAGGAAAACTCCGCCAGGCAGTGGAGTTTTCCAATGGGTTAGATTTAGAACACTCGGCTGTTACGACTCTGTGCGCGCGCACTTTTGCGACGCTTCTTCTCGCTGGGCTTTTCATAATGCCGATGCGCTCTGATTTCGCGCATAATGCCCTCGCGATCCATTTTCTTTTTCAGCCGGCGCAGGGCCTTGTCAATATTCTCGCCTTTACGGACTTTAATTTCAGAAACGACCAATCGATTCACCCCCTCCGCAGTCTATATACTTATACCTTTGTGTTTATTCATATTCTTTCAAAACAATCTTGCGTAAAAGGTCAACACCATATTTTACAGCTTAAGGCTTGTCAAATGGATTTTACATCTTTATATAAATTTGTTGATTTCAAGGGGACCATACCATATCTGTGCGATTATGCAAAAAAAGGGATGCCATGAAATGTTTGATTACAGGCGCCAGCGGGTTTCTCGGCACGGCATGCATGCGCCGGTTGAGCCCCGCGTATGAGGTGACTGGATTGTGTTTTGACCATGCTGGCAACGACCTGGTCAGGGTCGATTTACGCGACCGGCAAGCCTTGGGCGCTTTGCTGGAACGCTTTGCACCGGATGTCGTGCTTCACTGCGCGGCCTATCGCCAGCCGGATTTCTGCGAGCAGGAGCCGGAAGAAGCCGCCCGTCTGAATGTGGAGCCGGTGGCTGTGATGGCCCGGACGCTGCCGGACGGAGCACGTCTGCTCTTTATAAGTACAGATTACGTTTTCGATGGCGAAGATCCTCCCTATAGCGAAGAACACCCGACCAATCCGGTCAATAGCTATGGCCGTATCAAGGCCGAAGCGGAAGCGTTGGTCCTGGGTCACGCGCGCGGCCTGGTCCTGCGCATCCCGGTCTTGATCGGCGCGGGACCAGGCTTTGTCGCTCAGATGGTTCGGGCTGTGCAAAGCGATGAGGAACAGGAGATCGATGATGTGATCATACGGTTTCCCACCTGGATTGACGACACGGCCGAAGCCGTGGCGTTTTTGCTCGAACGTGCGGTGCAGGGCATTTTCCATTACAGCGCCAGGCGCGGCGGCACGCAATACGCCTGGCATTGTGAAGTTGCGCGCTTGATGGGGCTGAGCCATGACCATCTGCGCCCCTCGACTGGGATGGTACCGCGTATAGCCAGGCGCCCAGCCAATTCCCAATTGTCTGTGGAAAAGATCCAGGCCCTCGGCTTTTCCCGTTTCACCGATTTCAGCCAGGTGTTTCGTGCACTCTATCCGGGTTCGCCCTTTTTATGAATGAGAGGCTTGTACTCGCCGATTATATGCGTATAGTATACGGCGCTGAATTTGAATGAACGCTATAATTCTAAAGCGAATTTAAAACTTTTCAGAAGTCGGATTGAAGGAATTTGACAAATTAGTAACATAAACTTAATTCATAACATAATTTCGTGCTTGTTCCCAGGTTTTCATCGCTGGGCGTGCTTCACGTTGATAAGCAGCGTATTGCTTATCCTGTGCATTCAGATTGCGGTTATCCAGTTGGGTTTGGATATTGATTCCTGTCGACGGCGATCATCGCTTTTGGATCAGGAGCTGGACGATTCTCACAGCGAATCGGTGACCATGGCGCCTTTCCTTATTGAGCCGGAAGTTGAAGCCTTTTATCCGGCCGCGGAACCGGAACCGGTCGCGCCGACGCCTGTTTGGCAGGGCGTTGACAACCGGCGTGTTTCCGAGCTGTTGGTGGCAGCGATTGTTCAGGTCGAATCTGCCGGCGATCCGCGTTGCATTGGATCCGCGGGTGAGCGCGGGTTGATGCAGATCATGGAAGCGACCTGGTTCGAGATGACGACAGATATGTTCGGTGCGGCGCTTCCGTTTGAACAGGCCTTTGATCCCGAAACCAACAAAACCGTGGGCAAAAGCTATTTGCGTAAGCTGCAAGCGTTCCTGCACCGTCATAATCGCGCCTGGCAGGCGGACAAACGCTCCTTGCTGCTGGCCTGCTACAATGCTGGACCGGAGCGGGTTTTGCGCTCGGAATTCAGTCTCGAGCAGATGCCGAGCAGCGTACAAAGTTATGTCGAGCGCGCAAAAACCTTGCATGACTACTACTTATCGCTTGAAGTCGGCGCCTACAGCGCGTTGAACATCGGCAGCGACGACCGTTCGTAATAGCGCTGTTTTATGCTTGCATCGCCGCACGGCTTTGCTTTAGTATATTGTCGCTCAATTCCATTCATATAACATGCAATTCACATAACATGCAAAGGAGCCTGTTTTGCTGGCCAGAATTTTTTCCGGCGCCGTGATTGGCGTCGATGCATATTCCGTGGAAATCGAGGTCAATGCGGGTGGCGGCGATATGGCTGTGGTCATTGTCGGGCTGCCTGACGCTGCGGTCAAGGAGAGTAAGGACCGCGTTTATACCGCTTTGATTAATTCACACTTTTTCTTGCCTGACGGCAGGACCACCATCAACCTTGCGCCGGCCAATATCAGGAAAGAAGGCCCCAGCTTCGATCTGCCGATCGCGCTCGGTGTCGTGGCTGCCATCGGCAAGCTGGACAAGGATGCGTTGCATGATGTGCTGGTCGTTGGCGAATTGGCGCTCAGCGGCGAGGTGCGCAGCGTGCGCGGCGTGTTGCCGCTGGCGTTGCATGCCCGTGAAATGGGGTATCGCGGCATCCTGACGCCCGCGGCCAATGCCAGGGAAGCGGCTGTGGTCGAGGGCTTGAAGGTCTTTCCCGTGCGCAACCTGCGCGAATCCGTGGATTTTCTGAACCATGAGCACCACATTGAACCCCTGCTCGGCGATATCGATGCGATCATGGATAACAGCACCGAATACATGGACGATTTCGAGGATATCAAAGGCCAGGAGTATGCCAAACGCGCCGTGGAAGTGGCTGTTGCCGGAGGTCACAACTGCCTGGCCATCGGGCCGCCGGGAACGGGTAAATCCATGATCGCCAAGCGCGTGCCTTCGATCCTGCCGCCGCTCTCGCTGGATGAGGCCCTGGAAGTGACCAAGATCCACAGTGTGATGGGGGCTCTGGGCGAGAACCAGGCGCTGATTTCACGCCGTCCGTTCCGCACGCCGCACCACACCATTTCCGATGCCGGTTTGCTTGGCGGCGGGTCCAATCCGCTGCCCGGCGAAGTCAGCCTGGCGCACAACGGGGTGCTGTTCCTGGACGAGATGCCCGAGTTCCGGCGCAATGTCCTGGAAGTCATGCGGCAGCCGCTCGAGGATGGCCATGTCACCATTTCGCGCGCCTCGGCCAGCGTGACCTATCCTTGCCGCTTCATGCTTTTCGCGGCGATGAATCCCTGCCCCTGCGGTTACCAGACCGATCCCAATCGCGAGTGCCGTTGTTCCCATGTCCAGATTCAGCGCTATCGCAACCGGATTTCCGGTCCGCTGCTGGACCGGATCGATATCCACATCGAAGTGCCTGCTGTGCCCTATCAGGAACTGACGGCCCTGGAAAAAGGGGAGAATTCCGCCGCGGTTCGCGCCCGGGTGGTCAAAGCCCGGAACATCCAGCAGGAACGTTTTCGCGGCGTGGCGGCCGTGCATAACAACGCTTCCATGCGCGCACGCCAAGTTCAGCAGGCGTGCGTCATGAACGACGATGCGCACCAGATGCTGAAAACCGCCATGGACGACATGAATTTTAGCGCGCGCGCCTACGAGCGGATCCTCAAGGTCGCGCGAACCATCGCTGACCTGGCGGAAGAGGAACGCATCGGGGCTGAACATATTTCAGAGGCGATCCAGTACCGCTCGCTGGACCGCCAGCTCTGGTAAAAGCCCATGGCGATTCGCATTACAGGCGGCTGGCTGCGCGGCAGGATCCTGCATGTGCCGCTGCGCGGCGTTAGACCAACCCAGGACCGCGTGCGTGAGACCTTGTTCAACATCGTGGCCGCGGTTGTCCCTGGCGCGCGCGTGCTGGACCTTTTCGCCGGATCAGGCGCGCTGGGGCTCGAAGCCTGGAGCCGCGGTGCGGCCAGCGTGACCTGGGTGGAAAAAGAGCGCAAGACCTATGTTCTGCTTCAGCAAAACCTGGAGGACCTGTGCGGCAAGAAAAACAGCAATACAGCCTGCGTACGCGCCGACGTTTCCGTCTGGCTGGCCCGAACCCGGAATGTCGAGTGGGACCTTATTTTGGCGGATCCGCCTTATCGCGAAGCATGTTTGTCCTGTATCATGGACGCGATTGAGCGCAATTCTTTGCTTGCGGAAAAGGGTCTGCTGGTGTATGAACAATCGGCTTCCGCGTCCGTTATGCAACGGAGCGGTTGGCATATAGCCAGGGACCGGACCCTAGGCGATACACGTCTGGTCATATACAATCGGGAATAGAATGCATGGAGCAAAGCGCCATATATGCGGGGACTTTCGATCCATTGACCTTGGGCCACATGGATGTCATTGAACGCGCCATCCGGATTTTCGATCGTCTGATCGTCGCGGTTTCGGAAAGTCGTGCCAAAAGACCTGCGTTCGATCTGGAAGAACGCCTGGGCATTGTGCGCGAGGCTGTGACGCCTATGGAGCAGGTTGAGGTCACTAGTTTCAACGGGCTGCTCGTGGACTATGCCCGTCAACGCGGCATCCATGTATTGATTCGCGGTTTGCGTGCTATATCCGATTTTGAATTTGAATTTCAGATGGCCCTGATGAACCGTAAAATGACGCCTGAGATCGAAACGATCTTCCTGATGCCCAAGGAGGAATACAGCTATTTAAGCTCCAGCACCGTGCGCGAAATCGCTGAACTTGGCGGTGATGTAAGCCGTTTTGTTCCAGAGGCGACCATGTACGCGCTCACGCATAAATTCGGGGGCCTGAAGAAATAATTATCATTTTTTTATGATTTCTTCTTGCGCATGGTACAAAAATGATTATACATCTTCATGCTTTACCGAAAGAGGGTGCTTCGTTTCACAGCGAAGAGCCGGTCGGTATGCTGGGACTCGATGCTGAAAAATCTATCAGGATCAACGGACCTGTTATTTGCGATTTTTTTGTGTATTTAGCTGTGTGGGAACTGATTGTGAAAGGTTCGGTCAGCGTCGATGTCGAGTTGATGTGCGTGAGATGCAACATTTTTTTCTCGACAAATGCGCGGAACGATGCATTCTTACGCTCTTACGCTATAACGAGATCGACGGAAAGCGTCGATATGACGGAAGATATCCGTGAGGCGGCGCTGTTGTTGCTGCCCAATTTTCCGTTGTGCGGCAACGATTGTAAGGGCTTGTGTCCACAGTGCGGCTGCAATCTGAACACGCAAACGTGTTCATGTCAGCCTAGGGATTTTGGCGGGACATGGGATGAGTTGGACAAAATACATATATAAAATGGTATATGAATTTGCTGCCGGATGGCAGCGAATCGAACGGGAGGTGTGAGATGGCTGCTCCTAAGCGAAGAACATCTTTGCGCAAGAGACGGATGCGTATTCATTCGCATAAAAAGAAACTTATTAAAACCAACGAGTGCGATCATTGTGGCGCCGCGCACGAGCCTCATCGGGCCTGTCCTTCCTGCGGTTATTACAAGAAACGTCATGTCTTGACCATCAACGTGGAAGACTGATGTTTGCATGAAAATTGCCGTCGATGCGATGGGCGGGGATTTTGCGCCCAAAAACATTGTCACTGGCGCCTTGGATGCGGCACGTAAGCTACAGGGGATCGAGCGTTTGATCCTGGTGGGGTGCGAGCAAGAGGTGCGCCGCGAACTGGATGAGGCTGGTGACATACCCGCGCATGTTGAAATCAAGCATGCCGCGGAAGTCGTCGATATGGGCGAAGCGCCGGCCAACGCCATCAGGCGCAAAAAAGATTCGTCGATTTCGCGTTCAGTTGACATGGTCAAGAACGGCGAGGCCGATGCCGTGTTTTCCGCGGGCAACACGGGCGCTGTTGTAGCCGCGGCAACGTTGAAACTACGCACGCTGGAGGGGGTTGACCGGCCGGCTATTGCCACGGTTATACCCACACTCCGTACACCCATGATTCTTATCGATGCCGGCGCCAACACCGATTGCACGCCGGCGATGCTCGCCCAGTTCGCCGTGATGGGCGCCGTGTATCACCGTACCATTCTGGGCAGTGACCATCCTGTCGTAGGTTTGTTGAGTATCGGCGGCGAGGCGTCCAAGGGCAATGCTGTCACCAAAGAGACATTTCGGATACTCAAGGAATCCAGCCTTAATTTTGCCGGTAACATCGAGGGACACGATCTGTTCGAGGGGAATGTGCAGGTTGTCGTCTGCGACGGATTCGTCGGTAATGTGGTCTTGAAGACCAGCGAGGCCGCCGCGCATGTATTGTTCCGCTGGATGAAGGATGAATTTACCCGCAATCCGATCCGCAAACTGGGCGCTATGCTGTTAAAACCGGCCTTGCGCAGCATTGTCAAGCGCTCCGATCCATCGACGTACGGCGGAGCGCCGCTGCTGGGAGCTAGGGGCATTTGCATTATCGGCCATGGATCGTCATCGGCGATAGCTGTCTACAACGGCATCCGGGTGGCCATGGAATCGGTGCAGCACCAGATCAACGATTTAATCATTAAGCAAGTCGCTTCGTTACTCATTCAAGCTTAGGAGATTTACGTCATAATGATACATCATCCCACGCATGAAACGCAACTCCGAAAGGTCTGCATTACCGGATGTGGTTCCTATGCTCCCGAACGTGTGCTCACCAATGCCGAACTGGAAAAGTTCGTCGATACTACGGATGAGTGGATCGTTACCCGCACGGGTATGAAAGAGCGCCACATCGCGGCGGAAAACCAGGCCACCTCGGATTTGGGCGCCGAAGCTGCCCGACGTTGCCTGGAAGATGCCGGCGTGCAACCCGAGCAGGTCGAATTACTGATCACGCCCACGATCTCGCCCGATGTACCCTGGCCCAACACCGCCTGCATCATCCAGGATAAAATCGGCGCACGCAACGCCACGTGCATCGGGTTGGAAGCAGCCTGTTCCGGGTTGCTTTTTGCCACGGAAACCGCGCGCAATTATGTGGCTTGCGGTGCCGTGGATGTGGCGCTTGTGGTGGGCGCCGAAAAAATGAGCGCTTTTCTCGACTGGCAGGACCGCGGCACATGCGTGCTGTTCGGCGATGGCGCCGGCGCCGTTCTGCTGCAAAGTCGCGACCAGGGCCGCGGCATTATCTGTGCCGTTACAGGATCGGACGGTTCGCTGTACGAACTTTTACTCGTTCCTGGTGGCGGTAGCCGCATGCCGGCCTCGGCCGAGACCGTGCGCGACCGACAGCATTATCTGAAAATGAACGGCCGTGAGGTGTACAAACACGCAGTGACCAAAATGAGCGAGGCTGCCAAAGCCTGTATCGAACACAGCGGCCTATCCGTGGACGATGTTCAATGGGTCATCCCGCACCAGGCCAATATACGCATCATCCAGGCCGTGGCTCAGCGCCTGCACGTTTCTCTTGATCGTTTTATCATCAACATTGAAAAGTATGGTAATACCTCGGGCGCTTCGATCGGCCTGGCCATGGACGAAGCCGTGCGCGACGGACGGATTCAGCACGGCGATATAATTTTATGGCTCGCATTTGGCGGCGGATTTACCTGGGGCGCCATGCTGTTTGAATTCTGAAGGAGTGTTTATGTCAAAAACTGCACTTGTTTTTCCTGGACAGGGTGCCCAGAGCGTCGGCATGGGGCAGAGCTTCTACGACGCATCGCCGGCTTGCCGCGCTTTGTTCGACAAGGCGAGCGCTATGCTGGATTTTAACCTGGCGGCCCTCTGTTTTCAGGGGCCGATCGAGGAACTGACCCGATCCGATCACGCCCAACCCGCTATTTTCACCATAAGCATTGCTGCCTGGCAGGCGCTTTGCGAGAAGCGCGACGACTTGGCGCCAGCGGCATTCGCCGGCTTGAGTTCCGGTGAATACGCGGCGCTGCACGCGGCCGGCGTGTTGACGTTCGAGGATGCTTTGCGTGTGCTGCAGGCTCGCGGTCGTTTCATGCAGGAAGCCTGCGAACAGCAACAGGGCGGGATGTTGAGTGTCATCGGATTGGAACGCGATGCATTGGAGAAGATTTGCGCCGCGAGCGGCGCGGAGATGGCCAACCTCAATTCGCCTCAGCAAACCGTGCTGTCCGGAACGGTCGAGGCCGTGGCCCAGGCCGAAATCCTGGCCAAAGAAGCGGGCGCCAAACGCGCACTGCGTCTCAAAGTGGCTGGTGCGTTCCATTCTACACTCATGCAGCCCGCGGCGGATCGACTCGCGGCCATGTTGCGTGACATCCCTTTTCGCGACCCCCGAACTCCCGTGCTGTCCAATGTCGAGGGTGGCTGTCATGTTGCCGGCGATGCGATTCGCGAGGCTATGATACGCCAGGTCACTTCCTCCGTAAGGTGGGTCGACAATGTGTGTGCGATGCGCGGGATGGGGATTGGCCGCTACATCGAGTGCGGTCCGGGAAAAGTATTGGTTGGTTTGATAAAGCGTATTGACAAGCAGGCGTCCATCTTTAACATTCAAAGCCTGTCAGATGTGGAAACTGTTTGTGAACAACTCTAATGTAAGGTTGATGACATGGGTGCTTTTGATCGGAAGATAGTGCTGGTAACCGGAGCTGCGCGAGGCATTGGGCAGGCCATTGCACTAAAATTCGCGGCTTTGGGCGCGGATCTGGCTCTCTGCGATGTGAGGAAGGAATGGTTGGACGAAACAGCCGGTAAAATAAGGGATCTTGGCCGGCGCGTGGCGTGTTATGCCGTCGACGTCAGCCAGGGCGAGCAGGTTCAGCAGGCCGTGGGCGATATTATAAAGGATTTCGAACGAATCGACGTCTTGATCAACAACGCCGGCATCACCAAGGATGGTTTCCTGGCGCGCATGACCGAAGCGGATTGGGACGCCGTGCTGAACGTGAACCTCAAGGGCGCGTTTCTGTTTAGCAAGTTCGTGACAAAGAAAATGATGAAACAGCGCTCTGGCAGCATTGTCAACGTGGCATCGATCATTGGCCTGGTCGGCAATGCGGGGCAGTGCAATTATGCGGCTTCCAAGGCCGGATTGATCGCGCTGACCAAGTCCCTGGCCAAGGAAATGGCTTCGCGCAATATTCGCGCCAATGCCGTTGCCCCCGGTTTCATCAAAACCAAGATGACCATAGCGATGCCGGAAGAGAGCAAAGCGAAGATGATGGAGGCCATCCCGCTGGCCCGTCTTGGCGAACCCGAAGATGTCGCCAATGCTGTCGCATTCCTGGCCGGCGACGAGGCTTCCTACATTACAGGGCAGGTTTTGACGATTTGTGGTGGTATGGTTACATAATTGACAACATAATGCAAATGACGAGGAGAACGAGATGGCATTGCAAGATAAAGTAAAAGATGAGGCGTTACAAAATAAAGTAAAAGATATTATTGTCGAACAGCTTGGCGTGAACGAGGAACAGGTCTCTCCCGAGGCATCCTTTATCGAGGATTTGGGCGCGGATTCATTGGATACCGTTGAATTGGTCATGGCATTTGAAGAAGAATTCGGCGCTGAAATTCCTGACGAAGATGCCGAAAAGTTACGCACGGTCGGCGATGTAATCACGTACCTTAAGGAGAAAGGTTTTTCGGACGTATAAGAGGTGCGGTCAAGCAAAGCCGGAATTTTCAAAGCTCTCCAGCGCGAGCATAAACAGGAGACAGAGCATGTCAAGAAGGGAAGTGGCGATTACGGGTTTAGGAGTGGTTTCTCCGGTAGGCAGTACCTTGGAAACCTTTTGGGATAATCTTATTCACGGCGTCTCGGGCATCGGTGTGACTCAGCAATTTGATGTCTCGGATTTCAGCTCTCGGATTTCGGGGGAGGTTATGGGATGGGAGCCAGAACGGTTTATCTCTAAGAAGGAATTGAAACGCCTCGATCCTTTCTGTCAATACGGTCTCAGCGCCGCGATTATGGCTGTGGAAGATTCCGGCCTCGACTTCTCCCGGGAAGACGTCCGGCGTGCCGGCGTCATCATCGGGTCCGGCATCGGCGGTTTGATCACTACGCTCCAGCAGGCTCGCATCCTGGCGAGTAAAGGACCCAGCCGCCTGTCGCCGTTCATGATTCCGCAGATGATCACCAATATCATGGCTGGTCATGTAGCTATCCGGTTCGGCTTGAAAGGGCCGAATCACTGCATCACCACGGCATGCGCATCAGGGACGCACAGCCTGGGTGACGGTATGAACATCATTGCCAGCGGCGAGGCCGATATCATCCTGGCCGGTGGGTCGGAAGCGCCCATCTGCGAACTAGGCGTGGGCGGTTTTGCCGCCATGAAAGCGCTCTCCACACGCAACGACGAACCCCAGCGGGCCAGCCGTCCTTTCGATGCCGAGCGCGATGGATTCATCATTGCCGAAGGCGCCGGAATTTTGGTGCTGGAGGAACTCGAGCACGCCAGGAAACGCGATGCGAAAATTTATGGGCTTTTATCCGGTTTTGGCCGCACATGCGATGCGTATCATATCACGGCACCGGATGAGGGCGGTGAAGGCGCGGAACGAGCAATGCGCCAGGCTGTGGAATCGGCGGGATTGAATCCGGAGGATATCGATTATATCAATGCCCACGGTACCAGCACCAAGCTGAACGACAAAGGTGAAACCAAGGCCATTAAACAAGCGTTCGGCGAGGAGCACGCCAGACGCATGATGATCAGCTCGACCAAGTCGATGACAGGACATCTTCTTGGTGCCGCGGGCGGCATTGAAGCCATTGCCTGTGCCATGGCCCTCAAGCACAGCATAATCCCACCGACCATCAACTACGAAAATCCGGATCCGGAATGCGATCTGGATTATGTCCCCAAAGAAGCCCGCGAAGCTAGAATCAAGGCATGCCTGAGCAATTCCCTCGGTTTTGGCGGTCACAATGGCAGCATTTGCATGAAAGCTGTTTGAGTTCCAAGTCCCCCGATATCGCCATTGCTTTTTTACTCCTCAGCGGTTTCGAAATTGTCGAACCACTGCGCGCCCTCCTCCATGCCGCCGCGCCGGTGCATGACGGCAGAGATGCTGTGCATCAAGAGTTCGGCCGTGATCGGTTTGTGCAACAACAGGTCGATGTAGCGGGGGTACTCCTTATGAGCCGTGACGATATGTCCAAACGCGGTCAAAATGATGATCGGCGTTTTGAGATTGCGTTCCTTCATCTGCCGTGCCAATTGCAAGCCGCCTATTTCCGGTAACGCATAATCCGTGATGACCAGGTCGAATTCGGATGCCTTGAACTGTTCCCAGGCTTCACCGCCAGTTGACACGGCGGTCACCTGCATCCCGTATTCGCGCAACACATCGGCGATAGAGGTCGAAGTGAGGGGATCGTCATCGATCCAGAGCAGGCGCAAGTCTTTCAGGTCTGGGATGTGCTCTTCGTTGCGCGTGACCGGCGTACCCCTGTGTTTGGGCGCGGTTTTGTCGAGCGGCAGGTATACGCGCATGCATGTACCACAACCGACTTTGCTGTCAACCTCTATACGTCCATCATGGCGTTTGACAATGCCGAACACCGAGGAAAGACCCAGGCCGCGCCCACATTGCACGTCAGTGCTGTAGAACGGTTCAAAACAACGGCTTTTCACCTCTTCGGACATGCCGACGCCATCGTCTTCGACTTCGATTAGGGCAAACGGGGCTTCTTTGCTGACGCGTATGATGATGTTGCCGTTTTCGGAAATAGCGGCAATGGCGTTCAGGATCAAGTTGAGGAAGATTTCGCGAATTTCCTCGTAGACGCCGTGAACAGAGACGTCAGGCGTTATTTCACGCAACAACTGGATGTACTTTCCGGAAAGCAGGGCGTTGTCCTGCCAACTGGCGCGTGTGGCTTCGATCACCGCGACAGCGACTTCCTGCACATCGACCGGCATCTTGTCGGCACGTCCCGCGGATCGATAGAAATTGATCAGGCGCTTAACGGTCTTGGCTGCCGAACGGGTGGCGTTGAGGATATCCTGAATGACTTTTTCGCCAGCCTCTTTATGTCCCAGAATCATGGGGTTGCCATTTAACATGCCGGCGGAGAAGAGAATGGGTTGCAACGCGTTGTTGAAATTATGGGCAATGCCGCGCGCCATCTGTCCCAAAGCGCCGAGACGCTCCTGGCGTACCAATTGCTGTTGCGTTTCCCGAAGTTCCCTGAGCATCCGTTCCAGTTTTTCGTTGTTGCGTTTCAACTGTATATGCGTACGGGTCCTGGCCACCAGTTCCTCGGGTTGGAAGGGCTTGGTCACATAATCGACGCCGCCAGTCAGAAAGCCCTGGATCACGTCGACGGCCTGTGTCCTGGCAGTTAGAAAGATCACGGGAATGCCGGCTGTATCCGGCATCTCTCGCAAGCGATGGCAAACCTCGTAGCCATCCATGCCAGGCATCATGATGTCCAGCAGAACCAGATCCGGCAATTCCCTGCGCGCTATTTGCAGCGATTCAGCGCCGGTGCAGGAGAAAAAGACATCATAATCGGCGGTAAGGATCTGGTCGACCAGTTCGATGTTGGCCGGCACATCGTCAACCACCAGAATTCGGGCGCGTGATTCGGCTTGCTTTTGCGCTTCTTTGGCGACTAGTTCGGCGCCTTCTATTGTCAGGGATGTCGGTTCGAGTTCAAGGATCACGGCCAGATGCTCCAGGTGATCGAGAGCGTGTTCGTAATCCAGCGCCTTGACGGCTTTGTGCACTTTGCGAAAATCAACCGCGTGGTAGCTGCCGCTGAATTGGGCGCATAGCATGTCCGTGCCTTTGCGGGCATTGAGGTGGTGCTGCCTGAGATAGTGCATGACTTTAGCCATGATGGGCCGCACTGCGTCGACCATTACGTGATTGTTTCCGCAACGAATGGTATCTTCTTCGTCGAACATATAGGATTTTTCCAGGATCGTGGAGGCCAGCAGCACTGGACGCATTTTTTTGTCCAGCAAGGTGAGCAAGACATCGTAACGTTCACTTTCCTGCTTGCGCAAGGCCGTCACCAGGTCTTGGGCCGCGTTTTCCAGTTCGCACGCGGCAATATTGGCGGCCGCGCCCTTCATACTATGGATCAGGTACTCGGCTTCCTGGGTTTTACCATTCTTCAGTGCGTTGTGCGCGCGCGTCAATGTATCCTGGTTTTGCGAGCGGAACATGATGATCAAGCGACGAAGCAATTGCTGGTTGCCCTGCATCCGCCGTAAAGCGGTGACAATGTCGATGCCGGGAAGCTCTTCGGGAAGCAGCGAGAGCAGTGTTTTGCCGCGGGTCGAATCAAGCAGGCGCATGCGGGTCGATTCGGATATCTCGTGCGAGCGCGTCTCGACCGCGTCCTGTTTGGTGGGCAGATTGAATAGGGCGTCGAAACTGAAAACGCTGCCGCGCCCGGGTTCGCTGTCGATGCGGAAGGCGCCCTCCATCAATTCCACCAGGCGCTTGCAGATGGCCAGGCCTAATCCCGTGCCGCCGAGCGATTTCGAAGCATTGGCATCGGAGTGGTTGAACGTGCGAAACAGTTTGGACATGGCATCGCGACTGATACCAATGCCCGTATCGCGCACGGAAAAATCGAGCACGACGCGGTGTTCGCGCGCTTTTAATTCACGTAACTGAACGCTGAGAACGATTTCGCCGCGGTTGGTGAACTTGACGGCATTGTCCAACAGGTTCATCAGCACCTGCTGCAGACGGCCCGGATCGCCGATCACTACTGTGGGTGTGCGCGGATCCTGCTTCAATTCGACGACCAGCGCTTTGCGTTCCGCCTTGTTGCGGGCAATATCGAGTGCATCATGGAGCACTTTTTCCATATCAAACAAGGTTTTATCCAGCTTGACACTGCCTTTTTCAATGCTGGAAGCGTCGAGAATATCGTTGATGATGTTCAGCAGCGTTTCCGTGGCGCGGGAGATGCTGTCGACATACTCCTTTTGCATGGTCGATAATTCCGTGCGTGTCAGGAGATTGCTCAAGCCGGCAATGGCGTTCATGGGTGTGCGGATTTCATGGGTGATATTGGCGAGAAAGGCCTGTTTGATGCGATTGGCGTTTTGCAATTTCTCTTCCAGGTTTTCGGCTTCTTCGCGAAGGCGAATGCGCTCCGCAACGTGCGTCCGCTCGCATTCCTCCAGGATCTGTTTGTGGTGCGCCTCGTTGTCGTCTAGTCGTTTCGTCGTCTCGGCGATTTGGCGCTCCTGGCGTTTGACGATTTCGTGCAGCGACCTTTCCTGGTTGCGACTCTTTGTGAGCAGCAGCATGATGAGGCTGCCGGCGACCAGCGAGGATAATACCAGGACGATGATGGCCGTGATGCTCGGTGTTTCCAGGTCCAGCAGTAAAACGAGCAACCAGACCAGAAGTCCGCTCAACAGGACAACCAGGCTCTGTTGAACCTTGTTTGATAACAGTAGCTTATGCCATTTGTTCATATTTGTATGCACATTGGGTGTATAATAGCGCTTGTTCGCTGCTTTTTCAAGGAAATGGATTGCCCGAGCTTTCCAAACGGCTTAGTTCTTTTGTTTTAAGCGGGTGCAGCGATTGGAGCATGTTGTCGCTGCAATCAAGGGTTAATAACGGCATGTTTTCCAGAGGGGTCAGGTCGCTGATGCGGTTGCCCCGGCAGTTGAGATGACGTAATTCAAGTCCGACCGCCCACTCTAAGTCCGTTAAACCCATCCTCGAAACATCGATTACACGTACCTGGCGTGTGCCTGCCACCGATTCGAGCAACCGATCGCTGATCGTCCCGGGCAAACCGGCTGGACGTTTTTCAAGCAGTCGCAGGGCAATGCGCGAGTTGGCATGCATGCGCAGGATGGCGGTCGCTTCGTCCAAGGCGGCTTCGAATTCTCCGCGAGACCAACGGCGCAGGCATTTCTCCTCGAGCATGGCCATGAGATAGGGCGATCTCGGGTACTGTTCATGCATCCGTTTCAACGCATCAACCGGAATGACCGTCTCCGACCGGGGCGTGCGGCAACCAGCCAGATAAGCTTTGGCCAGCGCTCGTTCCTCCAGCGACCCGTGGGAAAAATCCATGGCAATGCGGTGATAGGTAGCGCTGGCTTCCCGCTGGTGGTGTAACGCCATCAGGGTATCGCCGGCCAGCAGTGGCGTTGTTTTACGCGGCAATGCTCTGCGCCAGACTTCGCTGGACAGTATGGTCAGATGGCCGTGCGACCGAAAACCGATGCTGCCGAACGATTCGCCGCGGAGCGGCAGTGGATCCAGCTTACACAATACCGTACGCCCATTCAGGGTCAGCGTCAGCAGGTCGTCTAAGCGTTGAAATACGATGCGGTACGTTTGCCGCGGCGTCAGGCCGGCGTCCACGGCATTCGCGCTGGAAGGCATACCCGAACTATCGTTGCGAGAGATGGCGTGGAGTGTGTTCAGCCAACCGCCGACATGACAGGAGTAGCCGACCGGTACGTATTGACGATCCGGTTCTGCAGCGCGCTGGGCATTGATAAAGATGTCAAGGCCTTCCGCATCCTGTTCCCAACGTGCAGTCAGTTCGACCTTTACATCGCCGTTGATCCGGATGTTCTTGAACCAAACAACAGGTTCGCTGTTTCGTAAAACCAGCCCGCCGGCCTGGGCGGTTTTTACAGGGGCGCTCCGGCCAGCTCGGCTGACGAATTCCAGCCCCGTCGATGTGGAGGATTTGCGATACTCTTCTCGATAAACAAGTTTCCACTTGCCGAAGCGTTGAAACCAGTCGCTGGAGAACCAGGCCATGAAGCCCGCGATGCCGATGACGACGAAGATTTCGATCAAGCGCAGCATCCATATCCGATGGGCCTTTCGAGCCGCATGGTGGCGTGCGGATACCAGCCGTTTTAAAGCATTTGCATGAGCCGGGTCGCCAGGGTCCAGTAAGCTTCCGGCCAGGCCGAAATCGCCGGAATCAAACGCCAGCTCGGCGTAATGCCAACGCGCATGGCTCAGGCCCTCACGGGCGCGCTGGTTTTCGGCCCACAAGCTCAAGGCTTGCTGAAAATGGGCTATGGTCTGGGCGAACAGGTCGTAATTGTGTTCAGCGCCGGCGCGATGCTCCTCGTCCAGGGCGCGCTCGGTCAGGCCGATGCTTTCCGCATGACGGCGGTAATCGCGGAGTGCATCACGGAATGCTTCAACGTTGGCAAAACGTTCTTCCGGTCTATGAGCCATGGCTTTCAGGGAAATGTTGAGCAACTCGCTCTTTTTCCGGGTCGGGGTGATCTTGTTATTGGCGGCATTGGCCAGGCATTGGTAAATATCTTTGCCGCGATGGGGTGGAAAACCGGTTATAATTTCATACAAAATCGCACCCAGCAGGTAGACATCGCTGCGTTTACCAATGCACAAAACCTGGCCGCGGGCCATTTCCGGTGCCATATAAGCCGGCGTCCCGCTGAGCGCTTTGCGGCTGGTGAGCAGGTCGGCTTTGCTGCCATCGGCCACGGAACTCGCCAACCCCCAATCCATAACCAGCACCTCGCCGAATTCACCCAGCATGACGTTTTCCGGTTTTAAATCGCGATGGATTACATTGTGGCTATGGGCAAATGCCACGGCATCGCAAACCTTGAGCAGGATGTCGAGATTATCGTCCAGGTCCCGTTTTTCCATGGCCATGCACCAATCTTCGCCGTGCACGTGTTTCATGGCGTAAAACGGGCGCTGTTGGGCATTGATGCCCACGTCATGCACCGGTAGAATATGCGGATGCTCTAAATTGGCCATAACCGCGGCTTCGGCCAGAAAATCGTCGCGTCGTTCGGCTTGTTTCATTCTGTCGGGACGCAGCATTTTCAGGGCAATGGTTCTGTTCAGGCAAGTTTGGTGCGCCTCGTAGATCTGGCCCACGCCGCCTTCGGCGATTTTTTCCATCAATTCATATTCAGCCGCGGGCTGCTTGTGTACGCCTTTATCCGCGGTTTCCTTCAGCCGCAGATGGAGTTGATGGGAAATCCGCGTCTGATAGAGCAGGTCGAAGCGTCGCGGTTTCAGGGTCTTGCGCGCCTGCGCTTCATCTTCTTCATCAAGCACCACGGCCCAAAGCGTTTCTACATCCTCGCTAGATATGATTACGGCCGGGCTGTCGGCATCGATGGTTGTTTTGAACGCAAGAGGATGGGAACCTTCCGGTTGCGACGCTCCGTGCGTATCCTGGCGCTTTTGATTATCCATGAAGAAGAGTATACGCTGAACGACAACTCCAGAAAAGCAGACTTTTGGGTTAATAAATAAAATAAAATTGGAAATGCTCTCATTAATCACGTTGCCATCTCGTCGGACCACAGGGCCGCAACGGCCCCAACGATTGAGTCGATCAATCGCTGCTCCATGAAGGTCGGAGCTTTGTCGCGACCGCGGAGATAGAGGTCAGATTACGTTTGTAGTCCAGGCTTTAGCCTGCTGAATGCTTCGTGCCTGCAAGCAACACATTGGCCCGTTTTGCGTCAGTTCAACTCCCAGTTCCAACTTGGTTTCTGGATGGTGGAAATGCAGTGCTGTCAGATCCGACAGCAGAAACAGGCGACTCCAAATCAATCACCTCAAATGTATGAGCCAGTAGATCGAACGTTTGAATACGATTGAGTAACAACGGTGCCTCCC